>CAYJQW010000008.1:0-54840 GCA_964372635.1 uncultured Candidatus Saccharibacteria bacterium
TGTAAAGAAAAATGTGGTTAAAGATTTTTAAAACTCTTTTGTTAAATAAGGAAAACCTATGCAGTCAAACATTGATGACAACATCGTCAAACAGCTGGTCGCCACTGCCCAACAAGAAGGTGTCCAGAAACTGGTCGTGGGTGCGGTCATCCGTAAAGATGACAAGTTCCTGCTTCTCGAACGACTTCCGTCCGATTTCATGGGCGGACTCGTCGAGCTTCCGAGCGGCACCGTGGACGCAGGCGAAGACCTGCTCACGGCACTTGTTCGCGAAGTGCAAGAGGAAACTGGGCTTGCTGTCATTTCGGTTATTGCGTATCTCGGCTTGTTTGATTACACGTCCGGCTCTGGCAGGAAGACGAGGCAGTTCAACTTTCTCGTCGAAACCGCACCCGGAGAAGTCAAGCTCAGTCCTACCGAACACCAAGCGTATCACTTCGTTGCACCGATTGACGAAGCGTTTAGAACGCTCAACATCTCGGATGCGGTCAGAGAGGTTCTCAAGATCGCACAACAGCAGTGATCCGAGGATTCTGTCGGACACCTTACAGAGCCCCAGTGGATAATATCCCTGGGGCTTCTTTCTTGCCCAAAAATCCCCTCCGACATTTTGAGAGAGCGGGCAAGGCGTTTCCTCCCCTTGAACCCTTCCACGCCTTGCCCGCGAGCCAGAAGCGAAGCCCCGCCGCCCGCGCATCAGCGCGAAGCCGAGTAGAAAAATTGCCCTTCCTTTTAGAAGAAAAAATGAGGGGCAAAAATCAAAAAATGTAAAGGCAATTTTTCTGCGAGGCAGTGCCGCGCGGCGGCGGGGCGGAGCGATTGGATTTTTTCAGCAATTTTCGGTAAAATAAGTTCGAGCTTTGTTGTATAAATACTCACTTCTTATAACCAATGTTTCCTGATATTCGTACTTTGACCCTACCCTGCAGAATCTTATCTGCAGGGATTTTTTTTGCCTGTATGCACCCTTGGGTTATCCAGCTTTATCCCTACTTAAAAAAGGCGATATAAGTCAGCAGTAGAGTAATTACAGCTAGGCCGAAAGCAATGCCTGCTTTGGCATTAACATCTCCCCATATATCTTTCCCTTCTTTGATGCTGATAGTCCAAGTATACGAAATTTATAGCCAATAGCTAGAGCGGCTGCCCCAAACCATCCGGCGGCTAGGTTAAGCAGAACATCACCAATAGCCATTAGAAATTTTGGGTCCATATCCATACTGAAACTATAGCAAATAGAGGCACAATAAAAACGTCTATACACGACCAGCTTGATACTGCTCTAGAGCTGCGAGATAATAAGGTTCATGCGCTACGGTCGTTATGGTCTATCTTATATTATTCTGCGCCTAAGTTTAGGATTGGTATTTATCTGGATTGGCATCGATATGTTCCGACATGCTGATTCTTGGATTGGATATTTACCCGAAACTATTCCGCTAGGTATTAGCCGGACCACCGCCCTGCAACTAACAGCCGTGTTTGATACAACCATCGGCTTACTACTCCTTTTTGGTCATTTTTCTCGACTGGTCTCTTTGTTGATAGTGGTACATCTTACTGGCATCATCGCCATCAATGGTCTTGATCAAGTTCTTATTCGTAATGTCGGTCTTCTTGGTAGCGCTCTGGCATTACTGCTGTGGCCATATCATCGGCGGCGACACTGGCTCCCAAGAATATTCACGCGACGTGGAAATAGTGAGTATCAGGAATAACCAGAAAACATTTCAAAAGCGCAGTCTCCAAACTCCCCAAAAACAGTACAGTCGGTGTTTATGCTTGGGGTAGTTTTGGTAGTTTGTTTGGATTTTTCTTGCCGGCCGTAGCCTGGGCTTAAATCCAAGGCGAAGGCTGGTGTTATAGGACTTTGTTCTTTTCTACTAATCGAGGGGTGAAACTTTTACTAGTCAAAGTAACCTAGAGGATTTCTCGGCACACCGTTCTGTCTAACTTCAAAATGAACATGCGGTCCAGTAGAACGACCGGTTGAACCCATCTTGCCAACAGCATCACCACGACTAACAGCTTGACCGCTGCCAACATACATTTTATCTAGATGAGCATAATAGGTTTGTAAACCATTACCATGATTCACAATGACCAAATTACCATAGCCGCCAAGCCAGCCTGAGAACTCGACAGTGCCGCCAAGAGCAGCATATACCGACGGACGACTGCGGTTATCTATGTCGATACCGGTATGCCCCCAGCGAAAGCTCTGAGAAATATGTGTGGTGGTAGTTGGCCATATTAAACCAGTACCTTTAGCCTTGATCGGTTCCGGCGTTGGTCCATCTGGAGTTCGATCAGCAATCTTCGCATTACGGTCGACAATTCTCGGCGCTGACGTTGGCGCAATCGACCCATCGGGAATAATCAGTTTTTGTCCGATTGACAATTTATGACTGTCAGTGAGATTGTTGAAACTTTTAATATCGAGAGCCTCAACATCATAATCTTGCGCAATATCAAGAAGCGTATCACCTGATTTCACTGTATGTAAAACACCGGTAATAGGCAGGATGGTAAGATGATCGCCAACCTTAAGAGTATCGCGGGAACTTAAGCCATTAGCCCAGAGTACAGTGTTGGTGCTGACATTAAACTTAGCCGCGATACCGACAATAGTGTCGTCATCTTCAACTGTATATATTTTTGATTTTGTGCTCGGCTCAACCGGACTTTCCGAGCCTGGCTCCGGCACATTAGGCTGCAGTGGTGCCACCACAGCATTGCCACCAAGAGTGGCTGAGAAGATTACCTCAGGATCTTCAAATGTTATGACATCAACGCCTAATCCCGCGTCAACGGCGGCCAGCCGTGCCCCACCGATCCCAGGCGCATTAGTTTGAGCATAGGCCGATGGATCCAGTGGTCCTTCAGACACTTCCTCTCCCGAAACTAGTGTGTAAAGGAGGGAGGTGTGATCTATAGCAGTCATAGAGCGTCCCTGAATAGATACGGTAGCAATTAAGCCAAAAAAGGCCGCATGCATAAATAATTGCTTACGCGGCTTAATAATTACCTTGTGATAAAAAGATGACAGCCTTTTAAGACGGTCCAAAACAAACAGCCCACGCCTCGTCCAGAGCGTCTTATTACGTATGCCTTTACTCTCATTTTGCTCTAATCCGGTCATATCTGACCGAGGTTGTAATTGACTAGGAATGACTTCCAGCCCTTTCTTACGGATATGACACCTCCTCCCTTAAAACTAGGCTATTGCCACATCCTGATGAAACGTAAAGGTTTATATCGGTTGTGTTTGCTGTATATGCTTATGTAACCCTGATTACTTTGTCAGGACCAATTGGCATTTGGTACAGAAGAACATTGTATCGAGGAGAATGGGTGAGTCAATCTTGACGCTTTCTATTATATATTGTGCTAATGACAAAAATGGTCTGCAGGCTCATAAAACACCCGTTTCCCAGCTCACACGTGTGGACAAATACTATCTGTAATTTGGCGATTTTGATCCTGACTGTCTTCGCATGAAGTACACTACCCAATACAATGACTGATGCTTTAGCCGACCTAAATGAAGCCCAGAAGTGTGTCGTCAATGCCGTTTCCGGACCAGTTCTTGTCCTAGCTGGAGCCGGCTCTGGTAAAACACGGGCGCTAACCCATAGAATAGCCTATTTGATCCAGCAAGGATTCGCTCAGCCAGATCAGCTTTTGGCCGTTACCTTCACTAATAAAGCGGCTCAGGAAATGCGAGATCGTATTGGGAAATTAATAGGTCGTGAAGCGTCTAATCAAGCCTTAATAAGTACTTTTCACGGTCTTGGGGCTCGTTTACTTCGTGAGCAGCATAAATACTTGAACCGCAGCGCCAGTTTCTCGATCCTTGATACGACTGATAGTGAACGATTAATAAAAGAAGCTCTTGCATCATCAGGTCTATCAGCTCGTGATTGGTCGCCACGTTTTGTTCTTCATTCTATTTCGGCGTTTAAGAATGAGTTTCTCGGACCAAACGATGCCATGCGCGAGGCCAAAACAGACCAAGCAAATGTCATGGCGGAGACATATAAAGTTTACGAAAGACTTTTACATGAACATGATGCCTACGATTTTGATGATCTACTCATTGAACCAGCTAGGCTGTTGCAAAAAAGTCAGGAGGTGCGCCAGTTTTATCAGAGACGATGGCGTTATCTCTCAGTTGACGAATATCAGGACACGAATCCAGTTCAGAATAGTATCTTACACCTTTTACTAAATAAGGAACACAATTTGTGTGCAGTTGGTGATGATTACCAGGCAATATACTCGTGGCGTGGTGCTAAAGTGGACCATATATTAAGATTTACGCAGACTTTTCCTAATGCCAAGACAATTTATCTTACCCAAAATTATCGCTCGAGTGGGTCCATTTTAGATGTAGCTAACAAAGTTATTTCTGAAAATAAGGAGCAAATGCATAAGGAACTCTGGACAAGCAGTTCAGCTGGCCAACCGGTTTCAATTATGGCTTTGCAATCAGATCAGGCTGAAGCAGATTGGGTCGCTCAACGAGTCAATGATCACATAGAAAACGGTGGCTCTGCTGGTGACTGGGCTATCCTATATCGAACTAACGCTCAGTCGCGGGCATTTGAAGAATCCTTAATGAAGCAAGGACTGCCTTATACAATTATTGGCGCCGTCCGTTTCTATGAGAGGGCAGAAGTGAAGGATGCCCTGGCACTACTTAACCTCCTTGTAAATCCGAACCATCTACTCGCCTTACAACGACTAGCAAGAGTGTTACTAAGTGGTATTGGTCCGAAGACCGTTGAGGTCTTACGGAGTGAGAGTAAGAAACGCGGCTTAACCTTGCGACAGATCATGGGAGATCAGTCGATCGTAAGTCCACGACAATACTTAGCCTTTCAACCATTACTTCGAGCCTATGAAAAGGTTGGCCAAATCCAAGATTATGCCGTCAAGACGGTCCTTGAGACACTTTTGCGCACAAGTGGTTATCACAGCTATTTGAAAAACCTACCAGATGGGTTAGATCGATTGGCTAATATTGATGAACTCATATCAGTCGCTGCCACTTATAAAGATGTACGCCAATTTGTTGATGACACCACGCTATTAACAGATCAAGATAACGTTAAAGTAGGCTCTAATACCGTTAAATGTATGACGCTTCATGCGTCTAAAGGGCTTGAGTTCAACAATGTTGTGATCGGCGGTTGTGAAGAACAACTGTTGCCTCATCATAATAGTCTTGAATCCCCAGCGCAGATTGAGGAAGAGCGTCGTTTACTCTATGTGGGTATGACAAGGGCAAGAAAGGAACTCTACATTAGCTATGTCCGTAATCGCTCTCTCCATGGCGAACGTCTGATACAGACACCATCACGTTTTTTAAGCGATCTATCTTCTTCCATCTTAAAGATTTCCTTAGATGATACACCAGATCTTTTACCAGATCATTCAACTAAAGATTCAGTTTACTCATCATTTGAAGTCGGTGATCTCATTCATCATCCTGTGTTCGGCCAAGGCGCTGTTATACAAACCCACGGCAGCCTAATAACGGCTGTTTTCTCGAATTACGGGGTAAAAACCCTCGATGGCACAACACTTGCCTCGGCTGCTGTTTAGACTATGACACGGCCATTAACACAAATATCAGTAATTCAAGATCTACTCAAAGCCCATCAGCACATTCCAAAACGCACGTCAGGACAGAATTTTTTGGTATGCGAAAGTCCAATCACCAAAACAGTGGAAGAAATTACACAGGGGTCACCCACTGTGACTGAACTTGGCGCCGGCATTGGCACTCTAACCCAAGCCCTGCTGGCTGCAAATGTTCGTGTCCGGGCAATTGAACGTGATCCGATCCTGGCCTCTATTCTACAGAATGAGTTGGCATCCCAAGACAATCTTGATCTCGTCTTAGGTGACATCCGGGATACAGAATGGTCATGGCGTAAAAAACCTTATCAACTTGTCGGTAATATTCCTTACAATTTATCAGGATTTATTCTACGACGTTTAACAGAAACTCCTAACCCGCCAGAACAGGCAATATTTATGGTGCAGCAGGAGGTAGGTCAACGGTTGACTGCAACTCCTCCTGATATGAGCTTACTGTCAGTGGTTGTGCAGCTTTGGGGATCCGCTCGACGTTTGCAAAGAGTTTCCGCTCGGTGTTTTTGGCCACAGCCAAAAGTTGATTCTGAACTCATTGCGATTAAATCACACGCCTTATATTCTCGTGCTGAACAAATAAACATAGTTAACTTAGCTAAACCAATATTTCAGTCAAAAAGAAAGCAAATTGCAGGTACATTGTCCCGCAAGTTCAACTTGTCACGAGATCAGGTTAGGAAGTTACTCAATATAGCCGGTATTAGGCCAACACAAAGACCGCAGGAATTAAGTCTCTATCTTTGGCATAAATTAGTACAAGTGCTGGCAACTGCTAGAAATTAGCACAAATACGAAGAGCTCAAACATTCCAAAACACAGCCTTGAAAGATCAAGCAAAACACAAACGACTCAAAGCCTAAACAGCGCTGTTTGTGTTTTTGGTGAGTTTGGAGACCGTGCTTTGTTTGGTATTTGTGTTTTTATTGCTTTGTGACTTTTACTCTTCTATTGAGCTGTCTGTGCTTTGGCAATACTTTTGGGAAATACAGATTGGATTTTAGGTCGACGGATCGCGAATTACGAATTACTAATAGCCAATGTAAGATGAACACATGTCTAACTTGGCGGCTCTACTAGGAATTTTTACTGCAACCTTTGCTGTTCCATTCTCGAATGCGGCCGAACCAATAAGTATCGCTCTACCTCAAGATATTGATTATTCGCAATACCTCATTAAAAATGTCGGCGGTAATGATTTTTCTACGGATCCTAGGGAGCCGCGAGTAGCTCAGGCTATAGTTGCCGCCGAGAGTTTGCAGATTTTTTTGGTCAATACAAATCCTTGTGTCGAAAACGGCGCGGTTGCCGCTTATCGTTTAATTGTTCGTAATGCCGGTGAAGCAATTGCCCGAGATGTCAGCGTAACAGTTGATATACCACTCGAGCTCACCTATATCACATCGTCTGAAAATCCACCGACTAGCGAATTTATTCAAGGTGAGAAAATATTAACGTGGCGGCTGGAGCAACTTCAGGCGGGCCACAACGCGCGTCATGAATTTAATTTATCCTTCACTATAAATCGGCCAGCTGATTCGATAAAACTCGATGCCCGCGTCCAGAATCGAGCCGGGCGGGCGCTGACTAGCCAGCTAATATCAGGCCGCTGCGATGATCCACCAAACTTTGTCGGTCGTAAAATTCCGCCAAAGCAGCCGGCGATAATTTGTGATCCATCTGAGGCCGGCTGTACACAGATTCTACCTAACCTCGGTGTTAATTTTAGCCGGTCCCAAGACCCGGTGAGACAACCAGTGATTTGCTCACCGAATGACCCGGATGCCTGCACACCAAATCGACCTAATTTAGGGCTTAGATTCGCAGAAGCCATTGCCGATATTGTCCCCGGAGAGTGCCGCGTGCTCGAAGATGACGTTATTGCGACTCCAGAATTTCATGACGCCCTCAATCGTCTAGGACGTCCGGCCGCACCATTTATATTACCCCTCTACAATTCAGGACAAGATTTCATTCGACTCGTTCATGAAAATCAGTTATTAGGCCTGACCAATGTAATTGCCGTTAGAAAAAAACTGAGTACGATTCATCGTCTAAATTGGCAAGAACAGGTGCAATTTGTCCAAAGTGTTGTCAAAGGAGGAAATAAAGCTGAGGCCTATGAAGAGCAAGCCACTCGTTGGAAATCACGCTTAACTCAAGCTCAAGCTGACCTGCGCCGACAATATCAGGCCATGCAAGACAAGCGCCGGGAAAAGTTTGATCCTATTGCTAATCAAGCCGTAGCCAATGCACGAGAGGCGATCACCAATGCTTGTGGTGAGGCTACAGACGCTGGCCTGCGTGGCCTCATACCACCAGTAAAATTAGCCTACGACACAAACCTTTCTCGTCGAGAAAATGATTTCACAAGCACACAAGTAGGAGCTGTCGGAGCCTATGCCGCTGAGATAGATCGTCTCGGCCGTGCCTTGAAAGCAGCCGGCAGCAACCAAAAGTTACTTGAAGACCACTTGCGAGCAGTCCAAAGACTTGAAGAGGCTACTTTTGAAAAATTAATGTTGCCGTATAGACAACACAAGGATGTC
Organism: uncultured Candidatus Saccharibacteria bacterium; assembly: GCA_964372635.1. Lineage (GTDB taxonomy): Bacteria > Patescibacteriota > Andersenbacteria > UBA10190 > UBA10190 > CAYJQW01. The sequence continues at coordinate 8,211 of CAYJQW010000008.1, forward strand.
GATGAAAGGACTGATGACGAAGTACGTCTCAATCAATGGGAAATTGCTCTCGATACACCAAAACAAAAAGCTGCCGACTGTCAGAAAGAAATAGATTTTGGTCCAAGAGTTGAGACAACATGGTGTGAATCAAGTGATCATCCGGAGTTTATCCTGCAATCGGCGCTAGACGCCCCAACTCGCACTGACGTGTCTCCCCCTGAACTGATTGGCGTTAATCCGAGAGATCTGTTTTCCTCAGCGGCCTACAATGCTTCAATTGATGAGCAACGTGTGGTTGGTAATGCCTGCACCGGCGCACCGGGAGACCCAACCTGGGCATTTAATTGCTCTTGTGGTTGCGGTCAATTGATACCGGACGTTGTCGATGGTCGCATTCGCTTTTGCCAAAATGCTGCCGGGATTCAGTTAAGAATTGTCCGACATGACACATTTCAGGATATTGCCCAGTGTGTGCGAGAAACCGACCGGCATACTCTGCCTGGGCCAAACGATTCTAAAGAAATTCGTTTTTAAAGAGTAAACACCGATTATTAATTGATATACAGTACACTGGTCTTATGCAGCAAAATAACAAAGCAGCCTTGCAAGCCGTGATCGTGACAGTGGTAGTCATTATTGGCTTCGTCGGCCTGTACTGGGGAGGTAGAGCCTGGTGGCGAAGCCGAGCTGTGGTTTCAAACGAAAATTTAGCCCCAGAAGTAACACCGGCCACTGATAAAGTCTCAGGTGCCGAGGAGGATATTGATGGCGATGGTTTGTCGGCAACTTTTGAATCTTTCTATAACACCGACCCAAATAATTCCGATACCGATGGAGACGGTGCCCTAGATCTGGAAGAGCTGCAATTGGGTCGCGATCCAACTAAACCTGCTGTCAGCGAAGGTAGTGATAAACTAGGACCCATAACCGGAAGTTTGGTGCCGGACCTTGGCACGTATACCCAAAAGTACTTAGCCAGTCTGCCCGCCGATATTGACCGCGCAAACATTTTAAGTAAGGAGCAACTAGAAATCTTTATTGAGCAAGAACGGGGGGAGCTGCTACCACAAATCCCGGATAGTAGTTTGCAGATCAATCCGGCCACAGGTAAAACCGAGGTTAGTGCCTATTTAGACAGCATTTCACCAGGCCATAATAAGGCACTGCGTCCCGTAACAAATGACGATGTTGAGACGGCGCTTACAGCCCAGCTTCAACTCAATATTGAGCCGATGAAAATCGTTGTCGAAGCGCTTGAACAAAATTTAGGTACACTTAAGGCTTTAAAAATACCTGCTGAAGTTGTTGATTTACACCGAACACTCCTAGCCGCCACCCAAGCTCTGCTCTCTAACGTAAAATTGTTGCGCGACATTGATAACGACTTTGTTGGAGGACTGATTGCTTCAAAGAACATTGATAGTTTAGGTGCAGTCTTTTCTGATATTGCCTTGAAAGTAGCTGCCCTTGAGAAAAAATACGATCTTAAATAAATAGTAATCACGTGACCCAAATACATAAAATTAACAAAGCGAATAATCAACCGAAAATGCAGTATACTAAGTATGTTGTTTAGTTACTTTCTATTATTTCTTAATGACCTATGTCGCGCCGGTTAATTATAATAATCCTAATAATCTTGATCGTAAGTGTCCTGGCCGGCACGGTGACACTAATTGTTCGCAGTGTCCGTCAAAATTCAAATATTTCTGACACTGAAACAGGGGATCAGCCCGGACAACTAGACTTAGCGCCCGAGGGCAGACCAGAGATCGCTAATCCTGAAGGGGACGATGATGCTGATGGTTTAACCAATGCACTTGAAGCTGTTTGGGGTACTAACCCCAATTTATCCGATACCGATGGTGATGGTTTCAAGGATGGCGAAGAGGTAGCAGCCAATCACAATCCAACGATCGCCGGGCCGAATGACCTGCTGCCAGCCGGCTTTAAGCCTCAACAGAATCTTCAGCCGCTCGCGGCCGCACCTCTACAAATCGATGAATTTTTTGAGGATGGCCTAGATCTGACAGGAGGTAATACAAACCTCACCGAAGCCTATGACCAAAAGACGCCCGATAAGGAAAAAAGCGTGGCCTCAATGTTTGCCTACGCTCAAGATCAGCCGATTATTACCAAACTGCCTGCAGCTAAAGATTCTGGCATATTAAAAGCCAGTTCTGATGATGCTAATGCAGTCGCAACTTATCTTAATACGGCGAGTAATTATGATGCCATCTCAAATAGCGTTTTATTTAACACGGCCATGAATGGCCTAATTCAGACCGGTAACCCAAGTGGTATTCAAAACGTGGCCACTCAAGTAAGAATCTTTCAGGAAAAACTCTTAACATTACCAGTTCCGAATCAAGCTTTAAGCTTACATAAAGTATTGATAGGCTATACAGAATTGCTTGCAGCCACGTTTGATCAAATTGCATTATGGAATACTGATCGGGTTAAAGCCTTAACTGCTATTCGTCAACTTGATACCATTGACCGCCAATATTACCCAATTATTGTTAATGAAATAAATCGGCTGTCGCAGTAAATAAATCATTAGAGATTACTTTAGGGGCGATGAATAACAAAGTTGTTCTTTGTATTTTAAGGAATACAGATACCTTTACGACGGTGCATTATTAATTTGCAATTTTATTAGCATCATAATCTTCATTAAGAAATGAAACTTAAAGGATACTTCGACTAGGAATCGTGCATGAACTATAGCTTGATGACATATTTTTATTTGAGCACAAACAGCCCTTTTCACGCTATACTGTAAGTCATCGATATGAGAGGTCGTATGCATAGGAGTCTTCGCATAGTTATTATTATGGCAGTGGTTTTCGTGGGCAGTATTTTATCTGGCTCGCGCCCAGTTTTGGCTGACCCACATGCCGTTTTCTACACGGCCATTGGTCAGCGCCAACTCTTTTTTAATCTCTTGGCTGCTCTAGACCAAGCTGATTATGTTGAGCCGGCCACCGGAGACAATTCCCGCTCACAATTAGAGGCCAATCGAGAAAAGGCCGGATTACCCCCTGAAACCGATGAGAGAGTGACATCTACGGAAACAAAACTTTCCAGTATTTTAACCCGTGGTATTACCCTGGAAGGCAACGATATTTGGACAGCCTATCTGGCTAATCAATTTGCTATAGAGGCTGCTCGGCGCACTTACACTGACGAAGTTATTCGCGTCTTCTGTGAAGCCCTACAAAGACCGGGCTGCTCATCGACTGAAAGGTCTTCTTTCACCAATGAAAAATTTATAAATGATATTACTGAGTATGCAAGCCAAGTAACTGACGCTGGCAAATCAGCCCTTTCCTCATCAAATGATCCTAATAGCCAGGATCAAAAGCTGCGTCAAAAATATGCTGATAAATCAAACCCTCAACCTAATCGGACTGTTCCGTTTGATTCGTTTGTGGCCGATGCCAGAGAAACGGCAGCGAAAGATCCCGCTGTAGCCAAATCTTTTGAAAACATTGCTAACCATGTTACTTATGCATCAAATGATAAGGTCGACACCTATGCCTTATCGGATATTAATAGTTCTGCGACTGGATATGCCTCGAAGAAAAATATTGAGACTGTAGAAGACATAACTGATGCTATAGGATCCTTGATTCAGCTGCCATCATCTCTCCAATTGGCAGCCCTCAATGGGGCAGGCAAGGCCGAGCTAGCCCAAAAAGCGGCGCAAAATTCAGTTGTGGCTACTCGTCAAAATAATGTATCCAGCGAAAAACAAAATGGTGTAACAGTATTTAAAGGTGTTACTGAAACTATCACTGTACCCAAGGAAGGAAATGAAGCTCAAATAAATGCTTTGGCCAATGTTATTGCTAACCAAGATCAGAATTTGAAGTACGCACCGGCAACAGCGGAATCTGTACCCGGTCGAACAGAATTGGTTAATCGACCAAAGATTGGGACTGCTGTTCCTGCAGCCGCCCCGGTAGCACTAGCACCTTCAGAGAGAAAAGTTGCTGGAATTCTTGATAGTGTCGGCAGCGCCTTATTAAACTCAGTCGGTCTTGCGGGAAGAGGAACTGGCAGCACCGCTGGAACTTTTAGTGGAAGTTTAACGACAGTTCTCAATGCATTGTATTCAACTTACTTAAAAGCAACGGATGTTGAATTAAGCGCAGACACAAACCCGATTGCCCCTCATAGAGAGGCCGGATCAGTTGATGCCTTAAAGGCACTAACCGATGATATATATCTAAAGGACGTAAACTCGGGTAGTAGTACAACTAGTAATTGCGGGTTTTGTGTCCCCTTAAGTCTAGTGGACAAATTAGTCATTGAGGCGACAAGTTTTATGTGTTCTGTATTTAAAATTGGCTGTCCATTGTAATGAGAAGTATGACGACTAAATATTTAAAAAAACGTTACCTTGTTTATGTAATGTTTGTTGCTATCGGCATTGGAAATTTTTTTCCACAGATCGCTGTTGCTCAGATCGGAGCCGCTGATGAGTTCGTCGAAGTTTCATCTTTAAGCATTTATAATTCAAAAATTCATGCAAGTACTTTGCGCGATGGCTTTCAATGTGAAGCTCGATCAATTTATAAAACTAGATTACTAGGTGCTACACTGGGCGGCAAAGAATTTCCTAGTCTTACTGACGTTATACCGGTCCCGTCTGGTAAAACATTTGCTGTTGAGGCACCGGGCTTAATTAATTTTCGTCCTTCTCCACCACTGCCTCACACCTGGATTTACAATATTAGGAAGATAATGTTTTGTCCTGAATCTGAAAGGGATAATATCTACCAAGAAGGAAGTGTTGAGAGTCCAACTCCGGAAGTTAACAAAACTCTCGGTTGGCTTTTATATGCGTTTGAATTACCAATGATGGTTGCAGCAAGTATTGGCCTATGGATTCTTGCTGTAAGCTCTTATCTCACGGGAAATATGCTAACGGCTGGTCAATTCATCACTGATCCATTTGTAAGCACAGGCTGGCCGTTCGTTCAAGGGATTGCAAATTTAGGTTTTATTATCGTTTTGCTATTTATTGCCTTTGCCACAACCGTGCAACTTGATATTGGCTCAGGCGGGATCCGCCGTCTTTTGCCCAGATTACTTATTGCGGCCCTGCTAATAAACTTTAGTTTGGTTCTTGGCGGAATATTAATTGATGCATCTAGATTAACTAATGCCGCGCTTGTCACTGTAGTTGGCGGTAAATTAGATCGAGTCGATAATATCGGATTTGCTATACTAAACAATTCTGGAACTTTTAATACCGTCTTTAAATCAGTAACCAGAGGCAGCATAACTGTTAATAGACTCAATTTACCCCGGACATGGGAGACACCTTTCCGCATATTGCAAGCAACTCTGGTTATTTGGATGATGGCTCTTGGATTCGGCTTAGTTGCCCTGCTTCTATTAGCACGTCATATTATCCTAATTTTATTGCTTATCGTTTCACCGATAGCTTATATTTCTTTAGTTCTGCCCCAGACTTCCGGTTTCGGGAAATGGTGGTGGTCTAACTTCATAAAGTGGGTCATTTATGGTCCAATAGTTCTTTTTATCCTTATTCTAATAACCATTCCGAATAGCGGCAGCCTAACAAAGGATGGAAATTTCTTAAATGGCATTTTTAACGTTCTCTTAACATTTGCCATGCTTATGGCTGCCGCTCTGGCATCACGAAAACTTAGTGCTGTCGGCGCGAATGGAATTGTTAGTTTTGCCGCTAAACGCGGCAAACAAATAGGACAAGTTGCAGCCCAGCACCCAATATTGGCTGGTGCCGCGCTGGCCATACCGACCGGGGGTGTATCGCTTGCCGCAGGAGCGGCAATTGCCGGCGCGCGCGGAGCTAGCTTTGCGACCAAGAAAGGCATCGAGAAACTTTATAAGGCTCCTTATGAATATGCAGGTGGAGTCGTTCGCGCCGGTGCTGAAAGAGTGTTCGGCAAAAAATCGGCGGCGGCCAGAGGTTATGAACGAGGCGCTAAGATATTCAAACCTGAAACTGCGGCGGAAAAAGAACTTAGACAGAGAAGAGAAACAGAAGGTGAAAAGACTGCCAGTGATCTGGCCAGCAGCCCATTGACGGCCATGGATGATATTTCAAGCCGGCAACTTTCTGACCATAATTTCACGAAAAAACTGTATAAGGCCAACCCTGCAAACATCAGCCTCGCTGCTAGCAACGCTAATATGTCACAGCTAGAAGGCCTAGTAGCAAATGTCAATCTAATGAAGCAACTTACAGAACAGGAGCGGAACGATTTGGAAAAGACAATCGACAAACATGCTGATCCCAAAATTAGGTCGCAAGACAAAGCCAGACTCATTAAGACTCTGAACAGTACGATTAACACGGCCGATAAGGAGCTAGTGGAAGGTAAGAAGTTAACTTAACCAATGGGCATCGCCTACAATAGCATACCGGTCAACTCGACTATTATTCTCCCACCCAACCAGCAGGAGGCTTATATTTTGGCGGGTTTGAAAACGCCGGCGGCGGTTAAACAGATGCTCTTTGCCGCCCAGACCGGATCTTTTATCCAGGGCCTCGCGAAGATTCATGGACTCCCGTCGTCGTCGGTAATGCCAATAGCCCTCTTAATTTTAAAAGTGGCCATCGGTGAAATTGAACTGGCTAAGTTGGGAGCGGTTTTATCCAGCGAACTGGGTTTGGCAAACGACAAATCCCAAGCCATCGCCACCGAAATTGAGCGCGACCTGTTTGCGCCGGTAATGTTGGACTTAAATCAGTACTTGGAGAAGAGAAAAGCTGCAAACCAAGGGGGCCTGCCCCCCGAAGCCTTATTGAAGGGGGGAGCCCGTAATGTTTTAGACCTTAAAAACCGGCCTAAGCCACCTGTGCCGCCACCGATAATACCTCCACAAAACCCAAGGCCCAGAACACAAAGGCCAAACAAAACACAATACCAAAACACAGGACAATGAACGATCGTACAAACCCATATCGAGACCTTGAGCTGAGAACAACCACTTTTGCTAAACAGATTATTCAATTGTGTAAGATCCTGCCACAGAATGTAATAAATAGGCGCTTAATTGATCAAATCGTACGCTCAGCGGGATCGGTGGGAGCAAACTATAGAGAAGCCAATGAAGCTATAAGTAAAAAGGACTTTATGCACCGCCTGAGAATCGCCCGAAAAGAGGCTAAGGAAACAGCTCATTGGCTTGAACTTATTGCGGAGGCAAATACAGGATTCAATGATGATATTAAGCGATTGCTTAAAGAGACTTATGAGCTGCGTAACATTTTGTCTGCTATCCTTAATAAGGCAGTTGAATCAATTAAGGAAGGAGTTTGAAATGTTTGAAATTATTGGGCTTTGTTTGGAATTTGGTACAAGTTTGTGTTTTGTAAAGTTTTGCCCATGAGATATCAGGTCCCACAATTCGTTGACATCGAGGACAAAGTAATCGGTCCGTTCACGGTCAAGCAATTTCTAATGTACATCGTAGCCGCCATGTTGCTCGTGCCAGTTTATCTCACCTCCGACATTTCACTTTTTGTAACAATTGCCATTCCGGTAATTGGCATCGCGGCCGCGTTCGCTCATGTCCGCATTCATGGTAAATCATTATTTTCGATGATCGGTTATAGTATTCAGTTTATCTCGCGAGGACAGCTGTTTCTGTGGCGGCGTACCTCTAAACCAAAACTCTTGGCGGTCAAAGGAAGTGAATACGAAATCTGGCAGGAGGATCTTAAACCTTTGGTATCAGAAACTACTTCGCTCGCCCAACAGTCCCGTATCTTAACAGCTGGCGGCAGTATTGTTGGTGAAGATTTAGAAGACCCATTTGAAACAACGCCAAATAACAATAAGGTAGTCAAGAAAAATAAGGCTCTGGCCGCAAAAAAAGAGTATCATTAGGTCTAGCCGCTAAAAATCATCTTATGGCCCAAGAAATGCAACATAAAAAAGTTAAAGGAAAGCCAACGCAATCGATTGTTCGCGTGGCAGAAATCCGTGACGGCGTCTCCATTTTAAATGATGGCACGATGCGAGCGACGATGATGGCCTCATCCGTTAATTTTGCGCTCAAGAGCCAAGACGAGCAGGATGCTATTATTTACGCTTATCAAGAATTTCTTAACTCTCTTGATTTTCCGGTTCAAGTTACAATTACTTCCCGCAAAATGGATATCACCCCGTATTTGGAGGAAATTAAGCAATTGCGGGAGAAACAACCTAATGAATTACTGCGCTTACAGATGGACGAGTACGTCAATTTCATTGCCGAACTGGTCAAAACTAGCAGCATTATGACTAAATCATTTTTTATAACAATTCCTTTCTCGGTACAGCAAAGTAAAAAGGAGGGCCCGTTCTCTCGTATTTTGAAAGGAGTCAAGGGAGCAACCGGAAAACATGTCATGAATGACACCGATTTTGAACACAATCGGGCTCAATTAATGCAGAGAGTGAATCAAGTAGCTATAGGTTTACAGGCTTTTGGGTTGCGGCTAGCACCATTACAAACGCAAGAATTACTAGAGCTCTACTACAATATGTATAATCCAATAACTAGCCGAAACCAACGTCTTAAAAATGCGGCTCAGCTGCGCGTTGAGGAATTTAGCTAGCAGGTGTGGATAAACTGGGTCATTAGCCAATTATCTCGGCTGAAATTCACTGTCCTGCTGAATTTAATGTAATCACTGCTATACTGTTATCTATGAGTGTTGTAGGCGACGTGACAAGCTTCCTTCGCGGAAAAAAGAAGACAGAAAACCCTGAAGAAGCTGTCAGGGCTCAAGCAACCATGCAGCAATTCGAAGAGGGGATATCAAGTCTGCGCGATATTGTTGCGCCGGCTGCCTTTAAGGTTACTCCACAAAATATCGAGATCGATGGCAAATACGCAACAACCCTCTTTGTCACCACTTATCCGCGTTATCTTGATACGAATTGGTTCTCGCCAATTGTGAATTACGACATTGAGTTTGATGTATCTATGTTTGTGTATCCACAAGATTCGGCCACAATCTTAAAGCAATTACGCAAACGTACCACCCAAGTCTCCGCTTCTATTTCTATGCAAGCAGAATCAGGTAAGGTGCGAGATCCACAGCTTGAGACTGCCTACCGGGACATTGAAGAACTGCGCGATCGCTTAGTTCAAGGTACGGAACGTTTCTTTCAGTTTGGACTGTATATCACTCTTTATGCCGATTCTGCTGAAGATCTTGAGCAAGTTGTATCCCAAGTTGAAGTGCTCCTAGAAGGACGTCTGGTTTATGCAAAGCCCGCCCTTTTTCAACAGGAACAGGGGTTTTCCTCAACCCTGCCGATCGGCCATGATGAGTTGGTTATTAATACCAACCTTAACTCGTCTCCTCTCTCGACAAGTTTCCCGTTTGTCAGCGCAGATCTAACCAGCGACTCAGGCGTTCTCTATGGCATTAACCTCCACAACAATAGTCTAATATTATTCGACCGTTTCAGCCTGGAAAACGCTAACATGGTCATCCTGGCAAAATCCGGAGCCGGTAAAAGTTATGCTGTGAAACTTGAGATTTTGCGCAGTCTTATGTTGGGCACAGAAGTGATGGTTATTGATCCAGAACAAGAGTATCGCTACTTGGCAGATGCTGTCGGCGGATCTTACTTAAGAATTGCGATTGCTTCTGATAATCGTATTAATCCGTTTGATCTGCCCGAATTAGCTGAAGATGATTCTCCAGAAGCGGTTTTACGTGAGAATATAACTCGCCTCGCTGGTCTGATCGCGTTAATGGTTGCTGGCTTAACCCCTGAAGAACAATCAATTGTTGATGCCGCTCTTTGGGAAACCTACGCCATCAAAGACATTACCAAGGAAGCGCGCTGGCAGAAACCTGAAGTACCCACCCTGCAAGACTTTTATGATGTTGTGACTAACATGGAAGGGGCAAAAAGTGTGGCCACAAGGTTGGAACGATATGTCTCAGGTACGTTTGCTGGCGTGTTTAACCGTCCGACAAACATTGATCTTGATAAACAACTTATCGTCTTCAACATTCGCGACATGGAAGACGCTCTGCGGCCGATTGCGATGTATATTATTTTAGGCTTCATTTGGAACCGAGTGAGAGCGAATCTAAAAAAGCGTCTGCTCATTGTCGATGAAGCCTGGACACTGCTAGCTCACGAGGAATCGGCGCAATTTATGTTTTCCATGGCAAAGCGCGCCCGTAAATATTATCTCGGCATCACAACTATCACCCAAGATATCACTGATTTTTTGCGATCGAAGTACGGCAAGCCAATTATTACCAACTCATCACTGCAATTACTGCTGCGTCAATCGCCGGCGGCCATTGATTTACTGGCTGAGGTATTTTATTTGACAGACCATGAAAAATTTAGATTGCTCGAAAGCGATGTCGGGGAAGGTATATTCTTTGCCGGTTTAAAGCACGTCGCTCTGAAGGTGGTAGCAAGTTACGCTGAGGATCAAGTGATTACATCAGATCCACAGCAGGTGCTGGCCATTGAAGCTGCTAAGCGAGAATTAGCACGACAGCAGGGACAAGCAGAAAAAGTATAGCTATGCCCAACACACAACAAGCGGCTCAGGCAGCTAGATTACACCAGCGTCAAAATACTGCCCAAAACAAATCCAGAAAGTCTCCATCTGGATTAATGGGTCAAGGGATTCAGGCGGCTAAAACTTTTGGCCGGCGCGATAGGTCTAAGTCAGGCATAAAACAAGCAGCCGGCGTCGGTGCTAAGTTGGCAGGCGGTTCAGCTGTGACAGCACTAACTGGCGGCAATGTTCTTGCCGGTGCCGTTGCCGGCAATGTAGCCCAAAAGGCAGTTGAAAATCCATGGCTGGCAATTGTTGCTGTTATAATCCTCGCTTTATTGTCTTTATTGCCTTCGATCATTTTATTTTTTAGTGCGGCTATGTCTGTGATATACATTGTCATTATTGCTCAACGGTTTGGCTTATTATGAATATGACAATGTCCCAATTGCACCGACGAATCGCTTTAACTTTTACCGTTCTGGCACTTTTATTTACGAATATACCCTTAGCTGAAGCACAGGGTCCAACACCGACATGTACCTTTGGACGCTTCGAAGTGCCGTTGCCTGGTTTTAAAGATGATCCTTCCGGAGAAGGTAAGTGCATCAGTGATGTTGTCGAAAAATATAAAGTCAGCGGTGAGGGTAAATTATCCCCCCTGTGGGCTTTTGTATCGCAGTTGGCAAACATTATTATTGCTGTCATTGTCAGTGTTGGCCTAATTGCCGTCGTTGTCGGTGGCTATGTTTATATGACTGCCGGCGGTAATGCCCAGAGAATCAGCTCAGCTAAAACCATCGTAGCATCCGCATTACTGGGTATCATGTTGGCCCTGGCTTCATTTATTATCTTAAACACTATTAATCCTTCTCTCGTTGGTTTGTAAGGCTGTCGCTAGTAAAACAATGAGAATCCAGTGCAAGGTTGCTAAATCATTCTTCCAATAAATAGTATCAACCAGGCCAAATAATAGCAGGCTAAGTACAGCCAAGGCCAAGGCTTGCGTGTGGGCATCAACAACTTTGCTTCGAAAAAACTTTCTTGCCAGCCAAACATGCAAACCTATAAAACTAATTAAGCCAAGCAGGCCAGTATTAAGCCAAAATGAGAGAATCCAATTATGCGGATCGCGGAAGACAAATTCAGGCAATGGTTTTCCACCACTGAATGGAAAAGACCATGCTCCAATCTTTAATATATTTATCGAACTACACTTGGCCAAGTCCCCACACTCAGCAAAAGCTTGCAAGCGTTTGTGAAGCACAGCTTGATATGCCGGTTCAAATTGTCCCAAGCCCAAACCAAAAAGTGTTTCTTGGATAATAAGATATCCGGCCACACTCCATAATTGCCCTCGGACTGAAATAGAATTAGATATTTTTTCGTTGTACAAGGGTGCTACTAGATATTCTAACCGACCGGTACTAAACAGGAGGGAAAACGTCAAACTAGTTAGAGCAATTAAAAAAACAATGATGCGCCTAGTAAAGGGCGGACGCCAAAGCAGAACACCACCTATTAAACAGAGCATAACGATGCTAAGACCAGCCGTGGATTGAGTGGCAAGCAGCGCTCCAAATAAAATTGCCGTGGCTAAAGGTAGTAGACGAGAATTTGATTGGGTCAGACTTTGCCAGGCCCCAATCATAACTAAAGGGGACAGCCACAAGGCTAAGGAATTTGGCACATCATAAATACTTTGTACCCTGGGCAGAGTGTTTAATTGAACGAGTCCAACGACTGCTGTAAACACCCCGGATAAAAGCAGAGTATTAGTAAATCGGCTTAAAACTTTATTTTGTTGAGTTTGCGCCTGTACCCAAACTAGCCAGCCAGCTAAAAGAGGAATAACAATCCAGCCTTTCAATATGCCAAGACTAACGCGTGGGCTGGCCGAAATATATGTGCTCAAAAAAGACGCTGCAAGAAACAAAACAACAAAGATAATTAATGGATGAGGTAATTTTTTCCACGCCACGTGCCAGTTATGGCGAACTGCTGTTAGTATAATGCCAACTATAGCCAAGCTGACTATAATCATTTCAAACATATTAGTTGGTATGCTGGCAACCGTGAATCGAATAAGATATGAGGGAATAAGAAATACAGCACCAATCACTGCCCAGTCATAAATATTACCTGTGTCAATCTTAGTCAGGCTCTTATCCTTGTTCATAGGAATTTTTTAGAGCTTTGCGATTTTACCGCTAAACAAGCTTGAGGCCACGGCCAAGGCACAAATCAGAGCCAGCATGATTAAAAGATGGCTATAGAGAAAACTATTAACGAACTGGGCGTGCAAAAACAAAAAAATTATACTGGTGGCTGCTGCCAGAGATAATATATGACCGCGGCGAAGCCAGGAGGATACAAAAAATATAGCCAGGCTAAGCCAGGGAATCATGAAAAGAAAAACACCTGTTAATCCTGTCGTTAGAAGTAGCGTAAGCAAGCTATTGTCAGCGCCAGCGCGAGAATGTATTTGATAATCTGAATTAAGGCCGGCTTGGGCAGCAGCAAATTGATAGGCATTATAACCGATCCCAAACAGGGGCTGCTCGCGGGCTATCTGCCACACCTGCTTTAAAGACTCAGCCCGCAACTGAACGGTTGCATCAGATGTTATAAGTCCCATGGCTCTTTCACCAAGCATCAGAATGCTAACCAGACTAATAATGATAAATGTACTGCTAAATACCAAAATCATAATAAGATTATGGCCTCGCGGGCGATGAATTAGACGCAAAATGATTACCGGCGATATTAGAATTATTGTTCCACTAAGAGCCACCAGTGTACTGCGTGATTGTGTACCAACTAACGCCAAGACAATAACAACAAGGTTGAAAATAAACCAGGATATTTTTTTTCGTTCCAGCCACATAGGTGCCGTGCGAACCAAGAAAAAGAATAGTCCAAGGCCAAGAAATGCGCCAAGAAAATTAGGATCAAGCCAGGTACTGACAATCCGTCCATTATGAGGATCCCAACCACCCTTTAAAATAGACAAGTCCGGTATTAATAGAACTTGTCCAAGACCAAGTACAGCTATCACAGTGATGGCCAGAACTAATGATCTTGAGACTGAATGAAACAGTCTGCGATTACCTATGAGAACCAATAAGCTCGGTAGTAATAATAGATAGCCTGTAAGACGGACCCAATAGGCGGCCGCTACCACTAATTCAGACAGTTCATAACGATCGGAATTAATAACCAGAGTAAAAAGACTCCAAACAATAAACGGTAAGAATAGATGGCTGACTGACAAGGCACGGAGATGATATTGAGGAATTTGATAATTTGATAGTTGATATTTCTTCAAAAAATGAGAATTAGAAATCAGTGGATAATATTCTTTTCTTTGAAAAAATGACTGTAGTAGAGCTGCTAAAATCACTAAAATAACGACTAGATCACTAGACAAAACCCCGCCTCCTTGCCCGGGCAATGGCCACCTCAGGCTTTGGCCGATTATAAGCGAAACTGATAAAGCGACCATGGCCAACAGTGGCAGACGTATCAACCATGCCGCTAGAGCTAAGGTTATTGCACCAACGGTGAGCGTATACGGTGCAAGCGACGCAAGAGACGCTGTGTCAACCATATCGGTGTAGCATAGTGCTTCCTAAAGTACCTGTCAGCCGAGATATCATAGAGCCGAGTTTTCTTATTTAAATCGGACATGCTGGCTCCACGCTGGTGTTCGACACGCGCGTTAGGCTCTATAATAATGTTCCACTTTTTCATTCGTAGCCGTTTACACAAATCAACATCTTCCCAATACATAAAGAATTGATTATCAAACCCACCAACCTGCACAAATGCGCGACGCCGTATTAATAGCGCGCCAGCTGATACCCAGCCAACAACCTTGGGGACAGTAATTCGTGGCTGAGATATTGTTTGGCGTCTGATCAGATGTGCTAACGTCACTTCACTGCCATATCCGGCTATTTCTACAGAGCCATCAGTGGCCGTTAAAGATAAACCAACCACGCCTAAACTGGCGGAGTTCTGGAAATGACGCCCTGCTTTCATAAGAGCTTTTGGAGTTAGCAACGCATCAGGATTAAGAAATAATATTAGGTCATTGTTTAATAAAGACGCACCAATATTACAGGCGGCGGCAAAACCGTGATTTTTGGCTAAAAAAATTGGAGAAAGGCCGAGCCCACGAGCGACCTCCACAGTATTATCAGTTGACGCATTATCAACAATTATAATGTCAGTCACGTCGTTAGCCCAAAGACTGCGAATACAAGAAGCGAGCAAGTGGGCAGAATTATAAGTGACGATCACTGTTCCAACAGACATAGTGAGCCAAACTAAGTGGTCGGACGAGGCCCCTGCACTGCCATTAATGCATCATGTAAGGCTTGCCACACAATCAGCTTGCGACTTATGAAACGATGATAATAGTATCGCATCCGATTTATGGTCCACCAATAACGGCGCAGAAGGAAATTTGTTTCATGTTCCAGAAAAAAGGCGCCATTACGAACCAAATAATAGAGCTGATCATTTGCGACTACATTTTCAGCATCATCATTATGTTTAATACTAAGTTTTGAGATAGAAACTAGCGGATACCCCAACAGGTGAACACGCTGACTTAAGGCAACATCCTCCCAATATAGAAAGTATTGCGTCGGAACACCGCTCACAGCGGCGAATACTTCAAATGGTGCTGCGAAAAAAGATCCGTGTATGTAAGACAATTGCCACCATGAAAATAAATTCCGCTGCCGACTTTTCTGCAGTGTAGATCGGCCAGTCAAAATGTTTATATATGCGTACACGGCACCGACCAGAGCCGGTTTTGGATGATTAATCCACCAATCTTCCAGTTCAGATAGGGTGTCGGTCGCAACTCGAACATCGTTGTTCATACAAATAACAATGTCGTGGGGCTTTAGACTTTGAGAAAAGAGCACACCTAATCCTACATTAAGACCGGCTCCGTAGCCTGCATTTTTTTTCGGCCGAATCACTTTTTCAGACTGCGAAAGTGCCATATTTAACGGTTCAATAGCGTGATCAATAATAATAATTGAATCTGCCTTTTTTGTACTGCGTCGTAGGGACTCGATCGCCGCTTGCGTTGTCTCAACCCTGCCAAAATGTATCAAGATAATATGATAACGCCTTAGATGAGATGTAGCCTGTAAATTCACTTCATTGGGCATATTTCTGTTGATATCTTTGTGGATAAAAGAAGATAATTAGGGGTAAGTATGCGTATTTCCTGATTTTTGGGTCTTTCCTGACCCTTCTATTATCCCCAACCAAGTGTGCAGGTGAGTGAAGAGACGAAAGGTTCGAGGTAAACTAATTTGATTAAATACTTGCAGCGCAATACCAATGAGAGGTAAAAGTCCGGTATAAACAACTAGGACATATAAAAAACGATGTTTACCAGACACTTTTGGTATCAGGAATTCGTTCGGATGAAGACTCTGAAATAAATGTAACCCATAACCACTGGCACGTTGACGTGCCCCAATCATCTGGACAGAATAGCGGTGCTGATGCACAGCTCGAGCAGAATGCAAGACGTGTAAAATGAGACCGAGACGAGCCAAGCGACGTCCTAAATCAAGATCTTCCCAACCATAACGTGTGAATACTTCCGAAAACAATTCCTTGCGAAACATGGTTCTCTTTAACGAAAGATGAGATCCATAAAAGAAATGACGTGGGTCTGCAGTCAGAGCACCAAGAAGTGAGTCGTAATTGTTTTGTGGTCCACCGTGAATCATCCAGTCCAGCAGCGGCGTTGGTTGAAGACGTGGATCCCAGGTGATCATACCAAGAGCAGCTGCCTTAACATCAGGATGAGTCTCATGAAATAAAAGATGTTTGAGTAATGCACCAGGCCTCAAAATAATATCGGCGCCCAATAAGAAGATAATCTCAGCCGAAGAGTTTTTTATAGCTCGATTACGAGCCGCTGCCACGCCGGCATGTTGCCCATAGATTATCTCACAGGGCCAGCGGCTTTTTGAGTTATGGTGTTTAAGCACAAGATTAGTGTTATCGGTTGATCCGTCATCGCTGATGATAAGACGGACTTGCCAGTCCCTCGGTACTTCTTGGGTGTTAAGCGCAGCAAGGGTCAGTGGTAACACTTTCGCATTTTGATATGTCGGTATAATTAGATCAACATCCATATGAACTATCTAAAAGCTAACTGGCATGACGAGAACTCAGCAAACGTAGATGTCGTTTTGATATAGCCCCTGAATAAAAACTAGCAGCGAAGTAGAATATAGCCGCGATAATAATTTGCAGTATGAGATTTATAGTCGGCATAACAAAAGTAATTAATCCCGCCGTGGTCAGACTGATCAATAAAACTTTAACAACAATAAGAAGTGACCCCCGAGGATGAATCAGGCGCCAGACAACTAGAGCGGCGGCTGCGGCCGATATGCCTTCAGTCGCAACTGTAGTCCAGGCCGCCGCTGTTGCCCCAAAAGAAGGTATGAAAATAAGATTCATAACTATATTAAGACCAACAAGTAGCATATAAAGTTTAAGAAGGTAAATTTGCTTGCCAAGCGCAACAAGGGTAAAGCCAAAAAGATTACCAAGAAACATTATTGGTAGAGCCAGGCTTAGAATTCTAAGGAGTGGTGCTGCTGGCTCATAACCACGACCTGCTATTAAATGTATGATGCCCTCACTCCTCGTAAGGCAAATGGTGACTGCAAACAAAGCTATTATAAAGAGTAGTCTTAGCCCTTCACTAAGATATCCTTGCGCCACTTTTTTTTGTTTTCCGAGTGCCTTGGCTAGACGCGGTAATAAGAGGCCACCAAACATGGCCGGAAAGAATAGAGAACTTTCGACAATGCGATACGCAATGCCATACCAACCAACTTCAAGCGGTGATCTAAATAAGGAGAGAATAACAGTGTCTATTCTGAAAAAGACGGCATTTAACAGAAGAACTAGCCCCAGTGGCCAGGATGATATAATAATTTTTTTCCACCCTGTACGATTAAGTTGTGGTCGCCAGATTGTACCTCTAGGCAGAAGCCATGTATGGATTATCCAAGCCGCGATGGCACTCGCCGCAAAGGCATAGGCTATATAATTAAGCCTAGCCGAAGCCGCACCCAGGCTTAAAATAATACTGATTTGTATTATCCTGCCTGTTAGATCGCCAACTGTTGCTCGCCAAACCTCGCCATAGTGTTGATAGATACCCATTGCCAGTTGACTAATAGATTGGAAAGAAAGCCCAATAGCTATAATAAAAAAGACGGATTCTAAACCGTGTATAGCGGGAATAAATCTAATCAATAATATTCCAGGTATAAATGCTCCGACTAATAATACGAGACGAAGCGAAACTATTTGAGAAACTATTTGTTGTGTCCGATCTGGCTTAATACCTATTTCTCGTGTCAGTGTTAAATAAAGTCCACCATCAGCCAATAATTGGATGATGGCACCAAACGAAAGAAGAATTGTGTAAAGACCAAACTGACTGGCACCGAGATAACGAGTTATTAAGCCCATCACCAACACACCAAGAGCTACGTTGATAATTCTCCCACCAGTGGCAATCGCAGTATTTGAAAGAATTGATTGACCCATCACTAATCAGTAAATACTTCAAGGGTAAAATACCCGGAGTGTTTATTAACAGTCTGCACTGGCGCTGTATTAATTTCTAGAACTTATTGTGTTTTCGGACAACTTATTTACAGAAATACCGGTTTAATTACAACGCGTCTATCTGGTTCATCACCCATACTGTGGGTCTTAACATCTTCACGTTGCGCTAAGGTTGTGTGAACTAGACGCCGATCTGACGCTGACATTGGGCTTAAGACAACAGTTTTACCTTGCATTTTGGCTCGTCTGGCAGCCGCTTCAGCTAAGCTCGTCATCGTTTGTTCATGCCGGGAACGATAGCCATTAACATCAAGAGTAATGTACGTACCATCAGGCAATTGTCGTCGCAGGACTGAACGAATGATATGCTGTAGGGCGCTTAAATGGGCCCCATGAGTCCCAATTAGTAACTTGCCATCATCTCCAGCATTGATAATAATCTCTAAACTTATGCCCTTACTTTTTTCTGAAGGCAAAACTCTTTCTTTACAGCGAACACTGATATCAACAAAGCTCATACTTTCCAGTAGACGTCTAACGTGCTCCTCAATAAGACTGAGTGTTTGCGTGTCAAGATTAGTCTGCGTCATAGTTATATAGTACCTCGTTAATGGCTCAAACAATGGGCAGGTTTTCCGTTGTCTTTAATACTCTTTTTAGTACGTATTGTTGTCCGATGGCAAATATAGTTGAAGCTACCCAATAAAGGGCGAGAGCAGCTGGCAATTGAAGAGCAATAAAAACTGTCATAGCTGGAAATACATATGTCATATTTTTTTGCATCGCGTTCATCATTTGTGCGCTTTGTTCATCGGAGGCTGGCGACGAGGGCATGCTGGTAAAAAACCGCATGAGAGCGAATTGTCCTAAACCGGCAATAACACCAAGGAGTAAACTAGGCTTCTCAAGAGGAATCCCTAACAAGACTACTTGTAAAGTCTGGGGAGGAACGACAAACGTGTAGAGATTAATGAAAGTTTCTTCGTTCAACCCAACTAAAAAAACTTTGTAGAGTGCAATCAATATAGGTAATTGAATTAGGAGCGATAGACAGCCACTAGCCGGATTAATCCCGGCTCGTCGATAAGCTGACATTGTTTCTTCAGCTTGTTTTGATTTATTGTTTTTATACTTCTTTTTAATGCCTTGCAATTCTTTTTGAACCGTCTTCATCTTATCTTGATTTTTCTTCGCCTGACGCGCTTGATGGAGTGATGACGGCAATAATATAAGTCTGACAATAATAGTTACCAGTATGATGGCTAGGCCAATATTATGGCTTGGCAGTAAGTTGGTTATGCCCACGAGAAGATTAAAAAGTGGACGAAAGAGTATTTCATTATAAATAAACGTAATGGGATTCATAGACTTTTAAGAAAAGGAATTTTCGCTACCGAGGGTACCGGGTCAATACCTCCAGTAGTGCCAGGGTGACATCGGACAATTCTAACCAAACCAAGTAAAAGACCATACCAGCCGTGTTTAGCCAGCGCTTGTGCCATATATTGGGAACAGGTTGGCTTGAATCTACAAACTCCGGCCGGGAAAAGAAAGCGAACAATACTATGATCAGGTGATAGGGTTTTCTGATAAATTTTAATAGCGCTTAGAAGAGTTATAATAGGCAAATTAATAATATATATTAAAATCTTTGGCATATTTTATTACAGCTAATATTTATAATAATTTACGTACGTGAGACATTATAGATAAACGTAATTCGTCGAGACTCTTAATATTCACTATTCTCGGCTGAGCCACCAACACCATATCATAAGTATTCGGCAGTAAGTGTGCTGTTTCTTGTGCAATTACCCGTAACCATCGTTGGTAGTGATGCCGCTTTGTTGCCAGTCGACTCACTTTTTTACCAACTACACATGCGCTGCGAGTGGTGGCATGAGAAGATGGTTTTAGATATAAGCGAATCGTACCAGTTGAGAGTAGTTTGCCGGATCGCATGACGTTAAGAATATCAATTGATCGGCGTAAACGCATACGTTTTGGAAGCATAGTGAGAGAATTTCTCAGCCTATTTTCAATATAATAAATCGAGCACCGTGTGCTCCGCCTTAACCCTAGACAGCTAAGCGTGCTCGCTTCTTAGCTCGTCGACGAGATAAAACAACCTTTGACTTAGCTCGAAAACCAAATCGTCGTGCGCGACGTCTTTTGCTAGGCTGATATGTTCGTTTAGTTGCCATGTTTTAATATTCTACTTACTTTTATAAAGACGGTCAAATTGTACACATTATTAAAATATTATCCCCACCTTATCCCCAAAATATTACTAATATACTGACTACACATCTGTGGATAACTCTGGTACGCTTGTCTGTGCTCATTAAGCAGTAGAAAATAACATATTTATGAATCGTGAAAAATTGTGGCAGGCAGCCCTTGGTCAACTCGAACTCCGAGTCAGTCAAGGAAATTTTCTTACGTGGTTTCGAGACACAAAAATTAAACAAAACGACAAGGGTACAGTGACAGTTGAAACACCGTCAGCATTTGCCCATGAGTGGCTTTCGCGTAAATACCATAATTCAATCCTCGAAGTCTTACAGAGTCTGGATTTGAATGTAAGTGCTGTCCGTTTTGCAATTCGTTCTCATGTGAAAGAGTATAGGCCAATAATCAGGAAAAATACTCGTATCGTGGTACAAAAACAGCGCCCGGAAAGACTAATTGAAAAACAAACCACTAACACCGTTAAAATAAAACAAGTATTATTAAAACCTACTTTAAAAACATTAAACCCTAAATATACATTTCAATCATTTGTTATTGGGCCAAACAATGAGGTTGCCCATGCTGCTTGTAAGGCCGTCTCTAGTAAACCAGGGGAGTCTTATAACCCACTCTTTATTTACGGTGGCGTCGGCTTAGGTAAAACTCATTTAATGCATGCCATCGGTAACGCCGTTTTACATGATCGCCCTACTGCTCAAGTCTTATATGTTTCCTCAGAAAAATTTATTAACGAATTTGTCCAAGGTATTCGCGAGCGAGACACTCAGACATTTAAGGACCGCTACCGAAACGTTGATATATTAATGATTGATGATGTCCAATTCATGGCTGGAAAAGGAAAAACTCAGGAGGAGCTTTTTCACACATTTAATGCTCTTTACAGTCAGAATAAACAGATTATTTTAAGTAGCGATCGATCACCGCGTGCCATCCCAACTTTTGAAGAGCGTCTTCGCTCTAGGCTTACTGGTGGCATGTTGGTTGATATTCAACAACCAGATTACGAAACACGTTTGGCTATTATTCAGGAAAAGGCTGGGGCAACTCCTATTAAGCTTTCTCCCGAAGCGTTGGAATTTATTGCAAAAAATATTCAAAAGAATGTACGAGAGTTAGAAGGAGCATTAAACCGCGTAATTGCTCATTGTGAGCTTCATAATAAAGAGGCTTCACTAGAGTACACCAAGAAGATTCTTGAAGGTATTCTTGATCGACCACAACAACGCAGTGTTGACTCTAAAAAAATTATTGATACCGTGAGTGTTTATTATAATATTTCCCATGACGACTTACGCGGCAAAAGACGTAAGCAAGAGATTGTCCGACCGCGCCAAGTAGCTATGTATCTTCTTCGTAAGGAGAACAACGCTTCTTTTCCCTCAATTGGACAGCAATTTGGTGGACGAGATCACACCACAGCTATGCATGCTTGCGAGAAGATAACAAAACTTTTAGAACACGATGAGGAGTTAGCTCATGATATTAATTTTATTAAAGAAAGATTGTACGCCTAGTTGTGGATATAAGGTTAATATCCCTGTAAATTTCCTCTGTATTTTTAAGGATAAAGTTTATCTTTTTTCCGGATCATTAATATATAAACTAAACCAATGTTACTAACTATGAAGAATAGGTAGAATTTATAACTCTTTAAGAGATTACTTGTCCACCCATTCTCCCCATAAACAAGTACTTTATAAAGCCTTAAATATGAGCTTCACACACTTTGTGCCGTACCTACTAATACTTACTACTAGACTATAGTGATTATAAAGAAATTTTATTATATGCGTTTTATTTGTACACAAAGTAATCTTCTGCAAGGGCTTAGTAAGGTTGTGGCGGTGGCAGGTCGTAACAAACAACTCCCTATTCTTGAGCATGTTTTATTAACATTGCGCGAAGGAGCTCTTTACGCAACGTGCACTGATCTTGAAATCGGTATCGAAACAATTATTCCTGGAAAAGCTGAGTCAGAAGGATCTTGTACTGTCGTCGCTAGGAAAATAACTGAATATGTGCAGCAGTTACCAACAACAAACCCTTTAACTCTTGAGGTTAAAAATAATTCTCTATATTTAAAAACGGAGGGTTTTCAAGCTCAGTTTCCAATAGCTAGCGCTGAGGATTTTCCACTACTGCCGACACTTTCAAAAGGAAAATTATTTAATCTATCAGCAAGTAATTTTTGCAACGTGTTAAGCCGAGCTCTATTTGCCTCCGCTCGAGATGAAACAAGGCCAGAGATACATAGTGTCTATATACAAGGCAGTGGTGATTATATCATTGCCGCCGCAACTGATAGTTTTCGCTTAGCCGAAGAGCATCTTCATTTGGGAAACGGAGCAGCTGATTTTATGTTTTTATTACCATTAGCCACAGCCCAGGAAATTGTTCGTCTGTTTAATAATACTGAAACAATATCATTAACACCTCATAATAGTCATATATCTGTGTCGGGTACTGGCACAACACTTATTTCCCGCCTTATTGATGGCAAGTATCCTGATTACAAACAAATTATTCCCAAAACATTTGTAACTACAGGATTAGTTGATAAGGAAGTTTTTATTAGAGCCTTGAAAACATTGCTTGTTTTTTTGCCTCGCGATTCACGCCGGGTTCAATTAACGGTTAAACCAAAAAAAAGTATTATGGCGTTAAAAGTCGCCGGGAGTGCAACGGGCGAGGGTGATGTTGAGTTGGAATTTAACGGATCTGGGAAAGATTTAATAATACTTTTTAATATTCAATACTTACTTGATGGTCTACAACATATCCCTGGAAAGAATGTACTACTTAAATTAGTTGGCACAGCCGAACCCGCAGTTTTTACCCCTGATACTGACTCGCTGCAATACACGTATGTGGTTATGCCAATACAGGCGACTTAAAGTTAAGGAATGTCAGCAATATTAAAGATAATAATTATTAAAAAAGTCATTGATATTGTTTTAAAAATTTAATTAATTACCACAGGGGGCTATGTATATCAGTAAAATCGCACTCAATTCCTTTCGCAACTTTACTATGGTTGATGAGATTGTCTTGCCTAAAGCAGCTCTAATGGTAGCCGCAGCACCTAATGCAACCGGGAAAACAAATTTTTTAGAGGCGATCGTAATGCTTTTACGAGGTAAATCATGGCGTGGGCGACATGCCGATTGTGTTCAATGGGGTTCTGACAGCTTTATTATTCGCGGTGTTATCGAAAAAAATAATGGACCAACAACACTGGCAGTTCGCTATCATACGCCATCTAAAAAATTACGTGTTGAAGAAAACGGTGTCCCTGTATCACCGGTTACATTTTATAGCCGCTACCCTTTTATTTTATTTGAGGCTCAAGATAGTTTTCTTTTCACGCGAAGTCCGGCCCAGCGAAGAAATTTTCTCAATCGAGTGCTAGTTAGCCAACCAGCATATGTATCAGCGTTGGTACAATACCAGCGTGTCTTAATACAGCGTAACGCCAGACTCAAACAAGCAAAAAATTATAATGAAATTGCTGCCTGGACGGACTTATTGGCTGAACACGGTACAATATTATGGCAATATCGTACCCAACTTGTTGATTACTTAAACAGTCATATTTCAGAATTATATAGCACAATTACCGGTGAACCTCGAACATTTTCTGTGAAACTAAATCAGGGATTTCAAGGTTTAAAAGATCTTACAGCAACACTGGCAGCAGCCTTTGGGCGCGAACATATTCTGGGGTACACTTTATCCGGTCCTCATAGAGATGATCTTGAAGTTTTAAGTGAGAACAAGCCAATAGTTGCCGTGCTGTCGCAAGGGCAAATGCGAAGTACTGTCATTGCCTTAAAACTTGTGGTGCAGCGTTTCTTAAAAACAATTACTGGAGAGCAACCTCTAGTTCTTCTAGATGAAGCACTAAGTGAGCTTGACGAAAAAAGACAGGAAATTTTATTAGCTAATTTACCACAAGACACACAAGTATTATTAACCTGTACAAAAATACCTAACGTTTTACAGGAGCGTGAAAATGTGCACTATCTTGATTTACGATCTATTATTGCCTCGGCCAAATTGCCGCAAAGAAAATTGGAAGCCAAGAAAGATGTAGTTAGTGCTGTTGAATTTAAGGAACAGGTTGGAGTAGTTGCTTCATAATATGATCTTAAGTAGTTAAGCCCCTGTTTTATTTTTATGGTTTTTCACCCGCTCCATTCACTTTTTACCCAGAAAAGAAATTTAACCTGGCAGGAATCAGATCTAAGGCATTTTGTTGAGCAGTGGCTTCGCGACAAAGTCAGGTCTCAGGCCCTGTACTGTGAAAGACTGCAGAATGGTGAAGCTAAAATAAGAGTTAACTCTCCTTTATTACAACAAGAGGTGCTATTATCTGAATTTGCATTAAAAACCTATATCGAGCAGGAGACTGGTTATAGGCTTAAACGCCTGCAGGTAATTATTTCTATTTAAGTTTTTAAGTAACTACTCAACAATAATGATTTGTCGATCAGTCTCCGTAAAATTTCCCGTTACATCGTATACGACTGCATAAACTTCATAAACACCCGGGCCAGCTGAATCCGGCCAAGGTATTTCGTAGCGATTTGGAATACTGGGGTGTAGTTGACTAGTGCGACCAATACGTTTTGTATTGGGCTGTCCTTCTTTTGTATACAAAACATCCACAAGTTCTATGCCGGAATCATCCTTGGCGGTCACTTTTACCGTGATTGGAAATTGCTCTTGTTTGTAGATGTCTCCGGATTTTGGGGTGTGTAATGTAACGCTCGGGGCATTAGCATCAGGGTTAATAATAAAAGTACGATGTGCCCGGCCGACAAAATTATCTTCTGTCACAGCCAGAATAAGCAGTGTTTTACGCCCGGAGAAATTTTCCGGAAAAGAAAAAGAAATACTACGGGATTCGTCTGGACCTCTTTTCGCAACTTCCTCACCATTCCATAAATAACGAATTTCTTTAATAGGCTTAGGTGAATCTATGGCAATTGTCACGTTAATCGGACTAGATTGTACGATCGTGGTAGCAGGCTCCACGATGGTGATATTCGGCAAATCTTCCGGATTTGATGCTGTACATTCAACGGTTGGCAATGATCTACCATAGCGTATCGCTTGTGGATCATCTTTTGTCTTTTCGTTGTGTCCTTCCAGCCAATTCTGGACAGCGCTCTCCCAACGATCAAACTGTGGGTCGCTTTCAGCATTGGCTGGCGGTAGACCGCGCGGGTCATTACGTTTGACATAAAATAGTATATTATGTATTTCCTTAAAAGTTTTGGGGATGCCAAGAGCAACAGGGCACTCCAGAGAATAGACGGTGTTAGTGTTTTTATCCCATTTACCTTTTAATTCAGGAATTTCATTACGTAATACACCATTAGTGATATTTGTTATTGGATTTGGAGCAACAAACTTTTCAATTGGTTGTCCGGCCAAACCTCGGCGCATAAAAGCGTTCCAAAGCGGAGCTGCCGTTAACCCACTATCAGATTTCTGGTTCATTGGTGAATTATCGTTATTGCCCACCCATACTCCGGCAGCAAGCGATGGTGTATAGCCAATAGTCCAACCATCTCGAAATTCCTGAGTCGTACCGGTTTTAGCGGCGACCTCTCGCCCGGGAAGAACCAGTGGCGTATTTGTACCAAAGACTAGTGACCTCGCTCCATTATCCGATAAAATATTAGTTATGAGTCGGGAGATTTGAGAATCAATAACTTGTTCTCCATTAATTTCCTCCTTAGCTATATCAAATAACGTATTTTCTTTATCACTTACTCGGAGTATGCCCCGATGTGGAAAGCGAACACCATCATTAGCAAATACGCCATATGCTGATACTTCGTCTAGCAGTCTAATTTCACCGCCGCCTAAAACGAGTGAAAGACCATAACGATCAGGGTCATTTAAACTAGTCATACCCATTGCTTGAGCTAGATTTGTCGCTTCCCTTACACCAGCTAAGTAGAGTGTTTTTACGGCCGGAATGTTTAATGAATTTGCTAGAGCCAACCTCATGGTGACTGGACCGTTCGTCTTTAAATTATAATTTTTAGGCTTATAGCCCTGGCCAAAGTCAGTCTCGGCATCAATTAAAACAGTATCCGGGGTATATCCCTTTTGGAACGCAGCAGCATACACGAATGGTTTAATAGATGAACCAGGTGAACGATGACGAATTGTGACGTTTACATTGCCATCAATCTCTTCATTAAAATAGTCGAGCGAACCTGCCATGGCCAGAATGTCGCCGTTTTTCGGATCAAGGGCGACTAAAGCAGCATTAGAGGCTCCAAGTTTTTTCAAGCGATCAGTATTTTCTTTTAATACCTCCTCAGCGATAGACTGCAACTCCAAATCAAGACTAGTAATAATTGTTAACCCACCTTGCTCGACTACGCGTTCTCCATAAATTTCATCCAATATTTCACGAACATAAAAAACAAAATGAGGAGCTCGAAGTGATTCACGGTTTTTCTCAAACTGTAATTCCTCTACCTTGGCGGCGTCTGCCTGTTCCTGAGATATCATTTTGAGATCAGCCATGCGTTGTAAAATGAACTCTTGTCTTTTTTTTAATTCTTCATAGCGGGATCCAAAAGGTGAGTAGTACGTTGGTGCTTTGGGTAGGGCTGCAAGAATGGCTGCTTCGCCCAAGCTAACATCGGCGGCCGACTTATTAAAAAATGTTGTGGCTCCAGCTTCAACACCGTATGCTTGGCTACCATACGGTATATCATTTAGATACATTTCAAATATCTGATCTTTACTGAAACGTTGTTCGAGTTCAATGGCTAGGACAGCTTCTTTAACCTTACGGCGGATAGTACGCTCCGGAGTTAGAATTGAATTTTTAATAAGTTGTTGAGTGATAGTTGAACCGCCCTGTACTCTTTGGCCCGTTAAAGGCTTTAAGATTACGCCGCGGGAGATACCTTTAAAATCAAGACCGTGGTGCTGATAGAATTGATCATCTTCGGCTGCCAATGTTGCTTGCCGAATGAATCTTGAAATCTGATCAAGCCCAACGACAGTGCGATGTACGTCACCAATCTGATAAAGAATATGCTGACCGGTCCGATCATAAATTTTAGTCGACTCGGTAACACGTCGATCATTAATATTCTGCGGATTTGGTAAGTCTTTACTCCACCATAGAACCGTACCGGCACCAATCAAAAAAATAACACCACTTGCTGTCAGTAACGTGGACCAGCCACGTCGCCGCCACAACTTGGATAATTTTTTTGTCCTAATTAAATAATCACGATGAAAACGTCTTTGGGCCATACTGTTATTCAATAATCAGTAAACTTGAACTATGAATCAAGCATACTCCAACCTTATCGTCAAGGAACTTTATATATTAATACCCTCAAGTTTTACCCTTATTTTTGACTTTTGTCGGATCGACTAAAAAGCCTTTCAGGTCGCGCCGACCGATTATAATGTCGTAGCTCATATGTGATCGATCAGCAATAAAAACATTGGTTTTAATAAGACGACCTCGGAGTAAAAACGAAACTTCTACGATTGGTCTAGTTTCTTCACCAAGGGCCGCCCAAACACTTTTGTGGGCGATAACGGGAGTATGTAAATTGAGTTTTTTTGCCAGACTTGTATCAATAGCAGTTCGATAAGCACCTGTATCAACTTTAGCTAGGAGTTGATGTGATAGTCCCTGACTATCAATAAGTGTAATTGGTTCTTCAATACCTAAAACAATTCGGCCTGAAATATCTTCGATTTCTTGTTCGACTTCAGCTCCAAATAAACTTTTTGCCAACTGCACACCCTTTTCTGGTCCATTAACTTTTAATCCCTCAACTCGGCGTAGTCGTCCTTTTAATGGTGTCATGTTTGCAAACTGAATATCTAAACCGGGGCGGGCATTAATTTCTAGGACGAGTGGACCATCATCACGATCCAGGGCAATATCAATTCCGGCATACATAATTCCGGCAGCACGGGCCGTTCGACAGGCTAAAAGAAGAATTTCATTCCAATAAGGAATACGAATACCTGACAAAGCTAAACGCATATTGGGTAGTGTCTCGATGAGATTACCGTGATGAATGGCAGTCGTTGTTAAGCCATGAGCAACATCAATACCAACCGCCACGCCGCCAGCATGTATGTTAGCCCGTCCTTGTGATTCCTCAGTTGGTAAACGTAGCATCGTCATTACTGGGACTTGATTGAACACCAGAACACGTATATCCGGGACCCCCTTAATACTGTATGGTTTTAGACTACTGTCGATTTTTATTCTTTGCTCAAAGAAGGCTGAGTCGGCCACGCCACTTTTCGTAAAACTGCCATCAAGAATATCAAGTATATGGTTGTTTAATTCCTGGATAAAAATCTCAGATTTATCAGCTTTAACCCAATTACCTTTTTTATTACGGCCAAAAATAACGATTATACCCCCACCGCCAGAGGATTGATTAGGTTTTAAAACGAATGTTGAAGGTAATTTTGTCCAACGAAAATTGCGGAGTTGTTGCCTGGAAGTAATTTGTGCGAATAGACGCGGTGTTGGAATGCCCGCCTTTTGTAGCGTTCTCTTAGTTGCCAATTTATTATTTGCTAGCCGACTAGCCTCAGGTTTATTAACTCGACTAACATAATCAAGAGTACGAGAATTTAAACCTAATACATCTCGAAATTGTTGGTTGGGGAAAAACACCATAACTATCAGTTTTAACTTTAATTACTGATTTGTGTCACTTGAAGATTGGAACAGAAAGACGTCTGTAAAAAAACGTACCGAAAGTGGTCTGATGCCGGGTAACATTAGGATCCAAAATTATGCGGAACGAAGAAGTTGTCTAAAACGAAAGTATTCAACGACTCTTAATCCAGTGAAACGACCGAGAGCTATATTTATAGGAATTGCCAGGAGAACAGCTTCTGGGTAAGCAAGTAAAAACGTTCGGAAAGTATCCCAACTAACCACAAAGTAACAAACAATAGTGAGAAGTAGGGTCCAGGCTGTTGTTCGTAGGGCTGTTTGTATACCAAGTGAAAACTGCACAGCGATAAATTCTTCTGCCAGAATCGTGAGAATTAGAATCGGGAAAATTGAAAATGATTGTGTTGTGCTTCTGCCAAACGCAGCACTAATACCGAAGAGGATGAGGATAGCCAGACTGGCATTTGTTAGGACTAAGGCCATGCGTGGTAAATACAGCATACGCAAGCGCTTTAGAACAATGCGAGTCATCGTTCCTGAAAGCAAGACAACGATAAAAACGGTAAGACCTGTCGTCAAACCTAAAACAAGAAATGATAATGTTGTCATCGCTGGTGTGATCAAGCCGAATGCTTTAATTCCCACGACCTGTCGGAAAAATGCCAGGATCGTAGCAATGACAGGAATCATCAGCACAAGCGTAATATTATTTATAGGAATATCATTATTAACCAGATAATTTATGCCGACAGACAGGAAATTTGTAATCCCAATTTTATCAACAGCTCGGCTTGAGAACGTACCGATCAGGCGGTAGGCGATTGGTGAATTCAGTATCACTTCACGGGCCTCATCGGCTGTATGGGCCGAATAAAGCAGTGGCAAAGCATCAGAGCGTGTCAAAATGGCATACGATGGTTGGAGTCTATCAAATGTGTTTTGAACTGTTGGCGACAATAAACCAAACGAACTGTCTGCTAAAATAATAATTCCTTTACTGCCAATATTAAGATCGGCAAATGAAAAAATATCAGTTTGCTTGATGTCCTGGGCAAACTTTGATAATACGTTTGCTCCAACACCACCAGAAGTCCACACAACAATTAAGTCCGCCGCCGCAACTTCTTCCCGGGCGCCGATTAGTGCCTGGGTCAACTCTTCTTCTATGATAGCTTGCGGACCTCCCAACTTTGTTTTAAGTGGCAGTAATAATAAATCTTCTTCCGCTGCTTGCTTCTCGTGTAACTGCAATTGTTCATCCGAGGCACTATTATCGGCCAAAATGATCATGGCACGATCAAAAATTCTAACTTCAGTTGTGTCTTCAGCTTGTCCAGTTGACGTATTAATTGTCAGTTTAACTAAATAGCTTCCTGACTTGGTATAAGCATGCGATACTTGCTGGCCGGAAGTTCTTATGCCATCACCAAAATCCCAATTGTATTTAACGTCTTGGGCCTCTGCTGGAATTTTACTATTACCGGCATCAAAGGTAATTTGCTTGTCGGTCAGAGTGCGTCTAGTTGGCCCAGCACTAACAAATGGTATTGCAGGATCTGCCGAAGAGCTGTCACTTGTTATATTTTCTTGAGCCTGAGTCAACTGTGGGGTTGTCAGGAGACCGACCAGCAGCAGTATGTGTAGGGGATAACAGTTTTCTTTAAATTGGCGATATATGTTCATAATATTTGATTTTTTTTATGATGAATATGGTGCTAATTCAGATGATAAAGCAAGTTCCTCTGCCATGCACATGGCAGCAGCTAGGGCATCAGCAGCATCGTCTGGTTCAGGTATATGGTCAAGCTTAAGGCGCTTCGTGACCACCTGTTGTATTTGGTGCTTATCAGCGGCTCCATAGCCTGTTAAACGTGATTTTATTTGCAGTGGCGTGAGGTTATAAACTGCCACATTTTTTTGCCGAAGGACATAATTGACCACGCCACGCGTTTCGGCAGTCAGCATAGCTGTTTTTGCGTTGTTGCCAAAAAGAACCGTTTCAACGACGGCCCAGTCGGGACGATATGTCGTGAGAAGTGTTGCAATATCATCGCCAATTATACGCAAGCGATCTGGCGTCGGCTGTGTTGATAATGTTGTGATACAACCACAACGAACAAAGATTTGTGGGGATGTTGTATCGATAACTCCGAATCCAGTCCTCGCTATACCAGGATCAAGACCAATAATAATCATGTTGTAATATTACAGTACGTTCAGTTAATCTATGGCATCCAACTTAATTTTCTTGGATGTCTGTATAAATTTCTAATACATCATCATGAGCGTATAGGTCATTAGAAAGTTCCGTAAGTATTATTTGATCAGTCTGTGACACAGTAACACGCTGATTAATTGGAACATAATAGGTTACATCTGCTTGAATGTCCGTAGCGCCTACTCGTGTCATAGCGGCTGTTAAGAGTGCCTGCAGCTTCGGGGCGCCGATGATAGTCAATTTATTGTCGTTGATGGTAGTGTCTAAGGCCCCTGCTTCAATAGCAGCTAGTTCGAATCTGTCACGCTGATTCTCATTGACCTGAGTCATTAATACGGCTCGTTGTTTAAATTTCCAAGAGACACTACCCCTTTCGCCTAGTGATCCACCATGTTTTTTTATGATTGCCCGTATTTCTGAGACGGTGCGATTTGTGTTATTAGTGGCGACAAAAATCATTATCGCAATGCCTCCTGGACCAAATCCTTCATAAGTTATATCAATGAGTTCGCGGCTGTCTTTGTTAAGAAGACGGTTAATGTTTACTTGCGGGAGATTAAGTTTTTTTGCGCGCTCGATAGCATCTCTTAATTCATGATTAGTAGTTGGATCAGTTCCGTTGCGGGCAGCCAAGCGAATCATTCTTGCTAAGTGTCCAAATGATTTGCCGCGCTTAGCATCAGTTGCTGCTTTTTTATGTTTAATGCGATGCCACTTACTGTGTCCAGACATATTACTAATCCTTATAATAAGGGCACGATTCGATTGTTTGTAAATCGATCACAGGCACGAGACTCACGAGGAAGTTCTATTAGGCTATAATTATTGCTCGTACTGTATGTCAGAACAGTATTGGCCCCATAACATTGGACATATATTTTTTGGAGATGCTGTGGATAAAGTAAAGGCTGTGTCCAATTATCGGGATATGCACGCTCAAGCCAAAAAGCTAACGGCACCAAGAGTAACGCCAGGCTAAATATGACAGCTGCCAGATTTAACTTATTGACTAACATGTGATGATCGTACTCTGAGTATCTTAACTGACAATCCAGGCTAATTATATGGGCTATATTCATGTCGTCACTACAATTTAGTAGCTGTTGTTCTGTCGGTAACTGTAGACACGAGAGCAAACGTGTCGAGGAGCAGGGTCGTGTCAGACACCACCGCAGTCCGATCTTGGCACAAATGCCGCAAAAGCAATGTCTACAGTTATCGAAAGAAGAACATACGACTGTACCATAATTGTTCGTGCGATGCAATGGTTGATGTTGTACAATTAAACTGATGGCTATTGAAGAGACAAAAACAGCAGTCAAGGCGGTCCTGGAGACAGAAGATGATTTATCTCTGGATAGGACACTGCGCCCGCGTAGTTTGCAGGATTTTATTGGCCAGGAACAATTAAAACAATCTTTACAAGTCTTTCTTACAGCAGCCCGTGAGCGCGGTGAATCATTAGAACATGTATTGCTAGCTGGTCCGCCTGGTTTAGGTAAAACCAGTTTGGCTCAAATTATCGCGCGTGAACTGGCTACAAACATTCGTGTCACAGCCGGTCCGGCAATAACAAAAATTGCTGATTTAGCCGGCATTCTAACAAATTTACAGCCTAACGATGTCCTGTTTATTGATGAGATACATCGTTTGCAAAGATCAGTTGAAGAGGTTTTATATCCGGCTATGGAAGATTTTGCCTTAGATATTGTTGTTGGGCAGGGGCCTGGTGCTAAGACGCTAAGACTTGATTTACCGCCGTTTACGCTAGTGGGTGCGACGACAAGGGTCGGTATGCTCGGCTCACCTCTGCGTGATCGCTTTGGTATGACTTATCGTCTGACATTTTATAGTGATGAAGAAATGCAGAAAATTTTGGCACGGTCAGCTGGTCTTCTTAAGGTATCGATTAAACCCAATGCTTTACAGGAAATAGCTCAGAGGTGTCGCAATACGCCACGGATCGCCAACAGACTATTGAAGCGAGTTAGAGATTTTGCTCAAGTTAATCGTCATACCACTATTTCCCGTCATGTCGTGCAGGAAGCCTTAGATCTTCTTGAAGTTGATCAACGAGGGCTAGATGCCTCTGATCGATTAGTTCTATTAGCAATGCTCAAACAATTTGATGGCGGACCGGTTGGCTTACAAACTTTGTCAGCCGTGACGGCCGAAGAAGTTCGGACACTTGAAGAAGTTATTGAACCATTCTTATTACAATGTGGTTTTATCCAACGTACGCCACGTGGTCGTGTCATTACGGCCGCGGGTCGGAGACACCTGGGTAGCGATGGTGCCCAAGGTGCATTAATGTAACGACATAGACACCGGACACTAAAAATAATAGTAATAACATGATGGCTCCCGGCACGACTATTTTAGATAAATTAGTGTGGTAGATTACATCGATTGTGAGACCTAAAAAAACGAAGAGTTGAGGACGGACCAGAATTTTATATGGGCGACCGTCGTGGATTCGATATACAGCTAGACAAATAACAATGCCATGGAGTCCAACATAAATAAGACTGATTACTAGCCCAACCGTGGTAAAAAATATTAAATACAAACCCTGAAATACCACACTTAAATAATCAGCGCCCATATCAACGAAGGTGCCCCTGTCGAGTTTTTTTAGCCCCGTTAGGCCGACGCTAGGGGACAAGTTAAGCGGTGTTGAAACTTGACGGGCCAATGGTCCATCAAGTCCGTCGATAATAAACTGTAGCCATAAGCCCATGATCGCCAGCCACGGGATGTTTGTTGTCAGGGCGAGGGCAAAACATCCAACCATTATCAACACCGCTGTCGTCGTAACTTGGTCTGGTGATACATGGTATCGATTTAATATGAGCGTAGTTGGTGCTAAAATTTTGTCTCGAACTCTCTGCCACCACCAAAGTAGATTTTCATGTTGTGAGATAACCGGCACAGTATTATTAATTATACACAAAAAAGCCAAGGATGTACCTTGGCTCGATGCCTGGGTAATGTCTCCACATTAAACTGTTGTTGGTATGGCAACACGTTGTTTCGACATTGAAACCATGTTTCCCCTGTCATTGAAGAGAACCTGGTCCATGAAGGCTCTCATTAAAAGTAGGCCACGGCCGGATGGCAGCTCTAGCCCTGGTCCAGTCGTTGGGTCAGGTACTGCAGCCGGATCAAAGCCTTCACCTTCGTCGGCAATACTAATGTAGACTTGTGTGCTGGATATCTTATAAACAATGTGCACTCTTTTTCGCCGATCATTTTGATTGCCATGTTTAATGGCATTCACTATAGCCTCTTCTAAAGCTAAGTGAATATAAAACTGAAAATCTTCTGAACATGCTTCAAATTTCAGTTGGGCTAGTAAAATGTCTATATTCTGCTTGCCCGCTGAACTGTCACTAGGGATGGATTTAGTGTAAACCCAGTGCCAAAATTGGGTCGTAGACATGATAATCCTCCGATTGGAAAGAACGGTCAGGAAGAACTTCCTTTCAAGAACACGAAACCGTTCATCCTTGATAATGCCACTTTCCACAATTGTGGATAACTTGTCAAGGTGTTTATAGTTCACAAGAGTATGCTAAAAACAAATAAACAGCCTAACAAACAACAATATAATGAGTGGGTGCAGGCAATTTAAAAATTTTTGTAGTTATTTAGCAGCCAACTGTTGTGTGGCTGTTTTTGTTATCTTGGCTACAGTTTTAAATGCTCAAGCTGTCACTTTCGGCCATATTGTAATAAATGAAGTCATGTGGGATGGGACGGAGTACCTAGAGCTTCTTAATACTTCAACCGAGCCAGTATCCTTAGCCGGTTGGCAGTTGATTCGTCAAGCGGTTAAAGGCGAGGCAAAGAAAATTATTACGTTTGATGAGGCTGCCGTTATTTCCGCCAATGGATACTATCTAATTGAAAAAAATGAGGAGTCAACTACTGTCCAGGCGAATGCAATATCGCCATCATTGACTCTTCTTAACACCGGAGAAAGAGTGCAACTTTTAAATGAAAGTGGAGTCATAATTGATACAGCCAATCAGTTTGGTGTATGGTTTGCCGGTAAAAATACCGACGATGGTGTAGCAATGGAGCGGACTAAGCCATTACTAAGCGGTGAAGAATCTTCTAATTGGCATACATCAACTAGCACTAGCGGCGGCCGATCGGGTACACCAGGAACCGCCAACAGCGCCCCAAAAATAAATCAGGCTCCGATTGCGGCTTTAAACGGCCCGACTACTGGAACCATTAAACAAGGACTTACTTTTTCATCTGAAGATTCTATCGACCCTGATGGAGATAATCTTTCCTGGCTGTGGGATTTCGGTAATAATGTGACCGCCGTCGGTTCTGAGGTGACCTATACCTATCCGGCAGCTGGAACCTATACCGTAACAGTAGCTGTTTCTGATTCTGAGTTTACAGTCAAAACTAGCCAGGACATTAATATATTGAAACCCAGCTATACAGACAGTGTGGTGATCAATGAGGTATTACCAGATCCTGTTGGGTCTGATACCGTTGCTGAATTTATTGAGTTACGAAATCTAAAAAATACTTCAGTTGATCTGAGTGGTTGGCAGCTTGACGATATCGCCGATGGAGGCAGTACACCATATGTAATTCCTGAAGCCACCATTATTAATGGATCAGAGTACAAAGTTTTTTTACGTTCTCAGACTAAGATTGCTCTGAATAATAATGGTGATTCGGTGCGCTTGCTTGATCCTAACGGTGATCTAAAATCCATGGTCACCTACACAACTGTAATTGGGGAAGGTTTCTCATATAGTCGTGGTGATTCTGGTGATTTTAGGATTAGTACGACTGTAACTCCAAGTCAGGAGAATATTTTTACACAGATCACCGAAACTGAGGAAGGCGATCTTAATGACGAGCCAAGTGAAAAAGGTCAAGTCGCTGGTGCTCGGAGCAGTAAAGTTGAGCTCAAAAATGTTCGAGATGCTAAGCCAGATACTTTGATAGTTACTGAAGGGGTGATCAGCGTACCACCTGGTGTTTTCGGCAAACAATATATATATGTGGCTGGCTCCGGCATTCAGATTTATTATTCGAAAGGTGACTGGCCGGCCTTGAAACTTGGGGATCGGATCTCTATTACCGGTAATCTAGCAAGTAACCAGGGTGAGGCCCGTCTTAAAATCTCCCAGGCAAATAACGTGACCTTCATGGCTCACGAAAGTGCGCCGCAAGCCCATATTGTTTCAACCGGGGATGTTGATGAGACCCTAGAAGGGACTCTGGTTACCGTTCAAGGACATGTCACTGAAACTAGTGGTGATACCTTCTTTATTGACGATGGTAGTGGTGAAGTTAAGATTTATATCAAATCAAGCACAAGCATTGAAAAGCCAGTGATGAAAAAAGGTCTGGCGGTGACCATTACCGGCGTTGTTTCAGAAACCAGCAGCGGGTATCGTGTGCTGCCTAGGTTTCAAGAAGACATTCGTCTGGGACTCGTTGCCGGGCTGACAAGCTTTCCGGCCACAGGTATTGCAGAGCAGTCAGCTATCAGCGATGCTACTTTAGGCCATCACTGGCCAAGAAACTTTGCGTCTGAGTTCCTAACTCTTTTCTGGTTGCTTCTAACCATCATCATTATTTTAGCTCGGCGCGCTCATGAACCACTACTTATATAATATAAGATATAAAATATAAATAAAAAACGACTCCTGACTATTTTTAGAAGTCGTTAATGTGGTGTGGATTAGCCTTTTGCTTTTTGACTGGAATAATGTTCTCCCCGACCGTAAGTAATTTCAGGAACAGTAGCGTAACCAAGGAGAATTCGAGACTGACAAAGGTTGCGTAGCGCTTTTCTAATCTTGGTATCCTGAAATTCTGGCAGTCTGGCCATGATTTCCGCACGGGTCAAAGGACTACCGAATGTCAAAAGACGCATTATCTCTGATTCTAATCTTGAGAGTGAATCAAGAGCTGGCTGCTGAGCTGACTTTTTACAGTTAACTGTTTTTCGTGAATTAAGTTGGGTTGGATTAAATACATAAAAATTTAAAAGCCAGTGCATGAGCTCATCCATAGTAGAAATGACATTTTCTCTATTGGCACAGGCTTGATGGATAAAGCCGATTTTGCCTTCGGTTACACCGATATAAAGGGCATCTCTTTCTGTAGAAGTTTGGTCACAGATTAGACACGTTGGGAAGATTGCCATAGGCTGATTTTCTAACCTTAGGGCACAGGAGTATTGGACGACAGTGCCTGGAAAATTAATAAGCATGAGTAACATCCTCGCACTTAAAGAGGGTTTTGAATTGTCAATGTACGTCTCTATATGTAGCTTCAAATAAGACAGGTTGTCAACCAGCTCGGTTTCTTTATACTTTGTGAACGATATGATCAGACAAATTAAAAAACCCAGAGTCGTTGTTTTAGGTGGCGGCAATGGTACCTCACGATTACTGACGGCTTTGAAACCTTTATTAACATCGGGGGACCTAGCTACTTTACATGCTTTGGTTCTTAACGCTGATGATGGGGGTTCAACAGGGCGGCTGCGGAAACAATATGATGTGTCGGCGATGGGGGATCTAACCAAGTGTCTTGTGGCCTTGTCAAATTTTCAAGGAGATATCCGTGGCGAGCAATTACTAAAGGCTCTTGATTATCGTTTTGATCACGGTGATTTTTCAGGGCACACACTGCGTAATATGTTTTTAACTGCACTTGAGATTACAGCGGGCGGAGACTCAAGTTCAACCGAGCGTCAAGTTGAAGGCATTGATGCAGGTATTGCCATGATGGCTCGCATATTGCAAATTCCGAAAGATGCGGGGGTTATACCAGTAACGCTTAAGCCTCTAACGCAACGCGTGGTTCTGAGCACTGGTAATCTCGAAGAAATCTTAGGTGAGGGTCAACACTTTATTTCACATAATGTTAATTTGCAGGAAAATCCTCAATGGCAACCAGGCGCGGTGCGCGTCAAATTTGTGGAAGGTGATGCCCCGCTAAATCCTCGGGCAGCCGAGGTTTTAAGACAAGCTACTTTTATCATCATTGCTCCTGGTCACACTTTTGGAACCATTCTGCCAACCTTAGCGTTGCCAGCCCTGACTCGAGAGTTGGCGGCAAATTCGGCCAAAATGTGTGTGGTGATGACACTCTTAACAACACCTCGTCAAACAACCGGCTGGACGGGCGAAGATTTTATCACTGTTTATGAATCTTATATTGGTAGAAAAATTGATATTGTGTTGAGTAATACCGATACGGTACCAATCAAACTTGTTACTGGACAAGAATGGGTCCATTTTAATAGTGAGAAGAAGCATAACTATCAACTTAAACTAGCGGACGTTTTAAGTACGGCGCAGCCGACTAAAATAAGAGGCGATACAGTGCCTCGAGCCATCGTTGTTCACGATGTCAAAAAAATTAGGACAGTATTGCGTGAATTGATCGTAAACTAAATAAGTTATATTACCGAAACTAGGTGTCGTAGTTTCTTTGCATTTGATAACCAGAGACACCTTTTAATATATTCCACCCGCGTGCGTCAAAGACCGTACCGAGTATACTGAAAAGATGA
Source organism: uncultured Candidatus Saccharibacteria bacterium (assembly GCA_964372635.1). Lineage (GTDB taxonomy): Bacteria > Patescibacteriota > Andersenbacteria > UBA10190 > UBA10190 > CAYJQW01. Next base: position 47,094 of record CAYJQW010000008.1, read on the forward strand.
CAGCGGAATTAAATCAGCCAAATGAAGAAGCTGAGTTGCAAAAAGACTTATCAGCTCGTCTATCCGCCTTGGCTGGCGAACAGCAGGAACGCCTAGCCCGACATCGAGCTGAATCTTCTGGGCTGGCATACATAAACCTGACTCTCTATCCGATTGATCCTGATGTTCTTGAAATCGTGCCCAAAGACATGGCCGAACGGGCCCAAGCCGTGTTGTTTTTTAAACAAGGTAAAGATGCGCGCATTGGAGCCGTTAATCCACAGTTACCTGGTGTACAGAAGTTAAAAAAATTTGTTGAGGAGAAGTTGAATTTTAAAGTCGAGATTCTTGTAATTTCTCATCGAAGTTTCCAAGTTGTGTTAGCACGTTATCGCCCTGAACGTTCCTATGAAGCGCCTTCAGGTGAACTGAAAATTACCGAGGTTAGCCTCAATGATTTTACTAAAGGGTTGCAAGAAATGAAGAAACTTGGTGAGCACATTACCATGTTATCTGCCACCGAACTTCTGGAAATATTAATTGCTGGAGCAGTTAAATCTGGAGCATCCGATTTGCATATTGAGCCGTCTCAGAAAGAAGCTCGGCTTCGCTACCGCATTGATGGTGTATTACAGGACATAACTGTGTTTCCCCGTAGTGGCTGGCGTCAGATAGTATCCAGAGTCAAAGTTCTAGCCCAACTTAAACTCAATATTCATGCTACCCCACAGGATGGTAGTTTTGTCCTCAAGGTAGGGAAAAAAATCTATGATATCCGTGTCTCGGTTTTGCCTGGTGGTGAAGGGGAAAATATTGTGATGCGTATTCTTGATCGTGAAACAGAAACGGTGAATATTACTGATCTTGGTATGAAAAAGCGTGATCATAATGTTGTTCTGCAAGAACTAAAACAAAGTAATGGCATGATTCTAGTTACCGGTCCAACTGGATCGGGCAAGACAACCAGTTTGGCATCTTTTCTGACCGCTGTCAGCACACCTGAACTAAAGGCGATTACTCTTGAAGACCCAATTGAATATCGTATAGCCGGAATTCAACAAACGCAGGTTGATAAGAGTGCCGGTTACACTTTTGCCAGTGGCCTGCGTTCCATCTTACGTCAGGACCCGGACATTATTATGATTGGTGAAATTCGTGATACCGAGACAGCCGAGACGGCTCTGCACGCCGCTCTAACCGGTCATCTTGTCTTTTCAACACTGCACACGAACGATGCACCCGGAGCTATTCCCCGACTCATTGATTTAGGCCAAGCGCCAAACATTATTGCCCCTGCTCTTAATTTAATCATTGCTCAGCGTCTAGTCCGGGTTGTTTGTGTAAAGTGTGCTGAAGAATATAGGCCTGACTCAAACTTACGTGAGAAAATTGCCGATACCATGCACGGTTTAAACCGGGATTATTTTAATGCCAACATTCTACGTGATAAGAATCTAAAATTTCTCCGGGCCAAGGGATGTCCAGCCTGTGGTGAGACGGGCTATCGGGGCCGTATAGGATTGTTCGAAGTGATGCCTGTTAAGGGCGCTGTTGAGGAGTTGGTTTTAGAGGCTGCGCCGAGTAATAGAATTAGGGAAGCCGCGTTAAAAGATGGCATGACGACTATTGCTCAGGATGGCTATTTAAAGGTATTCGGCAAAGTGACAACTATTGAGGAAATTGAGAGAGTTACGGAAGATTAATAAGAATATTGCATTATCACACTGCCCCTTTTTATTTTTTTAAACCGTCATATCTAAGCAGTTGCGAGGCAAATATCCTTAAATTAAAATACGATCTAATGTCATGGCAAAATAGCCCGAACTTGTTCAAGGGCTTGGGATTCTGCCTCCTCGAGTGACGGCGCGGTTATTGGAATTGCTAGTATTCCATTACGTCGGCTAGCTGAAAGTCTTTCCTGAATCTCGTGGCGACGTTGCAGCAAGCCCTTGCCCAGTAAAAGATGAAGTTCAAATTGTTGTTTTCCTTTTTCATGTAAAACAAATGTGGCATTAAAACCGGCGATATTATTAGCCAGTTCATAAAGAGCTGTTTCCAGGTCATCATCTATTGCCCCGCTTTCCTGAAAATCAACAGGACGCAAAAGACTCCAAAAAAGTTTTGCGTGCTCATCCATGCGAAGTCGTGCATAGAGACGCCCTGTTAATTTCAAGAGAGGCAGTGGTTTGGTTTTAATAAGATGTTGAATCACAGCTTCTCGGTCAGCATCAAGTTCCATCAGTCGGGCAGCAACCTGAAATGAGCGTGGTGTTGTTGAGGGTCTTTGAAATGAATCGGTACCCGCAACCACGCCAGCATATAGTGCCGTGGCAATATCGGCTTCGAGTGAATCGCCCTGCATTGCCTTGATGAGGTCATAAGTGACTTCCGCAACAGAACCGGCGGTAATGTCAACCAGATTGACTGTGCCAAAGTGTTCGTTGTTGGCCCGATGATCAATATTAATGATGGGTGTGCTATAAAAAAATCCCGTATGTTCGACGAAAATGTTACCAAGATCTTCAAGGTCAGACGATCCAAATACAATCACCACATCATAAGGCATGCCTCTAACTGACACTTCAATTTGATCCTTCGTTACAGAATCACCTGGTTTTAAAACAGCGTGCAAACGAACGCCGCCTTGTAGTTTTTCATGTCTAACGGTTGTCACGTTTATCATGCCAGCGATATCAAGTACCACTTCTGTTTCAGCCTTAGGTTTCATCAATACTTGGCTTGATCCCGGTAAAAACTGCAACTCACGCAAAACGTGCGATGAACTAACCTCATCAACATGATTTGGCTTAATACTTTGCAATGCGATATACAATGCTATCATCGAGGCCTGTGCATCGGCCCCTGAGCGCTCTGGTACAATGAGTAGAACTTGAGAGGCCCTTTCAATCAAGGCTTGAGCTTGTTTAAGTTCAGGCAGGGCCATAGCGTTGCCGGTTTTCTGGAACCAAAATATTAAGTCCAATATGATATCGTGACAATGACATAAATCCTCCTATGGTAGCGGCCTAGTGATCGAGTGTGAACTGTGAACATGTGAACAACTAAGAAAATTTTTGAAATGACCGCCTATCTTAAGATTATCAAATATTAGACTTTATCAGGAACCCGCAGGGCTTTATAGACTAAGGCCCGCTTAGTTTTGATTAAAATAGCTTATGATCGATGGTCAATTACCCATAGATTGCATACGCTGGTTATATGACGCTATTGAATGTGGCCATCTTAGCCATTGTCCAAGGTTTGACCGAATTCTTACCGGTCAGTTCCAGCGGCCACTTATTACTGGTTCGTCTACTCTTTAATGTGTCGGATGTTAACGGCAGTATTTTTGATGCCTTTTTACATCTGGGCACACTTGGCGCAGTCCTCATATATTTTCGTCATATCTGGTGGCATATCATTCGTAGTTTGTTCAAATTAAAGGGTGAGACAGATGATAGTCGAGGATTGTTATGGAATTTAGTTCTGGCTACGATTCCGGCTGCACTGGTCGGTTATTTCCTTGAAAACATCGTTGCCACAACTTTTCGAACACCTTACACATTAGCCTTTTCTTTTGGCTTTACAGCTTTGATACTGTGGTTTTCAGACACCTCAGGAGGTCTTCCCGATCAGGAAAAATCAAATTATTCGAAACCACGATTTGAGAAGATATCGAATTCTTCAGCGCTTTTTATCGGATTGTGGCAAATTGTTGCCTTGATACCGGGAATATCTCGCTCGGGCATCACGATAGCAGCAGGGCGATGGCAAAAACTGTCTCGTGTCCAGGCCACCACATTTTCCTTTTTACTATCTGCGCCAATTATTGCCGGGGCCGGCTTACACAGTTTACCGGCGGTAATTAGCACCCCGGACTATGTCGCCAGCCAGCTTGTCATTGGTTTTTTCCTTGCCCTTATCAGTGGTTTGATAGCTATGCACATTTTACTAAAACTGATCGAGCGTATATCTTTTCGGCCGTTTGCCGTTTATCTCACAATCCTGGCCATAGTCACCATCTTTTATGCCTGAAAAAAAAGTTTTCAGAAGTGCTGCCGCCATGAAGAAATTTGCCGCGGCCGTAGCATCAACTCTACAAGCAGGTGATGTAGTTTTACTGTATGGCGATCTTGGGGCGGGGAAGACGACCTTTGTGCAGGGAGTTGCCGAGAAGCTAGGCATCAGTGACCGGATTACTTCACCAACCTTTACGATTGTTGGTGAGTATAAAGTCGATAAACACAATTCAATCAAAAAACTAATACACGTCGACTTATTTAGGCTGTCACCTCAGGCGGCAATAAATGATCCAGCCATACGAGATATTTTAGTTTTACGAAAATTTACTCAACAAAAGATTCAAGCTGATTCCGGTGCGGTCAAGCCAGACAGGGAAGAGATAGCCGTTACCCTTATTGAATGGGCCGATCGTTTATCTGATCCGCCTTCGGGGGCTATAAAAATCCAGTTCTCCCATGGTAGAGTTGCCAATGAAAGAATTGTTTCACTGTCAAATCATCGTAAATAATATGACCAAAAAAAGAAATGTGAAATTGGCAATTATTGACTCTCACGCACTCATTCACCGGGCTTACCATGCTTTGCCGCCAATGACGACGAGACACGGTGAGCCAACCAATGCTGTTTTTGGCTTTACCACCATGTTGCTTAAAATGTGGCAAACATTAAAACCAACCCATGTAGTCGCAGCTTTCGATTTGCCCGGACCAACCTTTCGTCATAAGGAATTTGCTGAATACAAAGCCCATCGGGCACCAGCCGATGATGAACTTATTTCACAATTCGATCTGGTCCGCCAAGTTGTGGATGCGTTTAATATTCCCATTCTCGCCAAGCCAGGTTTTGAAGCTGACGACATCATCGGCACCCTGGTCACAACTCTCAAGGATGGCATTAAGAAAGTTGTGATCACCGGTGACATGGATACGTTGCAATTGATTGATGACGATACATCTATTTTTACACCCAAGCGGGGCATAGCCGACCCTGTTCTTTACGATGAAAATCTGGTTAATGCCAGATATGGTTTTGGTCCGGAATTTATTACAGATTACAAGGGTTTATCCGGTGATCCGTCTGACAATATTCCTGGCGTGGTCGGTATTGGCAAAAAGACGGCCGGCGATTTAATTCACAAATATGGATCTATTGAAAGCATTTATGAGCACTTAGATGAATTACCGAAGCGTGCCCAAACAAGATTACGTGGCCATAAAAAAGATGCCTTATTTAGCCGCAAGCTTGCGACTATCAAACGTGATGTTGCCCTAAAGTTTAATATATCCCAGGCCACTCTAAATGATTTTGATCCCAACGAAGTACGTAAACTGTTTGAAAAACTTGAATTTCGAAGCCTGATTCAAAAAATACCCAAGAGCTTGAGAGGCGAGATTCAGGCCACACTTTTGCAGGGTAGTGAACTCAAGTTAAACAGTAATGTTAAACAAGACGCCAATAAAGAATTAAACGTGCACCTGCCCGTTAATTATCATATTGCCGTCACACCGGCAGAACAAAAAAATCTGCGCGAACGATTAGCGAAAGAAGTTCTTATATCGTTCGATACAGAAACAGACCAACTTGGTGCACGGCAATTTCCAATTGTCGGTATGAGTTTTGCGATTCATAAAAAAAGTAAACAGCAAGTTAAAACCGAAGCCTGGTATGTACCGATCAATTCAAAAACCTTGCTCGCTTGGAAAGGATTACTTGAAAATCCTAAAATTAAGAAGATCGGCCACAACCTTAAATACGATTTAGAAGTTACCAGGCAATCTGGCATTGAACTAAAACCAATTGCCGCCGATACTATGATTTTAAGCTATCTTTTACATCCTGGTGCACGACAGCACGGTCTTGATACGTTGGCGGTGCAGGAACTGGGGCACCATCCGATACCAATAACAGACCTCATTGGTACTGGAAAAAATCAGAAAAAAATGTCTCAAGTTCCGCTCAGGGAAATTGGGCGTTATGCGGCTGAAGATGCCGATGTGAGTCTGCGACTATATGACAAACTTTCACCTAAAATTACAACTGAAGGATTAACGCGTGTTCTCGAGGAACTTGAGTTACCGCTCATTCCGGTGCTGGCACACATTGAAATGGCCGGTGTCAAAATAGACAAGGCACAGCTAGTCGTTCTGCAGAAAAAAACAGCCCGTCGGATCAAAACATTGCAAACAAAGATTTGGCAAGTAGTGGGCGGAATAAAATTCAATATAAATTCAACACAACAGTTACGCGATGTGCTTTATACAAAACTGAAATTACCCACCACGGACATAAAAAGAACGCAGTCGGGGTTTTCAACCGCAGCAAGTGAGCTCGAGAAATTACGGGGCACGCATGACGTTATTGAACTACTGGAAGAATATCGAGAATTATCTAAGCTACAAAATACTTATATTGAACCTCTGCCAGCCCTGACACAAAACGATGGGCGCATTCACGGTTCATTCAGCCAGGTCGTGGCCGCGACTGGGCGCTTGAGTTCAAGCGATCCGAATCTGCAAAACATTCCGGTTCGAACCACTTTAGGCCAGGAAATTCGCTCAGCCTTTATGGCCGAACGGGGATTCCGTCTTGTTAAGGCGGATTACTCACAGATAGATTTACGTGTGGCTGCATCGATTTCCCGTGATGAAAAAATGATGGATGCCTTTCGAGCTGGCGGGGACATTCATGCCACCACGGCTGCCTGGATTAACAACGTAGCGCCCGCGGACGTTACATCTAAACAGCGGCGTGACGCTAAGACACTAAACTTCGGCGTACTCTACGGTATGGGACCGCTAAATTTTGCGCGCGCTTCGGGCGTCTCAAGCGAAGAAGCCCGATCATTTATTGAACGCTACCGCGAACAATACATAGGGCTCATGAACTGGATCAAGCAGACAATTGAACAGGCCGAAAGTTTAGGTTTTGTGGAAACGCTATTTGGTCGGCGGCGTTGGGTACCGGAAATCAATTCAAATGCGCCGGCGATCCGCGCTGCTGCGGAGCGTGCGGCCTTTAATTTTCCAATTCAAGGAACGGCAGCCGATATTTTAAAGAAGGCGATGATAGAACTTTATACGCATATGTTAAAAAAATACCCTGATGCCAAAATGATTTTAACCGTTCACGATGAATTGGTGTGCGAAGTCCCTGTTAAGGAAACTGTGTCCCTTGGCGCTGATATGAAAAAAATCATGGAGAGCGTCTTTCCGCTTGATGTGCCGTTAGTTGTCGACGTTTCGTCGGGTTCAAACTGGCGGGACATGAGCCTACTTAAAACAGAAGACAAGTAACAATTAATAACCTGGTTATTTTGCAAGAATATGGGGTCTTCATTTACGACTATATCAGATGATTATGGCTTACATTAAGCAATAATGTAGCTATTGACAATATAGGCATATTTAGGCTATAATAATTGGTTAGTGTCAAACATGGCAGGAAAGCTATGTTTTAATACTCAAGGATTGTTCGTTTCAATCTTAAAGAAGGAGGAAAATTATGGCGGCATTTTTTCAGCAATGCTCTAGCTGTAAACGGAAACGATTCATCTATGATAGGCGAAACAATCATTTTTCTGATTGGAGTAAAAAAATCGGCACCGATTTAAATTTGCATTTAGAAAGCGTGATCTGTGCTAATTGTGCTTTCCTAACCCAGAAAATTGAGGAGCAAGGGTTGTCTTTAAAGGAGAGACCAGTTGCAAGATAAGACTTTAGAGTAAACTAAAGAGGTAACAATTAAC
>CAYJQW010000009.1:0-38432 GCA_964372635.1 uncultured Candidatus Saccharibacteria bacterium
AACTTCATTTGTTCAAAAAAGTCGGTTCGAACTTTCAAATTAAGGATCGAACCGTACTTTTTGAGCCACGCGGAGCGTGGAAAAACCTTTTGGATTCGGGAATTTTTGGGGGGAATACATTTGTGTCGGCGCTTCGCGCCGACCCCATTTCGGCTTCAAAAACTGATTTCGATTTTTGGCGGAGGAGGTGAGATTCGAACTCACGAGGCGGTCTCCCGCCTTCCGGTTTTCAAGACCGGTGGAATAAACCACTATCCGACTCCTCCAAATTGCATCTTTATCTTAGCCGGTTTTCCGCCCGCAAGCTGACCTGCTGATTTGGCGGGCAAGACCAGCACATTCGTCCACTCTGTCACCTCTCCGATTGTGACCAAGATATAGTCTTTACGGACTGGCGGCAACCTATATTGTGAAATTTATTTAATTCAGGCAATTTGTGACAGACCAATTGACTCCTTCTTTCTTTATAGTTCGACCACACGAATAGCGGAATCATATTTATTTAGTCGTCGCAAACCAGCCACTACAACAATTGTTTCTCCTTTTTTTAGCCCGATTTTTTTGAGCTTGTTTTGGACCGACGACAATAGTGTCTCAGGCTTGTCATATCCATCAACATCAATTGGTGTTATACCCCAACTGAGAGTTAGTTGCTGACGAGTGCGTGGACTGTCAGTTGCGGCAATGATAGGTTTATCCGGTCGAAAACGAGCAATTTGCCGAGCTGTGAATCCGGAGTGAGTTGTTACTAAAATGGCAGCGGCATTGATATGCCGAGACAGCTTAACTGCAGCCGCCGCCACCGCCGATGGTACGGGTTCGCCCACAGACTCACGTTCAGGCATTAGATTATCAAGCGTTGATTCTTCGGTATCAGCAATAATCTTGCTCATGATTTCAACTGATCGTACTGGATATAGCCCCATGGCTGTTTCGCCCGACAGCATGGTGGCATCAGTATGATCAATGACAGAGTTAGCAACATCAGATACTTCAGCTCGAGAAGGTCTAGGTCTTTTCTGCATTGAATCAAGCATTTCTGTCGCTGTAATGACAGGTTTACCTGCCACCACACATTTTGCTATTAATTCTTTTTGATGTATCGGTACTGCTGAAGCCGGCGTTTCCAGGCCAAGGTCGCCTCGAGCAATCATAATTCCATCGGCGACATTGAGAATATCGTCAAAGTTATCGAGGGCTTCGTGCTTTTCAATTTTGGCGATGATGGCCGGTGGCTCTGTATCAGCCGGCAACTTTTCTGAGATTAGTTTACGAAGAGCGACCACGTCTGAACCAGTGCGAACGAATGAGAGTGCCACAAAATCAATATTTTGTTTTAAACCAAACGTAAGATCAGCTTCGTCTTTTTCGGTCATGGCTTCAATCGTCAAAGCAACACTGGGTACGTTTATACCCTTATGAGAAATTAAATGGCCGCCAAAAATAACTTTAGCTTTAATGCGTGACCCTTTAACACTTAAGACTTCGAGCTCTTTAGTACCATCATCAAGCAAAAGACGATCTCCGCGAGACACGTCATGAGCAAACCTCTTGTAAGGAACCGGAATAACACCATGTTCGGCTTCCGTGACACCAGCGTGTAAAGTCACGATTTTTTCATCAATAAGCTCCAAGCCAGCTTGAGGCAAAACCCCCACCCGTATTTTTGGGCCTTGGAGATCTTGCATAATACCGATTGGCTTTTTCGCTGCCCTTGCCACCGCCCGAACTTTTTCTAATAGAACCAAGTTAGATTCATAATCACCATGTGAAAAATTTATTCGGGCTACATCCATGCCAGCGCGAACCATATCTTCAAGGGTTCCCTGAGCGCTCGAAGAGGGGCCGATGGTACAGACGATTTTCGTTTGTTTGTGAATACTCTTAATAACCATGAGCACTATTGTATCATGAGCCGCTGCTAGCTCTTTGGTGACACCTGCACCAATTAAAGTCGAACTTTTTCCGCCAGATGTCCTATCCCAGGTATTCTCCAACTGCGCCCTTGGAGCGTGAAGACTAGCGCTATAATGTCGAAAACCAACAGAGTAATAAAGATAAGACTGCCGATAGCTGATATCCAATTGGCCGCAATTGCGGCCAAAACGTAACCAACTAAAATGCCCAAACCCTGCTTAGCGTGAAAATTAATGAATGGATCTTTTCGGCGAGTAAGCAGCGGTACAAACACCAGAAATGCCATATAGGACATCGCCGCATACAATCGTTTCTCATCTAGGCCGGTCATATTCTGTAAATTCTCAGGATTATTATTTATTCCGTTGTCTAGATTAGGTAATGATTTTAATGATTGATTTGATGCTTCAGAAAAAATCGTATCGCTTTCAATACTGGAATTTTTCAATTGATCAACCTCTTCTGGTGAGTTATTTTGTAAAATAGAATTCATGAAATTAAATTAGCTATCACGACCCAAGGCGCTTTTATTCATCGTATGACTGCCCCAGAAACAAAACAAGCTCTTGTTTATCAAGAGCCTGCTCTGTGTGAGGAGCCTTATCCCCCTTCGCTGTACTGCTGCAGAGCCACGGAGGGATTTCACCATTTTCGCTTGTTAGCGAAAACGGCTTACATCATTCCGCCCATACCGCCCATGTCAGGCATTGGATGATCTTTCTTATCTTCAGGAATATCGGTCACGGTGGCTTCTGTAGTTAACATAATAGATGCAATCGAAGCTGCGTTCTGCAAAGCAGAACGCGTGACCATTTTAGGATCAACAATACCGGCTTCAAACATATCCACGAATACATGATCAGCCGCATTGTAACCAAGTTTTAAACCTTGCCTCCGCATTTCTTCGACAATTACGGAGCCTTCACGACCAGCATTAATGGCTATTTGCCGAGCTGGTTCTTCTAAAGCTTTTTGGACCAGGCTCATGCCTGTGACATGATCATGATCGTGGTCATCGCCTTTCTTTTTTGCTACGACTTTAGCAACTTTTTCGGCTGCCACCAGTAAAGCCAGCCCGCCGCCAGGAACGATACCTTCGGCCACTGCCGCCTTAGTTGCTGATACGGCATCCTCAACTCTGTGTTGCCGTTCTTTTTGTTCAGTCTCTGTGGCAGCCCCAACACGGATGACGGCCACACCAGAAGCTAGCTTACCTAAGCGTTCCTGTAATTTTTCTTTATCAAAATCAGATGTTTCTCGCTCAATTGCTTGCTTAATCTGATTAACACGGGCATCAATCTCCGTTTGATCTCCTTTGCCACCAATGATAGTTGTGTCGTCCTTAGTAGCTAGTACTCGGTCCGCTCGGCCAAGCATGTCAAGATCGGCATTTTCTAACTTCAAGCCGATTTCTTCAGAAATTACTTTACCGCCAGTGACAGTTGCAATATCCGCCAGCATTTCTTTGCGACGATCACCGAAACCAGGTGCTTTCACGGCGAGAGCATGAAATGTTCCGCGGATTTTGTTAACGACTAATGTAGCCAGCGCTTCGGCTTCCAGATCCTCAGCAATAATTACTAATTCTTTCTTGCCAGCTTGCATCAGTTTTTCAAGTAATGGCAAAATGTCGGCTACCGCAGAAATCTTCTTATCGGTAATAAGTAAGTATGGATTTTTCAGTTCCGCTTCCATCTTCTCGGAATTCGTAACCATGTAAGGACTAATGTAGCCCTTATCAAACTGCATACCTTCCACAATTTCCTGCTCTAAACCAAGGGTTTGCGATTCTTCAACAGTTATCACACCGTCTTTACTGACTTTTTCCATCACATCTGCAATAAGAGTCCCAACTTCTTCATCCTGAGCTGAAATAGTTGCCACCTGAGATATCTCTTCGCGGCCATTGACTTCCCGCTTTTGCTCTTCCAAAGATTCAACCGCAATCTTGGTGGCTTCTTCCATGCCTTTGCGGAGCACCATCGGATTAGCACCAGCAGCAAGATTTTTCAGACCTTCATTAAACATGGCCTGAGCCAGTACAGTTGCCGTTGTTGTGCCATCGCCAGCCACATCATTAGTTTTTTCCGCAACTTGCTTAACAAGCTCTACTCCAACATTTTCTACTTTGTGAGGAAGCTCAATTTCTTTAGCAATAGTAACGCCATCGTTGGTAATGACCGGAGCACCAAACCCCTTGTCAAGAACAACGTTTCGTCCACGGGGACCAAGCGTGACTTTGACGGCATTGGCTAGTTTATCAACGCCGGCGCGCAAATGCTCGCGGGCGACTTCATCAAAATGAATTTGTTTAGGCATAGTTTAGTGATTAGTAATTAGTATTTAGTAATTGGTTTTCTATTCTTGTCTTATTTTTTGACTATTCCCAGGATTTTACTTTCTTCGATGACAAGAAATTCATCCTCATCAATTTCAACTTCATCTGGCGCATATTTTGTGAACAAAACAGTATCACCAACTTTGACACTCATCGGCATACGCTTGCCGGACTCATCAAATCGCCCAGGACCGACAGCAATGACTTCGCCCTCCATAGGTTTTTCTTTGTCAACGGTGTCGGGAATTACAATGCCGGACTTAGTCACTTCTTCTTTCGACAATGGTTTGACCACAACCTTGTCATGCAATGGCTCTATATTTGACATATCACTATAGTAAAATTAGAAATTAATAAAATAGTTTCTGAATACTTTTTAGATAACAATTATATATACTATATAATCAACCTGGCGTCTAGCTCTTCCTTTGATTGATCGCGCTGCTAATTCCTTAAGTAAATAAGCTTGCTATCTTGAAGTTTTCAGTCGTAATTAGCACTCTACCCCTGAGAGTGCTAATTCGTCAAGAACTTTATTTCTTTTATATTTTGTGGAAAAATATGTGGATAATAAATATAAATATTATGGCTCTAATAAAGTCTTTTTATAGATAAAAGATTGACTATCTATATATATTATGATATAATTAAAAATTACAGAGATCCTGCTTCTTTAAAGAGCTAAGCTAAGGTAGGTTGTTGACTATAGTAATTTTTTTTGCCCTTCATCTTGTGAGAATTTAGCTAATATACCTGGAACTTTAGTATCCGGATGAAAGGCTAATTCAGTCGCAGACATGACTACCCGGCCGGACTGTGCTGGTTTTGTGTGGCGCAATATACTGCGACGCTGAACTTTTTCCGCCCAAAGCTCAACCAAACTAAATACTGGTTCGGACAAAAGAGACTCAAGTTGAGATTGTATAATTCCGCTTATTTTTGATCGCTTAATGACATGACGACTCGGCAGGTGTGGCTCGCTAGGATACATAAGATAGTGTTTTATCCAGGCAGCGTTGGCATTAAAAAATCCGCCCGACAGAGCTATCCCGGTGAGTGGAATTAGATTTCGATAAAGCAGAGCCGTATAAAGATTACGAATAGTTTTTGGCATGAGCAGGGATTGGGTTGTTACGTAATGATTAAGACACACTTTGTCCGGTGCTTCACCTTGCCAATATTTCCGGCGGCGCCCAAGTATTTGCGATATAAATAATAGGCCAAGCCGAGCTGTCCAGATTCTGCCTGACTTCACGACAATAAATAGGTCAAGATCACTGCCAGGTCTGGTGTTACCAGCCGCCAATGAACCTGACATAGCAAGCATCTTTACAAATGGCGCTAGAGTGAGCCAACGCACAATTCTCTTGGTCAATTTCCACTTCATTTGGGCCAAGCGGTGACGAGAGAGTCGTAAACTAACAAGCTCAGAGCGACCACGAAGAAAATAGTAGCCAAATTTTTTTTGAATCCGTAATCGTAACCACTCAGACGTGTCTAGAGCACCACTAATTTCTGCGAAACTAGGTATTTTTTGTCCTCCCCACCTTTGACCAGAGGTTGAGGACAAATTCGTTGAGTTGTCCTCAGCGTGTTCACTAATAATAAGAGATCGCCAAATTTGAACTGAAGTGATTGGTTGATCAAATAAATCATGATATCGAATCGTCGCATAAATTTCTCTTTGCAGCCGACCAATATCAGTCATAGGTAAGACATTGCTGAAACTCAAGCATCGAGATCACTTGTTACATCTGCAGGTATAGGGGGTATTGTGACCGGTATTCTATAAACACGAAATTCCTCGCGATTAAATTGATCATGTTTAACCGTTAATAATTCAAGGTCTTGTTGTAAATTAGTTAAACGGTCAGCCATATCTAAGGTTGAACTTGAGAACACTATTAAAGTACCAGGTTCAAATTTTGTCAGATGAACAGTAGCTGGATTCAGTTGTTGCACCCTAGTCTGTGTTGCGGAAAGTAAAAATTCAATGATTGGAATCGCGTCAGGTTCGATAACAAGATAGGGATTACTGGCCGATTCGACTGGTTGAGGCAAATCATTTAGATAGCGCGCTACTGATACAAGGTCTGCGCGATAATCTGAAGCGGCGTCAGCGTTAACTCTAGCTAAAAGAAAGTATAAAGAGACATCATAAAGACCAAATAAAATGATGATGCCAATAAGGGAACCTGCGGTAATTGAGGCCATGACATCAGTCCTAGCAATTTTTCTTAACCAACGAATACAAACGGCACCGGCTGTGCCAGCTAGCATATACAAAGGCACTAGTAAACTGATTAGTAGATGCCCTCGAACCAACTGATCGGGATTAATTGCTATAATCGCGAGCCAACCAAGAAGCGTCAAGATAAGATAAGGGAAAATCATACCAAGATGTAAATCAATACCTCGAACCATTTTGCGAAAAACTATAGCTAGCCAGCCTATTGACCAAGCCACACCAAGTATCGTCAGAAGTCCAACGAGAGGATTCAGTAAGGGAAATCCAGCTACACCCGAATGCCAGCTCAGATCATCAAGACCAGTAAATAAAGTGAAAATGATAGTTCTGATGTTAGTCAGAAAGTCCGGGGCTGATTCAACCATTGTAATGGACTGACGAATAGAGTCTGGTTGTGCGAACACAGACCAAAGTAAGGGAGCACTCAAAATTATTGCAGTCGTTAGCGCAATGACTAAGTGACGCCAATATTTTTCGAGAAGGGTTAGTTCAACTTTAGGATGTAGAGCTGAAAGCAGCAGTAATAATGCTAGACCCAGAAGTACAACCAAAACGACAAGCCCGGATAATGAGATATATAAAGAAGTTGTAAACATCGTACCGGCCATAGCGCTCATGACATAGGCGGCGCGCATTTTCTTTTTCTGGGTAAAGATAAGGCTGTAGCCAATACCAGCTATCAATAGGGAAAAAAGGAGAGGTAGGAGAATCTCTGGTCCGGATGTCCGCGAAGCAGTCACATGCCAGGTACTAGTTGCCACAAACAATGCAGCCAACAAACCACTTAATTTGCCAAACCATGGTCGGGTCGCAAAATACATGGCAATGACAGTGACAACGCCAATTACTGCAGATACGGCGTGCATTTGCCAGAAGCCAACTCCAAAGCTTGCTATGGCTGGCACCATGATTAATGGATATAGAAGATCAAATGAACCATTCTGTACAAATATAACCGGTAAGGCTCCTTGGATAATTCGCACGGCTGTAACCCCAAAAACTGCTTCATAGGCAGATATTCCTGGTGGATAGTCGTGAATATAATAAAACCTCAAAGTGATCGCTATTAAAGCAATTCCAGCCAGCAGACTCCAAACAATTTTTGTACGCTGATCCATAGTACTAAAATAGTACTCCGTCAGACGAAGAACGGGCGAGAGCAAAGATCTAAGACAAGACTTTCTTGAGGTAATGTCCTGTAAAGCTCTGTTTTACTTTGGCAACTTCACGCGGAGTTCCAGTGGCCACAATGTTTCCCCCTTCATCTCCACCATCTGGCCCAAGGTCAATCAGATAGTCGGCAGATTTAATAATGTCTAAGTTGTGTTCAATAACAAGCACTGAGTTTCCTTTATTAGCTAGTTTTTGTAAAACAAGAAGAAGACGCTTTACATCTTCAAAATGAAGACCTGTTGTTGGTTCATCAAGAATATACAAGGTTTTTCCCGTTGCTCGCCGTGACAATTCTGTGGCCAGCTTAATACGTTGGGCTTCACCGCCAGATAATGTTGTGGCGGGCTGGCCAAGGTGGATATAGCCCAAGCCAACGTCATTAAGAGTTTTCAATTTATCACGAATTGTCGGGACGGCCTGAAAAAATTCCAACGCATGCTCAACCGTCATGTCAAGAACATCCGAAATGGCCACGCCTCGATATTCGATTTCGAGTGCTTCTTGATTATAACGTTTGCCATGACATTCCTCACAATCAACGTATACGTCAGGCAAAAAATGCATCTCAATCTTAAGCACCCCGTCGCCCTGACAAGTTTCACAACGACCACCTTTGACATTAAAAGAAAAACGACCGGCTTTATAACCACGGACTCGGGCCTCTTCAGTCGCCGCAAACAATTCTCGGATCGGCGTGAATAACCCCGTATAAGTGGCCGAATTACTGCGCGGTGTTCGTCCAATTGGCGACTGGTCTATCGTGATTACTTTGTCGAGGTGTCGCAAACCAAGAATCTCTTTATGCTCTCCTGGATTCACCTTGGCACGATGAAACTCCCTGGCTAAAGCTTTGGCTAAAATATCGTTGATTAAAGTTGATTTACCTGATCCTGACACACCAGTGACACAGGTTAATACGCCCAGAGGAATATCAACCGTAACATTCTTTAGATTGTGTTCGGTCGCATTTTTGATAGTAATTTTCTTACCATTTCCTGGACGATATTTCTTCGGAGCGCTAATTGAAATTTTGCCCGATAAATATCTCCCGGTAGAAGTGGTGCTGCGTTCCAGTTGTTTCGGCGTCCCCTGAAATACTACCTGTCCGCCATGCTCCCCTGCACCAGGACCGATATCAATAACTTGATCGGCAGCACGTATAGTCTCTTCATCATGCTCGACCACAATTACAGTATTTCCGAGGTTGCGTAAGTTTTCCAGAGTTTTGATTAGCTTGGCATTATCACGTTGATGCAAACCAATTGATGGTTCGTCGAGAATATAAACAACACCGACTAAGCCGGATCCGATTTGTGTCGCCAAGCGGATACGCTGCGCTTCACCACCTGCCAAGGTAGCAGTTCGACGATCAAGCGTAAGATACGATAGCCCGACATCTTGTAAGAAGGTAAGACGATTAGTAATTTCCTTCAGAATTTGTAAAGCTATCTTTTGTTTTTGACTGTCAAAATTCTTTGCTTTTCCGCTCTGAATGAGTTTGAAGAATTTAAGGGCCGCATCAATGTCTAGCGTTACGACTTCAAATATATTTTTATCAGACACTTTTACGGCCAGGGGACCGGGCTTAAGACGCTTGCCATTGCAGGTTGGACAGTTCCTCTCAATCATATATTGCTCAATATCAGAACGAGCGGCATCACTGCTGGCTTCTTTATAACGACGAATTAGTTGCGGCACGACTCCCTCATAGGTTGTCTCCCAACTGCCCCGATTTGTACCAACCGTAATAGACTCTGGAGCGCCGAATAGAATAATAGCTGTCTGTTGTTTGGTTAGTTTCCGTACCGGCACATTCATGGGAATGCCATATTGTCCAGCCACAGCCTCCAGCATTCTCTCATACCAGCCACTGCGCCCTGATTTGCTCCAAGGTCTAATTGCCCCTTCGGCCAGACTCAACTTTTTGTTTGGCATAACTAAATCCGGCTCAACCTCTTGCTTTGTTCCTAATCCAGTACAATCCGGACACGCACCATGCGGCGAGTTGAATGAAAAATCACGTGGCTCGATCGCCGGCAAATTTATACCGCAATCCGGACAGGAAAACTCTTCAGAGAATAACCACTCATTATTCGTATCCTGATTAAATATTAAAACTAGGCCATCACCATACCGAGAGGCTGTTTCTAATGAGTCAGCCAAGCGGGGCTTATCTGGTTTTTCTTCAATAAAATATCGATCAACAACAATTTCAATAGAGTGGCGTTTTTGTCGATCGAGCACGAGCTCTAAAGCTTCATCTATTTTATAAACAGTGCCATCGACGCGGACTCGAGCGTAACCAGCATTTTTGGCATCTTGTAGAAGCTGCTTATGTTCTCCTTTCCGGTCCCGAACAATTGGGGCGAGAATAAGAAGTTGTGATTGAGCTGGAAGATGCAAAACTTGTTCGGCCATTTGTTTGATAGTTTGACGTTCAATCGGCTTACCACATTGTGGACAATGAGGCGTGCCTGTCCGAGCAAACAGCAGACGCAAATAATCATAGATTTCCGTTGAGGTACCAACCGTCGAACGAGGATTACGAGATGCTGTCTTTTGGTCGATTGAAATTGCAGGTGATAGTCCGTCAATCTGATCAACGTCTGGTTTATCCATTAACCCCAAAAACTGTCGCGCATAGGCGGAAAGAGATTCTACATATCGTCTCTGTCCTTCGGCATAAAGCGTATCAAAAGCCAGCGATGATTTTCCTGAACCAGACAGGCCAGTTAAGACCACTAGCTTATCTCGCGGAATCTTCAACGAAATATTTTGGAGATTGTGAACTCGGGCGCCTTTAATGACTATTTGATTTGCCATTATCTTTTGAAAATAGAATCTTAAAATATTAAAATATAGAATGCAGCCATTCGTACTCTTTTGTTGCTAAATTATTTTTTTACTTTTGTTTTCTGGTAACTAAAAACTAAACAATAGCGCTGATTATAGGCGGATTCTTAATGCAGGGCAAGTACATACACTGGTGTCAAACAAAGCTGTAGTGTACGAACAAGACATAGCATGCCTACTCCACTACACCTAGACAGCCTGCCGGCCAATCCCGGTATTTATATGTTTAAGAATACTGAAGACCAGATTCTTTATGTCGGTAAGGCACTTAATCTACGCAGTCGAGTACGCAGTTACTTTCGTTCTAAAGCAAATTTGGAGCCTGCCAAGCAACAAATGATTCCGGAAATTTCTGCTGTGACTACGATTGTTGTCGACTCAGAGAACGAAGCACTAATTCTTGAAGCGAATCTGATCAGAAAACACCGACCACCTTATAATGTCGTGTTGCGTGATGACAAGTACTATCTCTTTATTAAAATAACGAACGAAGAATTTCCACGAGTTTTACCCGTTAGGCACATTACAAAAGATGGCGCCCGTTACTTTGGGCCATACTCATCAGCCCGTTCTGTTAGACAAACTCTAAAATTGCTTCGCCGAATTTTTCCCCATGCCAGTGATAAGTCTCCAGCTCAAGCAGTTAGGGCTAGAGAGAAAATTTTTCCACATCCACTTTTTTCAACAGATTTGAAGAATAACTGGACACAAAACAAACAACAAAAATCAGCTGGCGGGAAAAGTGGCTGGGTTGTGTCTAGGAAACATTATCAGAACAATATTCGTCGTATCATACAATTTCTAAAAGGTGAACGCCGAGAGGTGATCGACAAATTAAAATCAGGGATGAAGAATGCTTCTCGGAATAAGAAGTTTGAGCAAGCAGCAATTTTCCGTGATCAGCTGCAAGCACTGGAACGTCTTGAAGGTAGCCAGAAAGTTTATCTGGCAAGTCAGGAATCATTTGATGTGGTGAGTATTGTCAGTGACCTTGGTCGCAGCGCCGCTAACGTTTTCGCCATTCGTGGCGGTAAACTTCTTAATAAAAATACTTTTCTCCTAAAATCACGTGGGCCGGTGCGCAACGCTGATATTTTGCGTCAATTTATACTGCAATATTACGGTGATGCGCAAGATATTCCGAAGCTTATTATTATACCTGAGTCGCTATCTGATCAGACCACATTGGCTGCTTATATTTCTAAAGTATCACCGCCGAAATTAATAGTTCCTCGGCGCGGTAAGAAAAAGCATCTGATTATCATGGGTGAGCTGAATGCCAAACAGTTTCTCGTTGAAGAAAATTTATTATGGCAGCAGGATAGACGCTTCAATGATGCCGCTAAAGAACTGGCTGCTGCCCTCGGACTTGGCAGAAGAGTGCTTTCTAGAATCGAAACATATGATATTTCTAACATACAAGGTACCCTGGCCACCGGAGCAATGATTGTTTTTACCAACGGCATCTTAGACAAAAGTCAGTATCGTAAATTCCGCCTGAAGCTGAATGGGTCGCCAAATGATTTTGCTATGTTGCAAGAAGTAGTGCGCCGAAGATTTGCAGCAAGAAATTCGACCTGGCCAAAGCCTGATTTACTTTTGATTGACGGAGGTAAAGGACAACTTTCGTCGGTAAAAAAAGTGTTAACCGATCTTAATATGCCAGTGCCAGTCGCAGCTTTAGCTAAAAGAGAAGAAGAAATATTCATTTACTCAAAAAATGCCAATCGGGGTGCGGGGTCCGCCCGATTTACTTCAATTCGTCTACCTTACGATTCTGATGCTTTATATTTAGTCCAGCGCATGCGCGACGAGGCCCATCGATTTACACTTTCCTATCATCAACTTTTGCGAAGTAAAAAATATGTACGTTCCTTACTTGATGAAATTCCGGGCATTGGCCCGAAAACGAAGAAAAAACTTATATCGCACTTCGGATCTCTTAATAAAATCAAGATGGCTAGCGACGATGAACTAAAGAGTGTTATTGGCAGTAAAGTGAAATTACTGCGCGACTATCTTTAAGAAACAGTGTTAGTATTGACTATGAATGCTAATTTCACTACTCTAATAAGCTCAAACTTGATTAACTATGCTTTGGCTTAACATTCTATTTCTTATAGTCTCGGTAGGGCTTCTGGTGTCAATTTTATTGCAAAATAGATCAGCCGGCTTAAGCGGAACATTTGGCGGATCAAGTGGAGATGGGTTCAACGTTCGCCGCGGTAGCGAAAAGCGATTATTCCAGATCACAGTTGCGCTTAGTGTTCTTTTTATTATTATTGCCGCCGTCCATTTGTTTCTGTAAGTACATCTTCTGACGTCTACCTCGGACAAAAGAGAGCAAGCAAAATCGCTTTATTCTAGTGTTCCGGTATATCTGGCCTTGCTGGCGCTCATCTTCGGAGGCCCATTTTTATTGAATAGGGCCGATGAGCAAGCTCGTGACACAACCCGTAAACATCACCTCCAAGATTTAGAAACGTCCCTTTATGCTGTCCGGATGATCCACAACACTTACCCACCATATGAAATGAATACTTGGTGCGGCCAATTGAATGACCCAAAAAATAGCGACGTGCGATCTCAGATTGAACTAGCCCTGCGTAATCAAAATGATAAATATGCCAACTTGGCGAAACCATTTCCAACTGATCCGGCTGGAAATTTTGATTATTTCTACTGGAAGAAATCAGCTAATATCTTTGAGCTTTATGCCAAACTTGAAAACGATTCTGAAGGATCTTTCAGCACCAAACTTTGCCCGGGAGAAGCAGACAGGGTCTATAATTACGGACTAAACTCAGCGCTAAGAGAAAATAATAGACGATACGATATATGATGTTATACGACCAACGGCGCCGATTTAAACCGCCTATTTGGGCAATCCGCCTATATGAGCAGATGTCAGCAACAGAGCGAGTTGTCTTGGCTTGGTTAATAGCCCTCATGTTTGTGTCCGCAATCTGGTTTGTTATCGGTTACATTGGCCGGAACACTGAACTTATAGCTGAAACCGGTGGTATCTATAGTGAAGCGGCCGTGGGACAACCAAGAAACGTGAACCCGATTCTAGCTGGTGCGAATGATCTTGATGTAGATATTTCTCGTCTCGTTTACTCATCTCTGTTTAAGTTGGACGGAAAATTACAGCTCCAGAAAGATTTGGCCACCGATATCACTATTTCAGAAGATCAAAAAACTTATATTGTTAATTTGCGTACGGACGTCAACTGGCACGACGGACAATTACTATCAGCGGATGATGTGGTCTTCACAATTCGCAGTATTCAGACACCAAGTTATGGCTCTCCTCTTTTAAGTGCTTTTGAAAGTGTAACAATTGAAAAAGTTGATGCTCACACTGTTAAGTTCACTTTAGTCGAGCCCTATGCACCCTTTATTAGTTCACTGACTGTCGGCATCGTGCCAGAACATGTCTGGAAAAATATTGCACCTGAAAACGCTACTTTGGCTGAACAGATGCTTAAGCCAATTGGCAGCGGCCCATATCGTTTCTTGGAAATTAAGACAAGACGCAAAACTGGCGAGATTACCGAGTTCAACTTAGTTAGAAATGACGCTTACTACGGAACGCGACCATTTATTGATGAGGTTCATTATCGATTCTTCACGAATTATGATGACTCTCTTAAAGCCATTATTGCCGGTGAAGTTGACGGACTTGGATTTCTGCCACTTCAACTTCGAGACGAACTTGAACGTCGCTCATCGCTTATAGTTCAACGGCTAAATCTGCCTCAATACTTCAGTTTATTTTTTAACCAGCAGGATAGCACGATTTTGGCTGATGCTGGTATTCGTAATGCCCTGGCACTTGCCATCGACCGGACAGAGATTGTTAATGAGGCACTAAATGGTGAGGGTGAGCCGCTCCATCTACCTATTCCGCCAGGCATCTTTGGATTTAATGATGAACTCTCAGCGCCAATATTTGATCTTGAGGCAGCCAAGCGCGAACTTGACGAAGCTGGCTGGCAGGATGTTGATGGTGATGGAATTCGGGAAAAGAACGATCAACGACTTCACTTAAAAATCACGACGACTGATTGGCCAGAATATGTCCACACGGCCGAGGTAATTCAAAAGCAATGGTTGAAAGTTGGTGCGGAAACAGAAATCGAACATTTTGGGGCCGGCACAATTCAACAGACAATAATTCGTCCCCGGGATTATGAGATCCTGCTCTTTGGTGAAATTCTTTCCTCTATTCCTGATCCATATCCTTTCTGGCATTCCACGCAAACTCGATCACCCGGTCTCAATTTTTCTCTTTTTAAGAATAAAGAAGTCGATAAACTCCTGGAAGAAGCTCGTAAAACACCTAATGAAGATGAGCGACGTGAAAAGTATAAGGCGTTTCAGGGTATAATTCTTGATATTAAACCAGCTTTGATTCTGTATCGACCCCTGTACCTCTTTGGTACGAGTAAGAAAGTTCGCGGCATTAACCCTGACCTGGCTGCTCTGCCGGCTGATCGTTTCAATAACATTTCACAGTGGCATGTGAAGGTTAAGAGAGTGTGGAAGTAATATTAAGTTGTAGTGAGTAGTTTGTAGGTGGTAGGTTTTGGTTGGTAGGATTGATTTACACGTTTTCTTAATGAACATGCGCGATATTATATTAAACCAAGCCGAGCAGATTGTTCATTCGTTGGCAATTAATAAGGACGTTGCCATCAAGGGTGATTACGACAGTATAGTTGTAGCTGGTATGGGCGGCTCCGGACATCCTGGAGACTTATTAAATGCTCTTGGCATCGTGAAAAGACCGCTTTATGTTCACCGTAACTATAATCTGCCTCTGGCCTATCTTGGTATGATGGGTTTTAAAAAAACTTTGGTTATTGCCAGCAGCTATTCGGGCAATACGGAAGAGTCTCTATCCGCTTATTGTAAAGCCAAAGATAAAAATATTCCTCTCATCGCGAGCGCAGCCGGAGGAACACTCAAAGAGTGGAGTGAGCGTGACCAGGTGCCATTCTGTCTAATTGACTACCCAAATATGCAACCACGCCACGCCCTCTGGGCAGCTTTCACCGGCATTTATACCGCACTAAAAAATAGTGGCCTGACGCATGATGTAACGTCTGATTTAAAGCGAGTGGCCAAAAAAATTAAAAAAGTAACACCTAAACTTGAAGAGCTCGGAAAAATAATGGCTCATGCCATGAAAGACAAAGTTCCAGTCTATGTTTCTGGTGATACGCTTGGTTTTGCCACAAAAAACTTTAAGATCCAGACAAATGAGAATGCTAAGCAGCCGGCTTTTTGGAATACCATTCCCGAATTAAACCATAATGAAATGGTTGGTTTTAGTACCTTGAAAACAATGAATAACCCAAATAAATTCTTTGCTCTCTTTATTCGCGATCTAAAGGATCACCCACGAAACATTGCCCGAATGGCCGTAACCAGTAAATTATATCGCGACTGGGGTGTAACTGTGGAGGAATTTACCGCTGAAGGAGAGACCTTGCTTGAAAAAATAATATACACCGTTACTTTTGGTTTATGGACCACCTACTATCTCGCCCTAGAATACGGTATCGACCCAATTCCAGTGGCGGGCGTTGAAAACTTTAAAGCGCAATTGAAAGAAGTAGCTGGAAAACTATAAGGTTCTCTTGTAAATAAGTAAGGGAAACGCTGGCAAGTTCACCAAAAGTGACTGGCGCTAGGGAATATAAAGTTTGTAAATTGTATAATTGAAAATTGCTTTTAATAAAGGGGACGTGGCGGAATTGGTAGACCCTCCTTTGCTCTAACGAGCTACGGTGGGCACAGCGGGCTAAGTCACCAGAGGTGACTGGCGCTAGGGAATATAAAGTTTGTAAATTGTATAATTGAAAATTGCTTTTAATAAAGGGGACGTGGCGGAATTGGTAGACGCGCACGCTTCAGGAGCGTGTGAGATTTCTCTCATGAGAGTTCGAGTCTCTCCGTCCCCACCCTTCGAATCGGTCGCCGAAGGCGACCTCCTCAGGGTAAACCTAATGAATAAAATATGAATAAAACAAGAGCGGAAGCATGGGAGCTTTTAAATCGCTTCACTAAAAACCAAAATTTAATTAAGCATTCGTTGGCAGTCGAAGCGGCCATGAGACATTATGCTCAGCATTTTGGCGAAGAAGCTGACGTTTGGGGTATGGTAGGCCTTCTCCATGATTTTGATTATGAGCAATTTCCATCGCTTAATGATCATCCGTACAAGGGTCAGGAAATTCTCGCGCAGGCAGGATATTCGGCCATGATCCGACAAGGGATCATGGCTCATGCGCCACATACCGGCACCGCGCATAAAACCCGGCTGCATCAGGCTATTTTCGCCGTTGATGAATTAACTGGTTTTATAGTTGGCGTCGCAATGACGCGGCCTAATAAAACATTAGCGGAAGTGACTGTGGCGTCGATCAAGAAAAAAATGAAGCAAAGATCTTTTTGTGCGGCTGTCTCCCGTGACGATATTAGGTTAGGTGCGCAGGAATTAGGTTTAACGATAGATGAACATATTCAGCATGTGCTGACTGCTATGCAATTAATTCATATTGATCTGGACTTGTAGGCAAAAATAAATCGATTTGACTTGCTCTCCATGATCTGCTATATTGCCTTTAATATCGCAAAAACACGAAAGTATTTGCACTAAAATCCGCCTTCAATCGCCACTCAAACTCTTTCGCGTTTTTACGATTCCGAGCAAAGAAAAAACAATATAATAAATGACTGAAACGAATAAGCGTACCGCGCCAAAACCGCCACCTGTGCGGCCCCGAGCGACTGGCACGCGTAAAATACAACCGAATATTAACTCAGCAAGACCGCAACCCACCCGGCGCGCTGCTGTTGTGAACTCAGCTCGTCCGCCAGAGCGACATTCAAGGACGGATAAAAATTCCCACCGCCAGAGTAGACGGAATAACCGCTTTGTCCCACGAGGACGAGGGCGAAGTACTGGTATTCATTTCGGACCACCACGCAGTCAAAACATTCCAAACGCTAAGCAACCGCCGCGAAATCCTGATGCTATGTACCTACTACCGCTTGGCGGCTTGGAGGAAATAGGCCGTAACTGCGCTGCTGTTGAATACAAAAATGATATTGTTGTTATTGATATTGGTTTAATGTTTCCAACTGAGAACATGCACGGGATTGATTATATTATTCCCGACATATCGCCTCTACACGGTAAGGAAAAAAACATTAAAGGAGTCATTATTACCCACGCTCATTATGATCATTTCGGCGGCGTTCCTCATATTTTACCCAAGCTGGGTAATCCGCCCGTGTATGGTTCAGAATTCACCATGAAATTGGTTGAAAAGCGGCAGACTGACTTTCCTAACTATGCTAAGCCAAAAGTAAACATTATTAAGCGGGCAGAAAAATTCCGCCTTGGTCATTTTGAGATAGAAACTTTTCATGTCAATCATTCAGTGCCAAATTCTTTTGGTGTTGTTGTTCGCACAAAAGCTGGCTCAATAGCTTTCACTGGTGATTTTAAATTTGATAATAATCCAGTCAATGATTTGCCGGCTGATGAAGAACACTTGACGAAACTTGGTCAAAGCGGCATTACCGTGTTGTATTCAGATTCCACAGGGGCAGAACGTGATGGACACTCAATGTCTGAATCAACAATAGAAACCAACCTTGAAAAGATATTTGAAGCCCATCCAAACCAGCGTATTATCGCTGCTACTTTTTCTTCAATGATTGATCGACTGCAGCAAATGATGACCGTGGCTGAAAAATTTGGTCGCAAAGTTGTTGTCGACGGATATTCTATGAAAACAAATGTTGAAATTGCCCACGAAATTGGTTTTATGAATTTTAAGAAAGAAACACTATTAAAGCCTGAGGTTAGTAATAAGTTGCCGCCGGGAAAGGTTCTCGTACTATGCACCGGGGCCCAAGGAGAAGACAACGCTGTTTTAATGCGCATAGTTAATAAAGAACACCGCAGCCTGGAAATTCAGGCTGGTGATGTGGTAATTTTCTCTTCTTCAGTCATCCCCGGAAATGAGGCTTCAGTCCAATTAGTAAAAGACCAGATCTACAAACAAGGTGCAGAAGTTTATCACTATAAGATGATGGATATTCATTCCGGCGGACACGGCCAACGTGATGATTTACAGCATATGATTGATTTAGTGAAACCTGAATACTTGATTCCAGCTCATGGTTACTTTAGCTTCCGAGCTGAACACGCTAAAATGGCCGTCAGTAATGGTACTCGGCGTGACCGAGTGTTGCTGCCTGCTAATGGTGAAGTCGTTGAAATCGTTGATAATAAAGCCAGACTAACAGGGGAAAAATATGAAATTAATCACATTATGGTTGATGGCCTTGGCGTTGGTGATGTTGGTAATGTTGTGCTGCGAGATCGCCAGGTTTTGGCCTCTGATGGCATGGTTGTTTTAATTGCAACCGTTGATGGCCGATCAGGTGAAGTTGTTGGTGAACCGGATCTGGTTTCCCGCGGTTTTATTTACATGAAAGATCAGCAGCAGCTTGTCAATGACACTCGCCGGCAGATTCGTATGATCATTGAACGTCAATCAGGTAAAAATCATGGTGGTGAACCCAACTGGGCGCATTTAAAAGCAAGTCTGAGGGATGATGTTGGCCAATTCCTTTTTAAGAAAACAGAGCGGCACCCAATGGTCTTGCCTGTAATTATTGAGGTTTGAACAGTTTGTGGGGAGTGTTAGGTAGTGGGTAGTATTAAAGTAATGAAAGCTCCTACCGGAAAAACAATTTTGTCTGGCGTTCAGCCGTCCGGCACGTTGCATATTGGCAACTACCTTGGTGCGCTTAAACAATGGGTGGGTCTACAAAAAGATAATAGCGTCTTTTACTGTATCGTCGATCTGCATGCCATCACTGTCCCCTATGAAGTCAAACAATTGCCGACCTACATCCTGGACACGGCGGCCATATACTTCGCTGTCGGTATTGATCCAACGAAAAGTGTTGTTTTTGTGCAATCACATATTCCTGCACACGTTGAATTAATGTGGCTCTTAGCTACTCAGACGTGGTTTGGTGAACTAGAACGCATGACTCAGTTTAAAGAAAAGGCCAAAAAAAATCAGGCACGCCCGTCTCTTGGATTATTCGCGTATCCAGTCTTAATGGCCGCCGATATACTTTTGTACCAGGCTGATATTGTTCCTGTCGGGGAAGATCAAGTTCAGCACGTTGAACTGGCTCGAGATTTAGCTAGTCGGTTTAATAAAAAATTTGGTGACACGTTTAAAGTACCTCAATCTTTTTTAAATGCTCAGACATCACGGATTATGTCGATAGCAGATCCGAACCGAAAAATGAGTAAAAGTGATCATGCTAAAAGCTACATCGCCTTAATGGATGGCCCTGAAATCATACGGAAAAAAATCATGAGTGCTGTGACTGAAACTGAGCCTATTTTCTCTTTTAGGAATAGTGGCCCGGCGGTGCAAAACCTACTGCACATTTATGAATCTTTTAGCGAACAGTCACGAGCTGACATTGAACAACAATTTACGGGCTACCAATATAAAGAGTTTAAAGAAGCCTTAACTGACTTGATTATTAAAAAACTTACTCCCATTCGCGAAAAATATAATAAGCTACGCCAGGACGAGCAACACTTGCGGAGTGTTCTAGAAGAGGGTCACCAGAAAGCGACAGCTGTGGCTAATAAAACGTTGCAAGATGTAAAAGAAAAAATGGGGCTGGTGGTATAAGATCCTGCGTCATAAACGTTGAATAATGTCTTCAATTTCTCTCTTTTTTTCTGCCAACAGTTTAATGGTGTCTGCTTCCATATTCAAACGTAGTTTTGGCTCGGTATTACTCGCCCGAACATTCGCCCACCAATCTTTGTACTGAATAGAAATACCATCAAGTTCTAATATTCTAGCATCAGAATATCGATCACGCAGTCGTTTTAAAACGGCATCTTTATCAGCCACCGTAAAATTTATTTCAGGTGTTTTGGCATATTTCATTATCGGTTCCACTAGTGCTGACAAAGGTTGGCGCGATCTTTGCAGAAGCCTTATGACTCTCATGAGAGCCCGCAAACTTGATTCAGCGTACCAGGGTGTGAAATAGAAGTGACCGGAAAGTTCGCCAGCAAAGACGGCCTTAGTCTGCCGCATCTGCTTTTTAATATTTGAATGTCCGACCTTGGACATAACGGCATTACCCCCAGCGGCCTTAATCGTCTCATAAGTTGCTCGCGACGATCGTAAATCATAGAGAATAGTTGAGCCGGGCTGATCACGTAGAATTTCTGTTGCAATCAGTGCTGTTGTTATATCACCCGGAACAGTTGTTCCCTTCTCAGTAACGAAGAAAACACGATCCCCATCGCCATCAAAGGCCACGCCAAAATCAGCTGAATTCTTAATGACTGATTCTTTGACATCGGCCATATTCTCCTCCTTGAGGGGGTCAGCTTCATGGTTGGGAAAAGTGCCATCGAGCTCCCAATAAAGAGGTGTCACTGTACCCCCAATTCGTTTAAATAGATCGGCTAATAGAAGACCAGCCATACCATTGCCGCTGTCGACTACGAGCGACAAACCATCAGCATTAATTCCCTCGGCTACAGAATCAAGATAAACGGCACGAACTTTTTCATTCTGAGTAACAATTCCCCGTTTTTTAGAGTTTGACCAATCACGCTTTTGAACAAGATCACGAATATCTAGTAGTCCAGAATCACCGCCGATTGGAATGGCTTTCTCGCGTGTTATTTTAATACCGTTATATTCAGCTGGATTATGTGATGCCGTCACCATTAAACCGCCATCTGCCTGTAAATGATGAATGGCAAAATAAAAGAGCGGAGTTGAGGCCAAGCCAATATCAATTACATTTATTCCTCCCTCGGTTAAGCCGCGCTTTAGTTCGGGTGCGAACTTGTTACCACTGGGCCGCATGTCTTGCGCCACAATAACGCTTTTGGCCCCAACATGCTGGGCATAGGCGCGGCCAATATGATAGGCCTCATCCGGTGTAAATTCATCCGGTACTATACCGCGAATGTCATAAGATCGATATATTTCAGAATTAAAAGTCATGTCAGAATTCTACCGCCTACTCCTACAATTCAACAATGGACTTAGTTAAAAATGTTTCTTATTGAAATCAACAGCACATTTCAATTTTACGGGCTAAAATAAAGTCGTTTTCGGTCAGGTTATCGATAGCGTGAGTAGTCAGCTCTAAAACAACTTTCTTATAGTAAATATAAATATCCGGATGATGACCTTCATCTTCAGCAATAGCTGCCACATCGTTAACAAAAATCATAGCTGACATAAAATCATTGAATGTAAATTCCTGCCGTAGTTTCTTGCCACCGATAATTTTCCAGTTGGTAGTCAAAAGTTTTTTTAGCCGCGAAACTTCGAGATCTGACAATGGCGGAGTTCCTTGCTCGCATGATTGGCATTTTTTATCGATTAATTCTCGAATCTTGGGCTGAGACATATGCGCTTTATGCCAATTTAATACCAAATACGCAAGTTATTTTGGCCTGTGTATAACTAACTTCTAAAGAAATTATTGGGCTGTTGTCAGACGATAGACGACACCAGCTTTATCATCTGATATATAAAGAGTCCCGTCGGGTCGCGCGAGGAGGTCAACTGGACGACCTAAAGAAGTGCCATCATCTTGGAGCCACCCGGAGATAAAATCTTCATGGGAAATTTCTTTACCTTTATTATCAAGTACGAAGCGTACTATTTTATAGCCAGTCGGTTGACTGCGATTCCATGAGCCGTGAAAAGCCACTAGCAAATTGCCCCAATATTCTTTGGGCCAACGGCTATTTTCAGGCACAAACGCCAGGCCAAGCGGAGCGGAATGTGCCGGCAGATCAATATGGCTTGACGTTGCTTCTGTACAACGATTGGCGGCAGATGCTGAACTATCAAAATTCTTATCTTGAATATTTTGTCCAAAGCAATACGGCCAGCCATAAAACGCATCTTTTTTAAGAATGTTAATTTGGTCCGGCGGTAGATCATCGCCGAGAAGATCACGGCCCATTTCAGTTGTCCAGATTTCGTCAGTACCCGGTTTCTTCGTGAGAAAAACAGCGTTACGCAAGCCTGATGAGAAGGTTTGTAATATGCCAGTAGTAAGATCTAAGGCCTGAATAGTGCCATGGCGCTCATCAACTTCAACGCAAGTATCACATGAAGAGCCAATTGAAATTAAGAGTTCGGCATCATCTTTAAGCAAAGTACGAGTTGTGTGTCGACCGCCTGACGGCAGTTTGGTTATTAATGTTCGCTCACCAACTTGTCGCGTTTTTGGATCATAGTCATAGCGCCACAGCGACTTAATTTCTGCTACGTAGAGAGAACATGTCATTTCCTTACAGTCGAGGAGCAAACCGTGCGGTCGATCAAGGCCACTGAGGAGTGCCCTCGATGATTCAGCCACACCATCTGCATCGTCGTCAAGCAAAGCCACTACCTCCCCCCGAGAAGGAATACTTGTAATAATGGTACCGTTGGGATCTGCCACTAATACGCGCGGCGCGCTTAAATCTCGGGCAAATATTTCTAAAGAAGTTTTATTTGGCAATTGTAAGGGAAAGTTAGTTTTATTGACGGTTTGTTCTGAGCTAGACAGCAAATCCGCGATATCTTCCCGTGGCGAAAAAATAGCCGGTCTGATACCTCGCAAATTTTGGAAGGTAAAAGTAGCCAACCAGACTAGTAAAATAGCCACGATCAGTAGTAAGGGAGCTCCGAGACGATACCAATATTTTTTGTTCATCATTCGCACTGTAACATTGCCCTGGTGGTATTCAAACCAAAATCAATATACTCTTGAATTATGGTGGAGACAGATACAAAACGAGGGGCAAAACACTGGGCATTGAATTTTGTCAGTGGAGCTTTTGCGATTGCTCTTGCTCTACTTTTTGTCTTGGTCTTAAGAAGTATTGCTGTTCAAATTGCACCGCCGCCAACACCTCTTAATGCCGCTTATCCGGATACAAGCACTCAAGCTTTGTGCGAAGAAGAAGGTGGACGTTGGATTAATCGCACGGCGGAAATTTCTAAATCTGGCATAGTACGGCCAATCAATGATGAGTCTTTTCAATCTTATTGTCAGGGACCACTGGCTTTTGAGCGAGAGCGTGACATGCAGTCTGAACATAGCCAGCAAACATCGCTCTTTGTATTTGCAATTGGCGGAGCAATCGCTGTCGCCGCGAGTTTACTGGAAAAACGGTTACAGCCGGTGGCACCGGGTTTAATGATCGGCGGTATTGTTTCGTTTTTTATTTCCGGTATTCACATCTGGACTCTTACACCCGGCTTGGGCCGTCTCATCACAATTGTGGTGATATTCTTAATTTTAGTGGGTGTTGGTTTGTACGTCTTCCGCGAAAAAGTAAAGTAATTACTTAACACTACCCCCAATCTCAAATTCGTGTACGGCCGCGCGGTATGGACAGTAATCACACTCCGCTCCCGGCGGCGGCAATTCTTCTCGCTCTAGCAAGGTTCGGATATCATGCAGTGTTTTTTCTATCCAGTCGGCATGTCCGACATAGTTGATAATCTCGACATCAAATTCTAACTTTCCGTCAAACGCTTGGCGGTCAGTCTGGCCATTGGCATAAACGAAGTAGCCTAGATCAGATACCTTAAAGTCGTTCTGACGTAATAACCATTGGTAAACTTCCATTTGTCTCTTATAACTAATCTGCCAGGGGGCATCAATTGTGATTTTACTATCCTTGGCTGTGGCTTTGTAATCAACAACATGTAATTCTCCCTTGGGATTAATCCACACGTCATCAATTGCGCCAGAAATTTCGAAGTTGGCCGGTTTGTAAAGATAACGCACGCCTTTAAAATTTTCCCGCCAAATATCTAGATCAGCGTGTCGATACGGAATAGCATCAATACCGTATTGCGCCATGAGAGGATGCTTGGTGGCCTTAACTCTATGCAGATCAAACTCTTTTTTCAAAAGCTTATCTACGGCTGAGTTTAGATTAAAAGGATAGCCAGGAGGCCGACCTACCCCTAAGCGTCGATCTAAATAAAAGCATCGTGGGCAATCGTAAAATAGATCTATTTTTGACCGCGATAAGGTAAAGGGCGTTTTACTTAATGGATCAAACAGATTTCTAGTTCTTTTTGGCCTGTAATACTGAGACATGTACTCACTAGCCTACCGATAAAATATACTTTCGCATCGTTGACAAAATGTAAGAATGTGCTAGTTTTAATTCTTGTTCTTTAAAAACTACCCTTCTTCAAATTTGCGAGGCAAATATGGCAATCAATATTACTCGAGCACCGATACCAGCCGGTAAAAATTCTTGGTCCACTAAATGCGATTACACTCAAAAAGATTTTATCGCAGATTTAGACTGGCCACAAGCACCTTTTGTTTAAGCTGATCTGATAAAAATTAGCAACATGACTTAAGCTGCAATTGCAGCTTTTTTTATTTTAAGGTTATTTAATTTAATATTTTTTCTTTTGGAGCATACCTAAAACTTCCACTATTGTTGAATATTGAGTATCTTAAACTGTGCGAAATATTGTTCTCTTATCAATCTAGAAAAGGAGATAAGAATGCCTGGTCTACAATGGTCTGCCTCAGAACTTAAATCTTTGTATCAACAAATAGTTGAAGAAAACAAAGACGGAAAACAAGTCGTTATTTCGGGAAGAAGTCGTGCCGGTATTACAATGAAGGCTATTCGCCAAGGTTTAATCAAACTAAACCGACTAAGACGAGTCTGGCCACGCCGTCAGAAAAAACTACTTCGCCAGTTGAAGGAACGTGGGTATACGCCTCGTGACATTGCAGACAGTAGTTTACTGGGATTACCTGATCGAACATTATGGGCGATACGCAAAATGTGGGGGCGACAGAAACTCTCTGATCGAAGAAGATCGAGACTCATGACACAAAAAAAGGTATGGCAGCCGAATGAAAAAGAGCTCTTTATCAAGTATTTGCATGAAAATTCTTCGACCAAAACACCTGAAGAAATTGGCGTTCATTGGAATCTTGCCCGGTCAACAGTAGCGTCGTGGCAAAGAAAGCTTAATCTTAAACAACCATATCAGGTTATCTTAAGAATGGATTATTCACGACTAAAGCAGAAGATATTTCTGGCCAGAAATAGCCGACGCATGTTTAAATACTGGCGACATTGGCAATCGCTTCATGAAGAAGCACTGCTCGCTGCAGCGGCTGACTTAAGAGAAAAGACACTAAATATATCTGAAAGAATATGTTTAGACTGTAATAAGAGTTGGCCTCTTCGTGCCCAATTCTGGCACTTTAGTCATAAAAAAACGGAGTTTGGAACATCACGGTACTTTAAGCACAGATGTCGTCTATGTGAGAATTTAAGAAAACGCAAAAAAAATCGCCGCACCAGGCAAAGATCCGCCTAGACTGAAAATTTACATCTGGAATGGATCAATGAGATCACAAGTGATCTCATTTTTTTCTGATTCAAATGTTCATTGATTCCAAACACAACCGAAAACGCCGGGGGTTATTTTTACCAATGTTATATTATCAGACGAGAAAATAATTTAGTTACGTGACGGCAACTCAAGAATATAGCCAATAATTATTAAAAAAATACCGATTATCGCAATGATCTGCTCGATCTTTATATTCCTGATAACAAGGCGGTCAATACGATGCTCGGAAGCCAATGTGCGATGGACCATGATAGCACTAACTCCAATCAAAATAGTGCCAATTGTGCTAATCGTAAAACCGATGGCAGCCATATTCATATACCAAATATTACCATACAGCAAAATACTATAGATAAAACTGATTGTTGACTTAAAGAGCCTGGTAGATTAGTATATTTTACTTAGCTTGTTCTTTCTTTTATTGAAACGAAGTACGGAGGAATGCATGTCACCAGAGGATTTGCTGATAAGAGGATCCTATGAGGACCCTCTTTTTTTAATGCTTAAAGACACTGTGCCTACCACTTACCGCGCAAAAAATTAATGAGTCTGCGGCGAATGGCCAGGGCCTCAGACCGTGAAACCTCATCGTATTTATCATTAGCAAGCTGACGTGTAACTTTTATTACCTCGCGTCTAGTAATGCCGCCGGGAAGTTTTTCCACTAACATATTCTCAGCAAGTTGCCGATCTCGCTGCTCAAGCGTACCGATAGACCGTAATAAATGTTGCAACTCATCTCTTGATTTAATTTTCTTCCCCGTGCTAAAAAAACTCATAGGCAGGTCTATTAATCTGCTGTCTCCAGCTTGAGCGCGATTGAATTAATGCAGTAGCGCTGTCCAGTGGCGACTGCTCCATTTGACATTTTTTTAGGCCCATCATTAAACACATGCCCTAAATGTGCACCGCAGTTTTGGCAGATAACTTCTGTCCGGTCGAGACCCTGCCCACTATCAGACTGAGTGGTTACACTTTCAGACGCTACGGGGCAAGAAAAGCTTGGCCAGCCAGTGCCAGAATCAAATTTACTATCAGACGAAAACAATTCATGGCCGCAGGCTGCACAGCGATACATTCCGGCCTTTTTTTCGTCAACATACTCACCGGAGAATGGTGCTTCGGTACCTTTGTCACGAAGAATGGCAAATTGCTCTGGTGTCAGCTCGCGGCGCCACTGGTCTTCAGATTTTTTACCAATTTTATTCATAGATCGTGGATATCAACAGGATAATGCTTTTTAACTTTCAACCCCTCTCGCAAACGCTCATCATATTGTGGAAAGTACTCTCGAATGACGGACAAATCAAAGGTGGCTAAAATTGCCTGTTTCGACTCATGTTCAAGTAGAAATTCGAAAGACCTTTTAACTAAAATAGTTGGCTCCTCAAATAAGTCTTGCCACTTCTCCCAGAAATCATCGTCGAGCATAACTGTATGTTTCGTGCTTGTATCATTGTCGCTTAAAACAACCTCAAAACGCCAGCCATGAGCCATTCTTGTCACTTTTTTAATTATTACTTCTTCTGGGCTAGGATCTTCCATACATTAACGCTAGTGTCTTTACTCATTTTTTACTACTAGTCTTTCATGTGTATAAAGCATTAAATTTTGGCTGCCGACTCTGGTATGTATGTAATTAAACTCTGGCTATAGTAATTCACAAAGTTTAATTATATTCAAAAGCAGTCTTGACGAGACTCTTTAGCTTGGTATAGTTGCTCCTTAGTTCCCTTAAAATATTTTTTCATGGAGGTTCAATTGTATGAACGAGGCTTTTGAACTGATCTCCAAAGTTCTTGAAGGCACAATCCGTCAACAAATTCAGGAAAAAACTAGTAGTCACAGTTGTAGAGTTGATCGCATCGAGATTGATCCAGGTGGGCAAAAAGTGGTCGTCTATGGTTGGGGCAAAGATTGCATGATTAGCATTGCAGTACGAGATCTGGTTCTCAAACTTGTGCCAGAAGGTTACGCTGTGCAAACGAAAATGAGGCATTCTTGAGAATTTAGTGTTAATCATGTTTTGTACGTCGTTGTTCTCCCGCTCTAGAGCGGGATTTTTATTTACAATGGTGGTGAAATGAGTCGCAACTGCTCGAGTAAAGAACGTAATTGTTCAGTCAACTCTTCACGCCCCTTTATTTTATTTATGCCTTTAATTCCCTTGTCTATGCTTGTTAGGTTTTCATAGTATGACTTTAATCGTTGGTTGGCTGACTCTTGTCTGCCTTTCTCCAGACGATGATAATATGTTTTTAAGTCGTTAAGAGCATGCTGCACCGGACGTGTTATGTTTGCCCGCTCAAAACCTTTAATAAGATGTTCACCTTGAGCTTGATAGGCCAATTTACTAATTTCTTTTAATAAATCTCTAGGATCTATAATGTTAAGCTTGATCTCGCTCGTTGAGTCTTTTACGACAAATGAATATTGTGTGACCTGGCTTGGTTTGGTCATGCCGTTTTCTTCATCTACCGTGTCCCCGGCAGCATCAGCAAAAGCTGTGATGACATTAAAGGGTCCGCTGCCTATTCCAGTTAAGGTGATTAAATATTCGCCGGGCGGTGGATTGCTAATCGTCAGCAGTTTCGGTCCTTGCGGGTCGTTAACATCCCACACAAAATCTGCTGAAGTAAATGTATTAGAGTCTTTAGAGAGAACTTCCCCATTTGGCCCGGATACAACTGGATCAACAGGAGAAAGCACAACCGTTCCGATAACAGAGTTAGGTAAGTCATAGGCCAGGTGAGGACCCGGAGCCCCTACCCCCAACTTTTGCAACACTAATTCCTGCGCCTCTTCCGGTATTTTGTCATGTGGCACAGCGGAAAGCGTGGTGATATCACTGCCAAGGTTTGCGCTTCGTAATGGCACCGTTTGATCACCGTTCGTTGTATCAGGGAGTGGTGGATCAGGATCAGGATGCCCGTCGCGCCAACGATCAAGTGTCGTGTCTTCAGACGATCTATCCGCTGATAAGGCTATACCTTGAAGTGTATTAACATCATTACCCGCAATAGTTGTTAATTTAACACCACGTTGTTCAATGAGATTAAAATCCGCCTGCAATTGTTTGAGAAATGTATTTTCCTCCGTCAATGATTCGGTTGGAAAGTCTGATCCATCACGTTGCGCAAACTCATATATCGGCAATAAATCTCGAAGCGAGGGGAAGAAGGAACGGATCGAGAGAGGACGTTCCAAGTTAATATCGCGTGTATGCTTTAACGCAAGTTCAACTAACTCAATATATACTTGCACACCTCTTCCCCACCGAGTGGGTAAATCTCCTCCCTCCCAAGCTATATATGCATCAGACGCGCCTTCATGGGGCGTACCTAATGTAATGAGTTGATCAACATCGTTGTCATACTGAGCGCTTCTTATATACTGCCGGGCAATTAAACCGCCCATACTGTGGGCCACGATATCAACTTTGTCTTGTCCGCTAGCTTGCTTTGCTTGTTCAATCATCGGGATGAGGTATTCAATCATGGATTCGGCATTTGGTTGCCGCCAATCATAGTGAGCAATAAACAGAGTTTTACCTAGTTCATACCCTGCGACTTCAAAGCGTTCAATGAGTCCGCGATATACATTTCCCACTACAGGAAAAAAGGTCCAATTATTGTTATCTTGATCCAGTAGTAGAACTTTAACGTTAAAAGATGTAAGAATTCCTGGAATAATAATGACCGGGTCAGGTTTTGTTTCTTCCTTCTCAACGCAGTCATCAGGTGGCACAAATTCATACCCGGGAGGACAACTATCGGGCCCTACGATAATTTGCGCCTGTGTTGTTTTAGCAGAAGTTAATACTGCGAAAACAAGAAATGACGAGACAATTATCTTAGATCGTCCCACCATACAGACTATAAACAGCTAGGCTGCCAAGAAGCAAAAAAGCCCAGTACATCGCATACACACCAATAGCAACTAAAATAAATCCTGTGATAACTCCGATAATAATACTTTTTAAATTGAATTTTTTTGAATGAAACCAGATATAGAGAAAAGGGGAAATAAACAGTAGTAACAAAAAAATTGGCGCACCGTAGAACAGTAAGCTAGCGATAACTGCTGACCATTTGCTTGAATCATTAAATGCGCTTGGATTTCGTCCAAGTAACTTTAATAAAATGTCGACAACCATACTAGCAGTATACATCGATCAGCTCTTGGCTTTAACTAGAGGTGACAGCTAAAAGCGAAAAGACTAATTTTCCTCATTGTTTCTTAAGGAAAAAAATAACCCTGCACTTGAATCGTGCTGGGTTATCTTCTGATAATTACAGTTATGAGACTGCTTATTTGATCAATTCGAACTTCCCGATCAACGGCAATTGCTTGGTAGATCCATTCGCGGCATTGATGATACCCATGATCAAAAGAACGATACCAAATATCCAACCAATAAACATAACAAGCCATCCTAGGATGGGCACAATGCCAATTACGCTTAAGGCGACCCAAAATAGTAATAGGTTCAGTTGTTGATTGGCATGAAACTTGGCGTAATGATTCTTCTTGGCGTCACTTAATAACGGTAGGAAAAACAAAATTGGTATAATGTAGCCTATAATGGCGATTGCCTTATGATTGTCGGCATCAGATGGTGAAGATGCCACCGCAGGATTAGCCGATGAAGCGGAAACATTCTCCGATGTTACTGGCTTCTCTGAAGCATTGGACTCATGTGGATGGTCGTGATGACTATGTTGATTGGAATTCAAGTTGGCCGGCGTTGGTTTGTCCGATGATTCATTCTCCATATTACAAAAAAGTTAGCAATAAATAAAACTTCTATTAAGAATCATAGCATATACTTGGCTATAAATGAAAGTTATCATTAAACAACTAGCCACTATAAAACTACAGAAAGGGCAGAGAGGGTAATCATAACTATCAAAAAGAATGCGAAAGCAAGCATAAGCATAAACAACGTTTTATAACGGGCGATCATAAAATATTCTCTGATCTAATAATAAAGTACTTACCACTAATGCTAGCTTTCTTGCAAATGGCAGTAATTTGATTAAACATGATGAAATATGTGTTGTCAGCGAAAATGTATTTACAATGCTTAGTATTAATAAATTGATTTACCTCGGCAGTGTCGGTCTAATAATTCTATTAGTCGTCGGTTTTTTCGTGTATGCTAACAATTTAAGTATTGTTCCAGCGTCATCAGACAGACTTACTATCGCAACTACAATTTTCCCCTTGGCTGATATAGCCCGGGAGATTTCCGGAGAACAGGCGCGTGTTATACAACTGCTGCCAACTGGGACTGATCCGCATGCCTATTCAATTACTCCGCAACAAGTTGCAGCTATGCAACAGGCCAAAATTATTTTTGTGATCGGTTATGGTCTGGATGATTGGGCGGTACGATCAGCTACTAATGTATCTAAGGCTAAAATTGTCAGAGTCGATCAGAACATCTCTCTTCGCCGATTTGGCGAACAAAATAAGAGTGGAGAGGGTGTAGATAATGTATCTTCTCAAGAGCAAGGTTCAGTTGACCCTCACTATTGGTTATCTGTGCCCAATGCTCAGAAGATTGCAGCTAATATAGCAGCTGCTCTACAAGAAATTGATCCGGAAAATCAGTCAGTGTACGCTGATAATTTGTCACGTTACGTTAAAGAGCTCGATGTCCTTGAACAAGAATTGCAAGTTAAGGCGAGCCAGGCACCTAAAAAAGAATTTATTGCAATTCATGACGCTTGGTTATACCTAGTTGACCAATACGGTTTTAATCTACTGGCAACATATGAACCAGTTGAAGGCAAAACACCATCAATCAATGAGATTAACCAATTACAAGAGCTGGTACTTGAACATAATATTGACACCTTTTTCACCGAACCAGTTAAAGAATCAATCGCCGCCACACGATTTTTAACGGAGGAACTGGGCCTTAAAATACGAATACTGGATGATATCGGCGGAATTGGCAGTCGAGATAGTTATATCAATTTAATGCGGGAAAATATTCGCGCGCTCACCACGATTGATTAAATTATTAAAGTCCAAACTTTCTGGCAAAAGCACATAGTAATGAAGTTTAGGACATAAAATATGGTCTATTGAATTTGGTAATATTTTCTTTTCGACCGTCGGGATAAAAAACAATTACATCCTCAATTCGCACACCGCCTAATCCTGGATAGTACAAGCCAGGTTCAATCGTAAAGACCATGCCTGGCTCTATAACACGTGTCGTTTGAGCATTAAGACGCGGATCTTCATGAAGATTTAAACCAAGTGAATGGCCAGTGCCATGCATAAATCCCTTTTCGTAAGACGTCTCGTGTCCTAACTCTTTAAAAAACTGCACAGTCTTTTGATGAAGAGAAGAACAGGTTTGACCTATCGTAATAACATCTGCCACACGACGCTGCACTTTATCGACTACTTCAAAAATCGTTTTGATTTCTGGCGATGGTTCTCCTTTAACAAAAGTTCTTGTCATGTCGGCGAAAAAACCTGTTTTCTCTGAACGGGGAAAAATATCAACAATGATGCACTCATGGGGCTGTAATGGCCCACTTCCTTCGTTGTGTGGTTGAGCTGTTTGTTCACCCGAAGCAACAATGATCCCATCTGGACAAGTAAAGTCTTGATCAATTAAATATTTTTTAATCTCTGTTTTTAAAAGCTCACTTGTCAAAACCTGATTATTATATGTGATAACCTTTCCAATGACTTTGCTTTCATTCAGTATCTGCCACACGATTTCAAAAGCTAGCTCATTAACATGCTGAGCAGCAATTATATGATCTATTTCAAGCTCGGTCTTGCGTTCACGTTCGCGAGAATAATCATGGACTTTAACTACAAAGCCTGATGCTTCCAGACGTTGGCCAAATGAATATGGTAATAACTCAGACACACGGACAATATCAATACCTCGTTCCTTCATAATTGAAATTGCTACGGCAATCAGTGAGTTGTCTTGCCCAGAAGCGATAGCTTTCATATGGGGTTCGAGATGTTTAATTTTAACCCCATTGTTTAGCGTTTCTAATTTTGCTTTCATCACTTCATATTCTCGCCCATCAAAAAAGACAGCCGGGTTTTTGTCATCTTGCGCCAAGTAGATAAATTGATCAGGCGCTGTTAATCCTGTGCGATGCTGGATCTCAGCTCCTCGAGCATCAATGAGTAGAAATGCTGATTTCATAATTGTGTCTCAATAATATGATTTTGCTCTTTTACCCAAGCTGGCGTTATCACATCAATAGTTTCCCCAATGCCTCGAACCTGATATTTTTTTCCGGGTAAGACACTAATCATGTCGCCAGGTTCTAATATGAAGGTATCGTTTTCAATATTGACTGTTAATTTCCCTGACTGTAAATACATTGTCTCCGTACAAATATCATTTATTGACCAACCCTTTTCCGGGTAAACTCCATCCATTGTTACGATGGCGATGCTATACGCCTTATCTGGACCAGGTGAGTATAAAAATCCTTTCGTGCCCCCGGGTATCGTAAATGACTGCGCATCTTTTATTGTTAGTTTCATAGTAGATTGGGTGTCATTAATATTAATAAGTAAGTGAGTGAAAGAATGCTGTTGTGTGTGGTGAGCACACAACAGCATATCAAAATTTTAGAGAAATAGGAGTTTAGTAGGCGCGTTTGGCGCAGAGGGTTGGAAACAAAGAGAAGAAAGCGTTGAAACGATGCATTTCAGGACGATCTCCAGCCAACATGAGAATGTTATCTCCAAAATCCTCTTCATAAATTCGAGCGACCGCGGCATACTCACCGCCCTGGCGATATACTATATCGTTCACATCGGCATCTTCCATAGCCCGGCCATACCATCGTTCGTAGAACGTGCGATACTGACAAGGAATGCGATTTAGTACATCTTGAAGACCGTCATGAAGTTCAGCCATACGACCGAATCGTCCGGCTACCATTTCGGCAACCGCAAGTTCTGTATAGCTTCGCAGACGTCCTTGACTGCGTTGCTCACCAAACATTTCAAGCTTAAGGGGGAGATCAATGGGCATAGCAGCTGTGAATTGATCCAATGATCGTTGGCAGCAGCGGAGAAATTCATGGCGATCTAATTTAACCTGACGAAGAACTTCTTCAGAGTCAGCTTCAAAGTCACCAATCCCAAGGACGATACGATGTTCGATTCCCAGCTCAGTGAAAAATGCTGAAATCGCAGGAACGATTCTCACAAATTGCTGAGCTACCAAACCTACACCATCTCCCAAACCTTCAAATGTATAGCGATACGGCAAATGAGGGTCTCCTGTCGTTTCATAAGCATAATCTGGACAAAATGCTCCAACAATTGTGACAGGATTACCACTAGTGCCGAATTCGAGAACACGAGCCAGCTGTCGACACATTCTTGGACACGGGATTTCCATTTTGCAACTGATCATGAGTTCGACTACTTTTAACCCAAGGTCTTCTCCCAAAACTGAGCGTAGTGGTCCAGCCGCTCGCAAGACACGCTCGGAAAACTCAGATGGTTCTATACCACTTAAAACACGATACACCGACATAGGACCAAAGCTGCCGTTGATAGAAGTGCCAATAGGTTGCTTTGGAAATTGAACAAGACGGCGTTGAGGCGGGTTCCCTCGACTATTTTTACCACCCATGTGAATGGTGCCAGTAACTTTCACCTCAAAAAAATCCGGGAAATGTAATTCCATTAGGCGGTACAGAAGCAGATTGCGAGGTCGTTTCTTGCTATCCAGAGCAATCCCTAAATGCTGAGCAAGACTTGAGTTGGACTTAATAGTGCTCCAGTTGATGTCGGCACAATTATTGCCTGCTCCATTAGTCGATATTGGAAAAATATCATCCCAATGTTGTAAAACTTCTAACGACTCCATACCCATGGCCATTAAAGCTCGTTCAAAGTTGTCCCATTGATTTTGCCGACGATATTTCCCCAAATTGGCTGCGATTTGCAAGACAATTTCAGCCTCATCGAAAAAACTAGCAACAGTCTTAGTAGAAACACTCATTGAATTCTCCTTCTATTTCTCTTGAAAGGAACATTGAAAGAACTAAGAACTCCCAGCTAATTGCTGGGAGTTCATGGGAGAATCTTTAATTAATATTACTTACTCAAGATACTTTCATTAACTTCCAGCTTAAATAATGACGCAGCACAAAATGCCAGGCGTACTTTCGCATCATCGGCTTAAGATAAGAAGTTGTAGAAAAAGATTTCATTATAATGCAAGAGTATTTTATCTATTTTAGAATGTCAAGTTTGTAATTATTATTTAATTTTTTGTTGCCGCTTATTCTTTAGTTCAAAAAATCAGAAACAGCCCAGTTGTCTGTTGCTAGAAAAAATTCAGAATTGTTCAGCACCCAAGTGACTGTAAACACTGGGTTTTGGTAGAGCCTTGGAGAGAATCACAGGCGGAACAGTTGACAGCTGGAATTTGCTGTTGGGCTTGGTTCTGTAATTGTTGAAGTTGCTGCGAGAGATCAATAAAATCTTTATCGGTTGGGAGCGTAAATTTACTGTTATCAACAATCCAAGTAGCACAGTCGTAGGCATAATTTGCATCCAGTATTTCAGAATTTTTTGTGGGACTTTGCGGATTGGGGCTGACAGTTAATTCTGTGTCAGAAATGGCAATTTTCGTGCCTTGAGCTTGATCATCGGACCAAACATAAGCGAACTGTCCATCACGCATCATGTGAGAATTCAAGGTTGAGCCGTCAGCCGCTTTGGTAGAAAAATCACTGCGCATTTGATTGCCATTGTTTGCGACATAGACCGTACCGTTACTACCTTCAGTTGCTGCACCAAATGTGCACATGACATTGCCGCCAAGAGAAAATAAATCATTTAGTTTCCCACTATACTTAATATTTTCTCCATCCTCTTTTATATCGTCCCCATATTCCTTTTCGTTTTGATCAAGTCCGGGCGCTGTCGCTTCTTGCGGACGCAGAAAATACCAACCGGCACCAGCTAAGACTACAACCGCCACAATAATAGTGATCAAGGGTAAAATATTTCCACGCTGATTCATACTGTTTTTATAGGCTTGAAACATTACAGTGTCAAGCATTTGAGATATCTTAAAATTTTTAGTGATTTAGTTAAATTAGCATCTTCAATATAAACTAAAAAATCGTTGCTATCTGAATTATTAAAAATGATGGATTACCGATCATTACAATCTTATTCAATGCTTATTTTGTGCTAAAAATGGCTTTAATACGACATCTAATTGCCAATAAATACCCGTAGTGCTATTGTGCTGGACAAGTAAATATCCATCCTTAACTTATTAATATCTATATACCCATGACTCCCTTGAGTATTTCGTTTGGCATTGCTTTAGTCGCGTTGGCTTTTTCTGCCTGGCTAGTCAGTTGGATAATGAAACAATCTGATGGCACGGAAGAGATGAAAAAAGTTGCTAGTGCAATTCAAGAAGGCGCCAGCGCATTTTTAAACAGACAATATCGAACGATAGGTATTATTAGTCTACTTGTAGCCGTAGCCTTACTGTTATCATATCAAATGATTGGTCAGCCATTATTAGGCTGGCAAACAGCTCTAGCCTTTATTTTTGGCGCGGCCTCATCGGCTGTCTCAGGCATTATCGGCATGTCGATTGCTGTGCGCTCAAATGTTAGATCAGCCGCAGCGGCTATGCGAAGTTTCAATGGTGCGCTGGCTATCGCCATACGTGGCGGCGCTGTCTCCGGTGTTACCATAGTATCTTTAAGCTTAATTGGATTAATTTCACTTTTTGTTATCTATCGTTTCTACGGTTATGAGGTTAATGAAATACCAATATTGATAGTTGGTTACGGTTTCGGGGCATCTATAGTGGCTCTTTTTGCTCAACTTGGTGGTGGTATTTATACTAAGGCGGCCGATGTTGGCGCTGATTTAGTTGGCAAGATTGAAGCTGGCATCCCTGAAGATGATCCTCGTAATCCCGCCGTAATAGCAGACCTAGTAGGAGATAACGTTGGTGATTGTGCGGGTCGCGGCGCTGATTTATTCGAATCAACAGCCGCTGAAAATATTGGCGCTATGATTTTAGGTGTAGCCCTCTTCCCTGTTTTTGGCGTAGCCGGTATTTTCTTTCCGCTTGTCTTGCAGGCATTCGGACTGCTGGCATCTATAGT
Organism: uncultured Candidatus Saccharibacteria bacterium; assembly: GCA_964372635.1. Taxonomy (GTDB): domain Bacteria; phylum Patescibacteriota; class Andersenbacteria; order UBA10190; family UBA10190; genus CAYJQW01. The sequence continues at coordinate 37,192 of CAYJQW010000009.1, forward strand.
TGGTGTGTTGTTCGCTAAAGCCAAAGAAAATGACGATCCTATGAAAGCCTTAAATCGTGGTTATTTCCTGACGGCAGGCCTGGCTACAATCGGCTTTTACTTCATTACTCAGGAAATGCTTGGCAACATGTGGTTCTTCTGGTGCGGCCTGGTCGGCATCATCACTAGCATCATATTTATTTATATAACTCAGTACTACACTAATGCTAAATATCGTCCGGTGAGAGAAATTGCCGAAGCCAGCCAGACCGGTCATGCAACAAACATCATTAGCGGCTACGCTGTCGGTTTAGAGTCAACTGGTCTTACGGTCATAACAATTTGTGCGGCTCTCCTTTCTTCATATTACCTAGGAATACAGTCAGGTGTTGTGGGCGGTGGGTTATACGGTACTGCAGTGGCAACAATGGGTATGTTGGCCACAGCTGCCTATATTCTAGCCATGGATACTTTCGGACCAATTGTTGATAATGGCGCTGGTATTGCTGAAATGGCTGGTGAGAGCGGACGCACTCGCGAAATAATGGATAGGCTAGACTCAGCCGGTAATACCACTAAAGCTTTAACTAAAGGCTATGCCATTGGTTCAGCCGCGCTGGCAGCTTTCCTACTATTCTCCGCATATTTGGAAGAGGTTCAACTTGAAGTGGTTGACCTGGCTAAAGTTGAAGTCTTTGTTGGTGCACTTATGGGCGCAATGTTGGTCTTTCTATTTTCCGCACTAGCCATACGCGCAGTTAGTAAAGCGGCCTATGCCATCATCAACGAAGTTCGCCGACAATTTAAAGAACATCCAGGAATTATGGCTGGCACGGAGAAACCTGATTACTCCCGAGCAGTTGATATTACAACTCGCGGCGCCCTTCGCCAGATGATATTGCCCGGTTTACTCGCGGTAGCTCTTCCTGTTGCCGTTGGCGTGACGTTAAAAGCCGAAGCTGAAGCGGGACTTATTATGGTTGGTACTATTACCGGCATTCTGATGGCGACGCTTATGAATAACAGTGGCGGCGCCTGGGACAATGCTAAGAAATGGATTGAAGCGGGTAATCTCGGTGGTAAAAAATCGCCGGCTCATCAGGCGGCGGTAACTGGCGATACGGTTGGTGATCCGTTTAAAGACACTGCGGGACCTTCGCTACATGTGCTAATCAAATTGCTTTCGACGCTAACGCTGGCATTGGCACCGCTCTTTTTGTAAAGTGCGCCTAAGTGTCAAAGGTATTACGAAGACAAAAAGG
>CAYJQW010000010.1:0-37716 GCA_964372635.1 uncultured Candidatus Saccharibacteria bacterium
TTGGTTAATTGTTACCTCTTTAGTTTACTCTAAAGTCTTATCTTGCAACTGGTCTGATGTAGTCGCCGCGGTCCTAATTCATGTCACGGCTGTTGAGGACGAAGAGATTATACCGGAAGCATCGCTAGTTTTGGATCTAGGTATCGAGTCAATCGATATTTTGGACATAGTTTTTCAATTAGAAAAAATATTAAAAAAAAACGTCGATGGCCGGAACTTACTCGTTCCGGTAGACGATCTTACGCTCCCTGATTGGCCGAATGGGGGTTCTAGGGGTGATTATGATGTTCCTACATATATAAGTAGGCATGCTGTAGACGTTATGCGCCATCATTGGTCATTCATTGATCCCGAAAAAATAAAGGAAGGCATGTTAACTGCTGACCTTCCCAATCTTCTGACAGTTGGGGTGTTATGCCGGTACCTTGTTGGGAAAATCCCCACTGAAAATACCTAAACTTGAACCAATTACATAAATCTTATAAATATCCTCAACTGAATAAGGTGAGGATTTTTAGTTATTCATCAACCAAATATCGATTCATGCCGGCTTGAAATTAATGATGATTAGTCGTGGACGACCCGTATCGTGTGCTGCATAGTAATGCTATATGTCACAGACTCCTTACAACCCAAAGGCCGTTGAAAAAAAATGGCAAAAGTTTTGGCTGGAGACAAAGTTATATAAAACTCATAACACCGTAAACGACAAAAAAAATAAGTATATTCTAGTCGAATTTCCGTATCCTTCAGGTGATGGCTTGCATGTCGGCCATGTCAAGAACTATACGGCCACGGATGTTTATGCCCGATTTTGTCGCCTGAACGGATTCAACGTGTTGCATCCGATGGGTTGGGATGCTTTCGGCTTGCCGACGGAAAATTCAGCCATTAAATATAAGGTTCACCCGGCTGAACTAACACGGCGTAACATTAGTCACTTTCGTCAACAAATGCAGATGATGGGGCTGTCATATGACTGGGACAGAGAAATAAACACGACTGATCCTGCCTATTACAAATGGACGCAATGGATTTTTTTACAGCTATATAAACGCGGCTTGGCCTATGAAGCAACAGTTTCTATTAATTGGTGTCCAAGTTGCAAAACAGGTCTGGCGAACGAGGAGGTCATCGCGGGAAAATGCGAGCGTTGTAATTCGCCAGTTTCGCAAAAACCAATCAGGCAGTGGCTTCTGAAAATAACAGCCTATGCTGAACAGTTGCTTGCTGGTCTAGATAGTCTCGACTGGCCCGAATTCATTAAAGATATTCAGCGCAACTGGATTGGTAAGAGTTATGGCAGCACGATAGATTTTCCCGTTAAAGAGCTGAACGAAAAATTAAAAATATTTACGACCAGACCTGAAACAATATTTGGAGCGACTTATATGGTTGTCGCACCAGAACATCCGTTTGTAAAACTTGTTGTGGCTAATAACCTGTGCACAAACAAGGATGAAGTTCAATCATATATACAAACAACCCTTCAGAAAACTGATTTACAGCGGCAAGAAGATGAGAAAGAGAAGAACGGTATCGAGTTAAAGGGTGTTTATGCGACGAATCCAGCGACGAAAGAAAAGATTCCAATATGGCTAGCCGATTACGTCCTGATGTCATACGGGACAGGCGCTATTATGTCTGTGCCAGCCCATGATCAGCGCGATTATATGTTTGCCAAGAAATACAATTTGCCAATTAAGCAGGTTATTAAAAATGATTCAAGCAGTGAGTTGCCATTTGAAGGAAGTGGTCTACTAATAAATTCAGGTGAATTTTCTGGTCAACAAAGTGATAAAACAAAGGAATTGATAACTAAAGAAGTTGGCGGAACACAAACTATTCAATATAAGTTACGTGACTGGGTATTTAGCCGGCAACGATATTGGGGCGAACCTTTCCCATTAATACATTGCCCAGTCTGCGGCGTTGTTCCAGTACCCGAAGATCAATTACCGGTTGAATTGCCAGTCGTAGAATCATATGAGCCAACGGGGACAGGTGAATCACCGTTGGCCGCCATCACTGATTGGGTAGAGACAACTTGTCCAGTCTGCGGCCATTTCGCTAAACGTGAGACCAACACTATGCCACAGTGGGCTGGATCGTCGTGGTATTGGATTCGTTTTATTGATCCTGGTAACACCGTTGCCATGGCTGACCCTGGTGCGATGGCACAGTGGTTGCCGGTTGATGTCTATGTCGGGGGTGCTGAGCACGCTGTTCTGCATCTACTTTACGGCCGTTTTTGGAATATGGTGCTGCACGATGCCGGGATTGTTAATTCACCCGAACCATTTACCAAGCGTCATATTGTAGGAATTGTATTAGGTGCAGACGGACAGAAAATGAGTAAGTCGCGCGGCAATGTGGTTAATCCTGACGACGAGGTCAGAAAATATGGAGCTGACACAGTACGAATTTTTTCAATGTTCATGGGACCATTTGGCGGCTCAGCCAGCTGGACAACTGAAGGCATTATGGGTAGTGATCGTTTTGTGAAACGAGTCTGGGTATGTATTAATCGCTTAATTGCTAATCCGGACAATTCTGTACCAGAAGACCTTCAGTTAAAAGTACAACAAACAATTTTACGAGTGACTCAAGCTATTGAACAATTCAAATTTAATACGGCTGTTGCAGCCCTGATGGAATTATTAAATGTCCTTGAAAAAAAGACTGCTATAGATGCCAGCGTACTGGAGATCTATATAATACTAATGTCCCCTTTTACACCACATTTGTCTGAAGAATTGTGGCAGCAGCTGGGGCACGAAACGTCGATTACGCTGACTAAGTGGCCAGTTGCGAATAGGTCTGTATTAAAAGCTGCGGCCGTGACAATTCCTGTCCAAGTAAACGGCAGAGTGCGAGGTACCGTTACGGTTAGTCCTGGCCTGAGCCAAGATTCTGTTGTCAGTAAAGTAAAAAAGCTGTCAAATGTGCAGAAATATCTTCGTAACACTGAAATTAGAAGAATTATTTTTATTCCTGATAAACTCATTAATTTTGTGGTTGGCTAGACAAAAATTTTTCAGGTAGGCACGAAGCGTTAGCTTATCAGTATATTTAGTAGCATTTTATCGTTGATTACTGATTCTCATTTACCGGTTACAATGACGGCATGCCTAGGGCACAATTACGTATTCGTCGACGCTATCTGCAATGGCATGCCATTCTGCCGACCCTGCGCTCCCTGACTACCCTCGGACTTGTTGTTTCACTTTTGTTTGGAACTTGGCATTGGTTGACGAAGCCTGATACTGCCGGTGCGCTTGAATTTACGCCACATGTTGTTGGTGCAAAAACGAGTGCCGTCGGAGTTCAGGGTATGGCCATTGCAGACATTGATAGCGACGGTGACCAGGACATAATTACTGCTGGCCTAGATGGAGTTAAGATATATAAAAATGAAGCGAATTACAGTTTTACTGTCAATATCATTGATGACAAACAGGCTGAGCGTGTTCAAGTAATTAATCTTGATGATGAAGCCAAGAAGGATATATTGGTAACTTATAAAGGCGGATCACCTTCTGTCCGCTGGTTTAAAAATAACGGTGATCTTAATTTCACGACTAATACCATAGCTACGGCTGGTAGTGACGCGGTTGCTTATGCCGGTGATATTAATGGTGATGGCGCAGCCGATATTATCATTGTTAGTCAAAACGCAGATAAGAAAACTTTACGTCGTTGGATGAATAATGGATCTGGAATTTTTACGGCGACTGAAATTGATCCAGATAGCGGCGTAACTTCAATCGTGGTCGCGAATGTTTTTGCCAATGGCTACAATGATATTGTTACTGGCGGCAGTAAAGGACTACAGCGCTATAGTCTAGTCTCAGATGTCTATACTAGGGTTGATATAGACGAGAGCCATCCCAACCGAACTCATTTAGCTGTTGGTGATTCACCGGATGGGCGAACATTTATTTTTTCGGCCGACCACCAGACTGATGAGGTAGCAGTCTACCGAACCGCGAGCTTAGGACGCACGCTTATTAAAAGTGCGGTGGATGCTAAGACAGTCGCCCCGGCAGATATTGATGAAGATGGAGATCTTGATGTTCTCGTAGCTTCGCAAGACAATAATAAGGTTCTCTTATATGACAATGACGGGAAAGATGTTTTTGCTGAGTTCACAGTGGCGACAAGTTTAAAGAGCGTCTACGGCGTGGCGGTTGGCGACCTTGATAATGATGGCGATCTTGATTTTGTTACGGCCAACAATGTTGATGGCACAATTTATGCCTTTGAGAGAACTCGAGCAAAACCAAAGGCGACGAAACCGGATTCTATACTCCAGAGTACAAGTTCAGCTGGTTTAATAACTTTTACGACCAAACTATCTGATGCGGATCGAGATCCGACGCGACTCCGTGTTCAATATTCTCTAGATGGTGACCATTGGTATAAGCCGTGGCTAACAAAGGTGACTGTCGATAAAGGGTCAGTCGACCTAAAAAACAGCAACGGCTGGCAAATTGGTACGAGTAATCCTATTGATACAAATATTAATGATGAAGTAACGCTCAATATTACCTGGGATACAAAGTCGATCGAAAATACGGGTGGTCCGATTCGTGGTGATAACAGTGGAGTCAAAGTAAGAGTAATTCCACGGGATGATAGGCAGCAGGGTGATGTTCAGTACAGTTCGTCGTTTAGGGTCGATAATGCCGCTCCTACAGGGCTTTCAAGCCTGACTATTACAGCCATAGATGAATCACAAGCAACGCTGTCTTGGATTCCGGCAGTTGATAGCAACTCGTTTGTGTATAAGCTTTATTATGGTACTGATAATACTGCTGTTTTAGAACAGCGCTCAGCGGTTTGGGATGGCACCGATGACGCCAGTCTTAACGATGTCGAGACATCATCATCAACAATTTCTGACATTGAAAGTGGCAAAAAATACACGTTTAAGTTAGTAGCCATTGATCAATTTGGCAATAGTGTGGCAGCTCCGAGCACGCAAGGTGTTGCCAGTAGTACATTTGCCGCTTCACCCACACCTGGGGCACAACCGGTTGTTTTGCAGACACCAACACCAAGTCTAGACACTCTAACGATAAGTCCGGAACCATTCACGACACCAACTTTTTCGCCTGATGCCGCAGCTACGCCAACTCTGCTAGCCACACCTTCACCTATTGGGCCACCCACGTTATTGAATAATCAAGCTCCAGTTGCCGATGCGGGACCTGACCAGGTGGTGAATTCGCGCGCCTTAGTTGTGCTTGATGGCACACCGTCGTATGACCCGGACCAGGGAGAAACCAGCAAATTAGCCTATTCATGGCGGCAATTAGATGGTCCATTAGTTAAGCTATTGTCTGAGCGAACAGCCACACCAAGTTTTTCGGCGGGTGAAGCTAGTGATACATACATTTTTTCGCTAACTGTCCGTGACGTTAAAGGTGCGTCAACGATCGATACCGTAACAATTGCCATTCAGGAATCTACAGCACTTGCCTCACCTATTCCTGTTGATGTAGCTAAGACCACGGCCGAATCTCCAAAATCTGAGCCGGCAGTCGTCAAATCAGCATTAACTCGGAATATACTACAGCCAACCAATCTGATCTTATTTGGTTTAGCATTACTCTCAACGATCCTGTTACTGCTGGAGCGTGTTGGACGTGCAGTTCGGGACAGACTATTTAAGCCTGGTGTTGCCAGCTCTATTCCTGATACAGATTCACAAGGGCAAGTTGTACATTATCAAACCGGCGATCCAATTGCCGGAGCGCAAGTTCTAATCTATGGTGCCGACGGTAAATTACGTTCCAGAGAGCGGACAACAATGCAAGGTGTATTTCCAACTTTCTTTCCGGCTGGTGAATATAGTTTGACTGTGCAGGCGACAGGTTTCACATTCGCACCAGCTGCGAGCCGCGTTCTGGCGCCAGCGAATAGTATTCTATACAGTGGCGGAACTTTGTCGGTAAAAAATCCAGATAAACCGCTCTCGATTGTGATTCCAATGAAGCCTACTGCAACCGAAATCAGCACACTAAACATCCGCCTGCTTCACATCTGGCAGTCAACACAGCGTTGGGGCCGAGCCTTATCGTGGCCTCTGTTTTTGGCTGGAGCAACCCTTAATACGCTACTTGTATTTCTTGCTCCCGAACTTATTTATCTGATTCTTGAGATTTTATACATCATTCTAGTCATATTGAAGATTGCACTAGAAATTCGCGTGCGTCCTGCCTATGGTCAGGTCCGTGATGCTATTACCCATATCCCCCTGGACTTGGCTGTCGTACGTTTGTTTGATCAGAAAACAAATCGTTTAGTTATGACCCGTGTAACCAACACCCAAGGCAAGTTTTTTGCCCTGCCGGCCGCTGCCACTTACCGTGTAACCATTTCAAAACCAGGTTATGCGACCTTCAGCAAAGAAAATGTTGAAATAAAATCAGAGCATGATACCACATTACAGATGACAGCAGACCTTATGCCAGTGGCGCCACGTCCGGCCACCGGCGGTCTACAGGCCGCCCGAGCCGCCACCGTGTAAAAGATTAATTGGTAAACGGAAAAAATGATGGTAAAAATATTTAAACTCGTCTATCCGATTACTAAATTACGCATTCAACTTTACTTGATATGCAAGCAGTACTCTTAATGGCAGGGAAAGGGACTAGAATGGCCAAGGATTATGCTGGTCCCAAACAACTCTTACCAGTGTGTGGCAAGCCAGTAGTTCATTATCTGCTTGATGCCTTGCCAGATGAAATTACTGAGTTGATCTTTGTTGTGGGTGGGCCGCATGAACAAACAATTCGCAATAAATTTAGCAGTGGCGAATATCTTGGTCGACCCATAACGTTTGTAGTTCAGGGAAAACAATTAGGGCTTGCCCATGCGTTTAAAACCGCAGCTCATTTGGTTTCCGGACGATGGTTTGGTTCAGTTGCCGATGATATTTTTGGACCTAAAGGACTGGAGGCTTTATTTGAACATGATTTAGCTGTTTTAGGATACCGAGTTCCAAACCCTGAATCATTCGGTGTTATAGTTACCGATCAAGAGGGCTATATGAAATATGCGGTTGAAAAACCAAAAGAATTTGTCAATGATCTGGCGAATTGCGGCGCCATGATTATGGATGAAAGCTTTATGACCACTGATGTTGAACCCAGTGGCCGCGGGGAGTACGAGGTACCTGATGTTTGGACCAAATTGATTGCCGAACAGGGTAAAAAAATTAAAGTTGTCGAAGGAGAGATGTGGTTGCCGGTCAATGATAAAGCGCAACTAGCTGAGGCTGAGCGGGTTTTGTCTCCAAAAAAATAGTTTAGAAGATCTTTCGCTAAACGTTTTTTTAGGTTGGATATTTTCACTTTTTAGCCGCGGCCAACAGAGTGATAGACAAAGCCTTTTTTCTCCATATCTTTCGGCGTATACATGTTGCGACCGTCAATTATTATCGGCGAGTTGAGTAATTTAGCAACTTTTTTCCAGTCCGGATCTTTAAATTCAGCCCAATCGGTCACGATTATCAAAGCATCCGCGCCTTTTAGAGCGTCGTACATGTTTTTCATATATTGCACTTTTGTACCTAGGACTAATCGTGCTGTCTTCATTGCCTCCGGGTCATAAGCCTGGATGATAGCTCCATCTTTGTGTAGCGCTTCGATAATTGGAATTGAGGGAGCGTTACGCATATCATCCGTGTTAGGCTTAAAGGCCAATCCCCACATGGCCAGTCTTTTGCCTCGTGTAACCCACAACGCTTCACCGATTTTCTTCAGAAAAAGGTCACTAGCCTGTTTGTTTATCTTGGCTACTTCTTTAAGTAAAGCGAAGTCATAACCAAGTTCATCAGCTATAGAAATAAAAGCGGCGACGTCTTTTGGAAAACAACTTCCACCCCAGCCTATACCAGCGCTAAGAAAATGTGATCCAATGCGAGCATCGAGCCCCATACCCTCAACCACTTTATCAATATTAGCGCCTGACAACTCGCAAATCCGTGCCAGAGCATTAGCAAAAGATATCTTAGCGGCCAGAAAACTGTTGCTGGCGTGTTTAATAAGCTCTGCACTTTTCACGTCTGTCACAATGAAAGGTGCCTTAATCGGGGCATATATCTCACGCATAATTTTTTCAGCACGCTTATTCTCCACGCCGACAACGATGCGGTCAGCCTTTAAAAAGTCTTGAATAGCTGATCCTTCGCGTAAAAATTCTGGATTACTCACAACATCAAAATCAATACGGCGTTTGTTGTACCGCTTAATTGTTGCGGCTACTCGTTCGCCGGTCTGAACAGGTACAGTGCTCTTATCAACAACAATTTTGTAGTTATCAGCTGCCTCAGCAATTTCACGTGCTGCACCAGCTACATATGACAAGTCTGCCTTACCATTAGCCTGTGGTGGAGTGTGGACAGCAATAAAAATAACATCTGATTTTTTGACAGCTTCTGGCAGACTAGTTGTAAACGAAAGTCGTTTCGCCTTTACATTTTTCTTAACAAGCTCCTCTAGGCCTGGCTCAAAAATAGGGATGACACCTTTTTTTAACTTTGTAATTTTATCTTTATTATTATCGACAAGAATGACCAGATGGCCTATTTCAGCCAAAGCAGTGCCAGAAACAAGACCAACATAGCCAGCACCAATAAAGGCAATTTTGTGCTGACAGAATTCAGTTTTGCTTACTTTTGTAAGCGATGTAGGTTTTGACATGCGTTCTTTATACCCGGGAATCTGAAAAAAGCAAATTCTTCACTTCGTGACTTTCGCCTAACCAAAGTACAATACATACATGACCACATCTTCCCACCGCCTGTCCGGCGCGTTCCAACACCTCTTCTCTATTAATCCCAAGAGGCAGTTGAAGGAATTATTTATTTTTATGTCGCTGTTTTCGTTTGCGACCTCTCTGATCACGATTTTTGAACCTATCTTTTTTTGGCAGCAAGGATACGCCATTTGGCAAATTTCTCTGTACTATACCCTACATTACACGTTATATATTTTTCTTCTGCCTATCGGTGCCAAGGTGCCGGCACGATTTGGTTATGAGAGGTCATTAGCATTATCAGCCCCGGTATTTGTTATTTACTTTTTAGTACTGGCCAGTATACCAACGTATCCTTTTTTATTCTGGTTGGCGCTCGTTATTCTCACGATATTTAAAATATTTTACTGGCCAGCTTATCATGCCAATTTTGCATCCTATACAGATCAACATAATCAGGGAACAGAGCAATCATGGATGCGGTTTATTGACTACGGTTCCGGTATTGCTGGACCTGTTCTTGGCGGCCTCATAGCCGCTGCTTACGGTTTTCCTCTACTATTTGTTGTTGCGGCCGCTTCGGTTGCTTTGGCTGGAACAACATTGTTAGTTACCCGGGAAAGATACCAACCTGTAGTTTTGGCATATGACGCTCCATGGCATCTTCTAGCACGCTACGAGCACCGCCGCATGGCCATCGCGATGATAGCCTGGGCTGAAAACCTTGTTTATCTAGTTATCTGGCCCTTATTTCTTTTTATTATTGTCGGTTCAATAACAGCCGTTGGTGTTATTGCATCAGTCGCCGCGACAATTGCCGTTGCTTGGGGTTTTATAGTTGGTGAAATAACAGATCGATTGTCCCCTCGCCATACACTTCGTTTATTTGCACCACTTGTTCTACTTGGCTATGTTTGGCGCATATTTGCCGTGACTCCCTGGCGTGCGGCAATAGGAGACATATTGGCTAGATCAGCCACGACCAGTATAGGCATTCCCTTCATCGTTCGTCTCTATCGTCAGGCAATCAAGTCTGATCCCCTGGTCTACTCTGTCGCCTTTGAAATGATGTTGGCCGTGTCAAAAGCCGCAACTGCATTTATTTTGGCGTTTGTCTTTTTATTACTACCTCAAGATATCGCTTTCACTGTAGCTTTTAGCATCGCCGGCACAGTGGCTCTTTTATACGCAGTCTTGTAAAAAATTTATCGATCCCATTTATATTTATCAGCAGAAAAATGCGAACAGGAAACCATACTCCGGTCCGAACTTTGGCCACTTATAAAATTCTTGTTCAGTTACTTTGAGTCGAAAAGGTTTACCTTGAGCAAGGCCCATGGTTATTCCACTTATTCCCCCCTGATGCGAGACTCGCTTAGAGTTTTTCGATTTAAGGAAGAGTTTACTTTAAAGTAAAGCCCCGCCTTTGGCGGGGTACGGATCACATACGGATCAAAGTGCCGGGAGAGGGAGTCGAACCCTCATGAGCTTTCACTCGCAGGATTTTGAGTCCTGTGCGTCTGCCAATTCCGCCATCCCGGCTCGATTTATAGATTGTAACTGGAAACTTAAACCTGCTGCTAAAAATGGATATCTCGCCCGCCGTAGCCTTGGCGAAGGCTGGGTCTGCCAATTCCGCCATCCCGGCTGTTTGTATCTATGTAAAGAGCATTAAAGGAATTGTGTATAGGAGCGCTTGCTGCCTTTTGTTTGACTAGCGTACACTTACTGTAACACTAAAAAGAATCCTTCAATTCCTACATTATCAATGTCCGAAGTATTAGCAATTGTTAATCAAAAAGGCGGTGTGGGGAAGACTACCACAAGTATTAACGTCGGCAGCTATCTGGCGAATTTTGGCAAACCAACGGTAATTGTTGACCTTGATCCACAAGCGAACGCTTCAGCTGGACTTGGTATTTCTCTAGCACCTGATGTCCCCACGGTTTATGAAGTTCTACTAGAAAGGGTCAAGGCTCGCGATGCTTTGCAACCAACAAACCAAGAAAATCTAAATCTTCTACCTTCAACACCCGACTTAGTTGGTGCTGCCATTGAATTAATGGATCAGCCTTATCGTGAGTACAGACTCCGCCGAGCTTTGAAAGACTTAGAAAATCACTTTGAATTCATTCTCATTGATTGTCCGCCTAGCCTGGGCTTACTAACAGTTAATGCTCTAGCGGCTGCTCATCGACTTTTAATTCCTGTCCAATGCGAGTTTTATGCACTTGAAGGATTGAGCCAATTGCTTAAGACTGTTGAGATGGTCAGGCAACACCTAAATCCAACTATTCAAGTCTTGGGAGCAGTTTTGACTATGTACGACAGACGCACAAGCCTGTCTCGAAAAGTAGTTCGTGACGTCAGACGAACGTTTCCAGGACACGTGTTTGATTCAGTCATTCCTCGCAATACAGAAATTGCCGAGGCGCCAGAAAAAGGGAAAACAATATTAGAGTATGCTCAAAATTCACGCGGGGCCAAAGCTTATGAATATTTGTCGGAGGAACTCTTAAATCTTTATGTGTAATAGTTTATAAAATATGAATGCATTAGGTCGTGGCTTGGCCTCACTAATACCTAAAAGGGAAAAAGGTGCAGCTGAGGATATTATTGAGCAAATAGATAGTATGGAGATTGTCGCGGAAGAGCCGGAAAATGTCCGAGCCTTAAATCGTCAGACAAAACAAGCGCAAGATAGCGCGGACTCAAAGGTAAAATCAGCAGCGAAGACTATCGCGGTAACTGAGGATGAAGCTGATGACTCAGCATCTGATATTGAGGAACAGTCAATAAAAACAAAGCGGCAGGTCGATGTAATTGAGGAGTTTGAAGATCTTGAGAATGAAGATGGTCTTCCGATACCATCCGCACCAGCAGTCACACCACTTGAAATTGATCCTGACACGGGCCAACTCTTGCGTGACCCATCCTCCGAAAAGGTAACTGATGATGAGGCGACAAAAGCCACTATTGAGGTGATGTCAAAAAAGGCAGTAGATACAACAATATCTGCACTGAAGAATAGTAGAGAGAAAAATAAACCAGACGCACAGAAACAGGTGGAGAAGTCGGAGCCTTCGAAAAGGAAGAGTAAATCAAAACATGACAATTTAGATGAAATTAAGGAACCGGGAGTCATTACAACTAAAACCTTCGCTTTGATTAATGACGAGCGTGTTCTTGGGCAGGAAGTCCAATACGTTCCAATCGGTGAAATTGAAGTTAACCCATTTCAGCCGCGCCGGTCATTTAATGTTGAAGAGTTAGAGGAGCTTAAAAATTCGCTTGAGCAACACGGCATGCTGCAACCGATGATTGTAATGGAAAAAGAAGATAAGAATGGCTATCAGATTATTGCCGGTGAGCGGCGTTGGCGAGCTGCTAAGGATCTTAAGTGGGATGATGTGCCCTGTGTAGTCCGGGAACAGGTAGCTGGTGATCGTAACAAGCTCGAATTGGCGTTGACCGAAAACGTGCAAAGACAAAACCTAAATCCGATTGAAGAGGCCATGGGTTATAAAACCTTAGCTGAAGAATATGGTATGACCCATGAGGATATTGCCATACGGGTTGGTAAGAGCCGGGCTGGGGTAACGAACATTATGCGACTTCTACAATTACCAGCTGAGGTCCAACGTGGTCTTATCGACGAAAAAATTACCCTGGGGCATGCTAAGGCGATTCTAATGGTACCTGACGAGGAGAAACAACAGCGGTTCTACAAGCATGTTGTTGACGAGGGGCTCACAGTCCGAAAAGCAGAAAATCGTGCTCGCAACATACAGCGTGCGATGAAAATAGATGATCCGATGCGCAAGAAACGTCGTGGTCGTCCACAGTTAGCCCTTGATTACGAAGGAAAACTGCAGGGTCGTTTTGGTCATAATGCACGGATCAAGTTTAATCTTGCCAAGAATCGCTTTGAAGTTATCTTCTACGGTTACAGTGAGGATGAAGCTAGGGAAATCGTGGGACGATTAATGGGTACTCTAGATTTACCACAAAATGTTGATGCGGATGTCTTGGAGGACTAGATCCAAATATCAATCTAACAATTTGTAAAACCCTTTGTACACATCGGGTGTGTACAAAGGGTTTTTTAGTCTTTTTTGATGTTTTCAGCAGCCTGAGAAAAACTACATTCCTTGCTTGAACAGCGAATAGTCTTTTTAGCACCATAAACGAGTAGGCTTTTACATTCAGGACAAATTTCACCGTTCGGTTTGCTCCAGTAAGCATTTTGGCAGTCAGGATATTTGTTGCAGGCGTAAAATGGGCGACCACGACGCGATTTCTTTTCAACAATTTCCCCCAGGTTACACTTAGGACACTTAACGCCAGTTGATTTTTCAATCTTTTTAATATGTTTACAGTCTGGATAGCCAGAACAACCTAAGAATGGTCCAAAGCGGCCACGTTTTAGCACCAAAGGTTTGCCGCATTGTGGACAGATCTCATTAGATAACTCTGCTTCCATCTCCTTTTCTTCGCCAATGGGTTCAGTATGTTTACAGTCAGGATACTTACTACACGCTTTAAATCGACCAAAACGTCCTAGTTTAATCACCAGTTCACCGATCTGACATTTCGGACAGGTCTCGCCGGTTTTCTCTTGAGTCAATTTTTCCTTTGACAACTCCTTATCTTTTTGTTCGATCGTTTTATGAAAGGGGTCGTAAAAGGCAGCGATGACCGGTCGCCATTCTTTTGATCCAACAGCAATCTGATCGAGGTTTTCTTCCATACTGGCTGTGAAGGCAAGGTCCACAATCTTGGGGAAGTGTTCTTTTAAAAGATTTGTGACTAAATTTCCAGTGTCTGTTGGCTCAAATCTTTTCTCGTCATTCTTCGTAACATACTCTCGTCGTTGCACCGTATCGATCGTGGGTGCATAGGTTGAAGGACGGCCAATGCCATTCTCTTCAAGTGCTTTAACTAGAGTGGCTTCCGAGTATCTGGCCGGAGGCTGTGTAAAGTGTTGGGCTGGAATAAGTTCTTTAAGCTCTAGACTATCATCCTTAGCTAAATCAGGCAGCACCGTCTCCTTAAAAGCAGCTTTTTCACCAAGGGCTCGTACAAAACCGTCAAAGACAACGGAGGTTCCCGTAGCTCGGAAAGTATATGTTGATGCCGATATATCAGCGGTGACCTGCTTTAGTTTCGCCTCACTCATTTGAGATGCGACTGCCCGCTGCCAAATAAGTGTATATAATTTACGCTGGTCGCCGGACAAGTAGGACACCAAATCAATCGGTAATCTTCCCGGCTCCGTTGGTCTAATAGCTTCATGCGCCTCCTGGGCGTTTTTGCTCTTGCCTTTGTGAATACGCGGTTTAAGCAGTGCGTAATCAGAACCAAACTCTTTAGTGATGACGACATGTGTTTTTGCCAGTGCTTCCGCTGCCATATGGATTGAATCGGTGCGCATATAGGTGATAAGACCGGTTGGACCCTCTTCACCTAGCTCGAGACCTTCATATAATTGCTGAGCAAGCATCATTGTTTTTTTACTCGAAAAACCAAGCTGATTCCCAGCTGCTTGCTGGAGTGTACTAGTCGTAAAGGGTGGTGGCGGTGTTCGTTTTCTTTCAATTTCTTTAACATTAGTAACTATGTAAGTCGCGGCCGCAAGATCTTTGATAATGCCATCTATAGCTTTCTTCGATTTGATACCTCGTGGGGTATAGCGCTTATTATTAATGGCCAAAAGCTGAGCCTCGAAAACAGTTGTCTTCTTGGCAAGCTGAGCAGAAAGTGACCAGTATTCTTCAGATTTAAAGGCATTAATTTCATCCTCTCTTTCAACTATTAAACGTACAGCCACTGATTGAACTCGGCCAGCGGAAAGGCCACGCCTTACTTTCCGCCATAGCAGCGGCGAGAGTTCATAACCGACCAGGCGATCAAGAATACGCCTGGCTTGTTGGGCATCAACTAAATTTCCGTCAAGTTGACGAGGATGCTTGATTGCGTCTGTGATTGCAGACTTAGTAATTTCAGCAAAAGTAATACGATACATTTTGTCCGGCGCCACCTTTAATAGCTCTTGAAGATGCCAAGCAATTGCTTCTCCTTCACGATCTTCGTCAGTGGCAAAATAAACTGCTTCAGCTTTAGCTGCTTGTTTTTTAAGGTCTGATACTTGCTTTTTTGCTTTATCCGGAATGACGTATGTCGGTTCAAAATTTTTGGCAATGTCGACGCCGATTTTACTTTTTGGTAAGTCGCGTACATGACCGTAACTACTTTTGACGACAAAACCTTTACCTAAGTATTTCTGAATTGTTTTTGCTTTGGCGGGTGACTCCACGATGACTAATTTCATGTTTAAGAGGAAACGTTACGGATTAATGTATGCTTGGGAGTTAAACGCGAATTAAAAAAACCGTCAAGTTTATTCGCCAGTAAGGACAAATTTCAGACCTCCCACGTGATGGGCCAGATCAAGAAGTTCGAGCTCAGTCAGTACAACTGAAAGATCTGATGAGGCTAACCCGGTTACTCGCATTAGTTCATCTGCATGCTGAGGCTCGTAGGAAAGTGATTTCAATACATCCTTTTGCTTTGGTGACAGGTCTAGTGCTACTAGTTTGTTCTTAGTTTCAGGAACATCGATGCCCAGCACATCAAACAGATCATATGCTTCAATAATGGGTTTAGCACCCTGCTGCAGCAATTTGTTGGTACCAGCTGATAGAGGATCATTAATGGGCCCCGGGACAACGCAAACATCACGATTAAAGTCAAGAGCAAGACGAGCTGTTATCAATGAACCAGAACGTTTAGCAGCTTGGACAATCAATACAGCCTGGCATAGGCCGGCGATTATGCGATTCCGGGCCGGGAAATGATGGGGCATAGCTGGTGTACCTGGAGCGTATTCAGATATAACGGCGCCGCCAGTAGCAATAATACGATGGACCAGAGCAATATGTGATTTTGGATAAATAGATGCATCATCTATACCAGAACCCAGGACAGCGATCGTCATTTGGTTATTTATTACCGCTAGATTATGGGCAAGAGAATCGATGCCGTAGGCGAGACCAGAGACAAGCCCTATGCCATTTTGAACGACCGGAGTTAACAATTTTGCCACTGCCTGCTGGCCATAAGCTGAGGCCTTACGTGTACCCACGACAGCAAGTAAGTGGTTGCTGTGTAAAATATTAATATTGCCACGTACATACAATTCATGAGGTGGTTTGGTAATCTCGCGTAAAAGATCAGGATAAAGTTCGCTCTCATCGGTAATATATTTAATATTGTTAGACACCAGGTTCATTGAAGCACGGATAAAAGCTGGTCAACAAGTTTTGGTGTCACGGCGTCCACGTCTAGAGTAAGCTTATTATTTCGGACTTCCCAATTGCCTAGTTTTCTTAACTTGTATACCAGGCCTGATACTTTAACAGCTTGAACGATTAAGCGTTCGTAGGGATCTTCATCAGACGGTTCAATACGTTGACTCATGATTTTCTTGATATTACTTTTGGCCGCGGCGTGTTGAAGATGTAGTAATGAATAGAGTGTACTAGCTTCAATTGGTGGCCACCCGAATTTTTTTGTTAAGCGATCTATGTGTAGATTCAGATCTTCGCGCGAACCAGCCCTCGCCAGATTTTGATAAGTTGAAGTTCGTAGCTGTTCATCGGCAATATAGTGCGGGGGTATTGTCGCCACTAAGGGCAGTTGAATTTCAACGTCATGTCTTTGTATCGTAAAATCATTTTTGCGATCGACGGTGTCCCTGACCATGTCAATATACAATTGCACGCCGACGTTATTAATACTTCCGCTTTGTTCCGCTCCCAGGAGATTGCCGGCTCCTCTAATTTCAAGATCACGTCGAGCGACAGACCAGCCTGATCCCAACCGTGCAGCCTCGGTCAGGGCCGATAATCTCTGCCGCTGAATACCAGTAAGATGATGATGGGTAAATAGAAAATAGGCGTACCCTTGAACATCACGTCGACCAATTCGTCCGCGCAACTGATAAAGATCAGCTAATCCAAAGTCAGTTGATCGAGTCACAATTATTGTATTGGCTCGAGGTAGGTCTAAACCATTAGCAATAATAGTTGAACTTACTAAGACAGCTGTTTCGCCGCGATCAAAAGTCTTCATGGTTGCGGCTAGAGTTGCAGCCGGAAGTCTGCCGTGTGCTACCGCAACGGTTACTTGAGGTAATAGTTTCCTGATTCGATGGACCAAAGTGTTTAGGCCTCTAATCTTAGGTGCGACTACATAAACTTGTCCGCCGCGAGCATGTTCTGTAGCAATTGCTTCTTTTAAAATAGCGTCTGAGTCTCTGACAATAATTGTTTTAACACTTTTTCGGCCGGCTGGCGCGGAGCTTATAACTGACAGTTGTTTTAAGCTAGCCAGTGCCATGGAAAGGGTGCGTGGTATGGGAGTCGCTGAAAGTGACAAGACGTCAACATTTGTGCGAATTTTTTTAAAATGTTCCTTTTGAGAAACACCGAATCGTTGTTCCTCGTCAATAATAACGAGGCCCAGGTTATACCAGGATGTCTTTTTACTTAAGAGAGCATGAGTACCAATGGCAATTAGAGCTGGTGTGCTAGCAATTTTTTCTCTGACGCGGCGCTTTTGCGTTGGTGTAGCAAAACGCGACAACGAGACAATTTTATCAGAGATCTCTGGTAATCGATCCAGAAATAGATCGCTGTGTTGTTGAACGAGTAGTGTCGTTGGGGCCAGGATAGCCACCTGTTTACCATTGGCGACCACATGCCGTGCTGCTCTAATTGCTATTTCAGTTTTACCAAAACCAACATCACCGACTATCAAGCGATCGATAGGAGTAGTGCTGCTTAGGTCTTTTTTAACAGCATGCCAGGCAGATATCTGATCAGGCGTCAATTGGTACGGAAAAGAATTGTTTAAGCTTGTCTCAATAGTGCTGTCTACGATATAAGGTGGACGATGTGCCTCACGGCGCTGCCCGGCGAGTTCAATTAGTTCGGTAGCAAATACTTGAGCGTCGTGTTCGGCACGTTGTCTAATTTTTTTCCATCCGGCGCCATTTAGCCTATTAATTACAGGGTTTATTGGTCCAAGAAAGGCTGTTACTTTAAAGGCATATTCAACGGGCACTAATAGGTTATCGCCTTGAGCATAACGCAACCACAAATATTCTCGAACTTGACCGTTGATTAATTTTGGTTTTAGGCCCTCAAAAATACCAATGCCATGATCACTATGAACTGCGGGTTTACCGGAAGTTAAATTCGCGATCATATCTAAGCCTTGGTCATAAGAGATTGAAGGAGGCATCTTAAATTCCGGGAAAAGAAATGCTTCGCTCATGAGTTGTAAATTCTTTGTCGCTAAGGCTAGGGGCTGTAAGGCAAGAGAAGACGAACAAAGAAGAATTGAAGAAAAATGATGTTCGTCGACATAATCTGTAATTCGGTCACGATTCTGGAAAAATATTCCAGTTTGAATTTGGGCTGATGTCGTGGGCTGGGACATTTCCCTTAAAGGAAACTCAAAATCTGGTACAAGCGCATCATAAATTACTGATGGCTGAGCTGAGGGAGCGGCAAAATGATTCGGATGAACAACAAACATGTCTTCGATGTTTGACGTTAAAGATTTAACTTTTGCCGGAAACGAGACTGGTAAGATGTTCAACCGCAATCGATTAGTGCTTCGTCTGTCAATGTGTTGCACGATACTTTCGATGACTGATCGGTACAGTGTAATCGAGTATGTGCCGATCTGCGACACATGGTTGATATCGATTATTTCGCCGAGAACTCGAAAACTATTTGGCTCTAGTATCGATGAGGCTCGATTGTAACCTGAATTTACCAAATACTGTATGAAGTCTCTTTGTTTAATAGTGGCGCCTACATGTATCTTCATTTGGGCCTCTTGGTATGTTTGCCGGTCGGGAACATTTATTTCATTCATATCGCCTTGAACCAGGAAATGGTGCCCTGGTGTTCTCTGTATAAAATAGTGCATTGTCTCAACGAGTTCAGACGATATTTCGCCAGTCAATTCCTGATCAGTTAAAGTATCCGCTATCAGGTGCCACGTCTGGTTGGCGTCAGACAGCTCTGACCAGCTCTGAATACCAACAAACAACTTTTTTGTCTCCTTAAAGTTGCCAGCAAAAGAGCAGATTACTGAAAAACTATTTTTATCCCAGAGTCCTAATAGAGCCGCTAACTGAGTATTATTTAGCTTAAGACGTACGGTGGGCGATGATTTATTTTTGGCAGTATCAAGATCTGTGTAAAAGCCTAGCAGGTCACTTCTAATTAATGTCAATAAATCTTGGCAATTATCCTTATACGTAATCATTGACGAGATGGCATAATTAACATACATTCATTAACCAGTCTTGATATTTTAAGAATGTCCTCTGCTAATAAAATGAAAGCTAGCGGAAAAACAAATCTCAATTCATGACGCAAAAAGTAGGCAAGATACATCATACAGACAGAAAACCTCAGTATTAAATCTTTAGCAAGTTATCTATAACAAGGAATATGCCATTTCTTAAAGAACTCAAACGTCTTGGTTTAAAAGATAAAGAAGCAGCCGTTTATCTGGCGTGTCTTGAGCTTGGTCCGTCTCCAGTTCAACAAATTTCTAGAAAGGCTAACGTTGTACGTGCCACGACCTATGTAGTATTAGATGTCCTAGCCGAACGTGGTCTTGTCGCGCAATACAAAGAAGGCAAGAAAACGCTCTTTTCAGCCGAACCCCCACGTCAGCTACTCAGACTCATCGAAAAACAAGAGGAGGTTTTAAGAGAAAAAAAACATGACTTAGAACAACTCCTGCCGGAATTACAAATGATCGTCAAATCAACTCAAGATAGGCCGTATGTCCGTTACTATGCTGGTAAAGAAGGCTTGAGAGCGATACGAAGTGAAATCATTATGTATTGTCAACCCGGTGACACTATTTATAATTTTACACCGACAGATCACGTGTACGCCGTTTTTTCGGAACCGGACGATACTTTTGTTAAGCAGCGCAGTGCTAAGCGAATTAAAGCTTTGACACTTTTCTCTGCAAAGAACCCCAACCTCAGGGCACAACTGTTACGTGAACATAGCCAGGATCGTCGGTATGTCCCTGCTGATAAATTCCCCAGTTCCAGCGGCCTGACCGTATTCAGGGACCGCGTAGCCATAGGCTCATTTTCTGGGCATCTGGGTGGGGTAATAATCGAAAATAATTCCATAGCCGAAACGATGAAGCACTTATTTATGATGGCGTGGGATGGTGCCGCTCTTTTCCCAAAATAAGTCCTTGACATTATTAAATAGTCATTCATACTTGTAAGTAACGGATTGCACATTGTACAAGGAAGTGTTACTAAAATTCCTTTTTTATCCTTTGAGGAGAAAAGGAGGGAGGACGTGTCATGGGTTGGTAACAAAAACCTATCGATGCCTCCGTGAGTTTCTTTTGATTAGAGAGGAGAATTGTAATGTGCGCCAAGAAGAGCGTATATGTCCTCTCATCTGATAGCCGCTGGATTCCGTGACGTCCTCATCATGTGTTTTTTCAACACACAACGGAATCGCAGCGGCTCTTTTTTTTGCAAACATCTAGCTTTAGCATAAATCAATAAATCGAATCAAGCGGATGACTACCTGGACCAATAAGAAAAAATTTGAAATAAACCCTTGACTACTAGAGAACATTAAATCATAGTAAGTGTACGAGATTGTACATTCCTAAAAAACTCACGGAGCCCAGGATGTTGTCCTGGAGTTCTGTTGCCCGTTAGCTAGCTTTGTCAGAATTTCCTGAATTCTACCGTGTTTACACATTCAATTTATGTGAAGGAAACACGCGCCCATTAGGATAAACTGATGAGCCACGCTAACGGGCTCTTTATTGTCAGCGATATGTAACATGACACTGTTGCTCACTTACTAGATTTTTTGTCAGATTAAGATAAAGAGACTGTTCTTTTATATAAGTTATCTTTAGAAAAACGGCACCTCCTGCACCTATTGCCTAATTATTGTTCGCTTCATTTTTGTTTAAAGCACGGAGGTGCGATCTATGGGATGCTAGTTTTTTCGATGAAGCCACCTAGTAGGTTGCGATTGTTCAGGACAGAGCCTATGGCTGGATTTTAGCCCGAACACACTCATTGAGTCGTACTCAATCCATGTGTGTTCGGGCCTCATTTTTAACGGTGAATATTATTATTAAAAATCTAGATACATTGAATCTAGGGAGTCGATACATTAACTAGATATTCTTAAGGTTTAGTCTAATTATTTTCAAACTTGACGCACCGCTCCATTTTGATATGCTGACCGGCTTCCCTTGTTTTGGTGGGGGACAACCCCTCCTACGTCCCCCATCGTTTCAGGGGGAGCTTTTTTAAAACCTCGATCATAGGTTGATCGTGTCCCGCAGAACATATGTTTGTCGATGGCATTTATATTCAAACGCCTGATTAATCAGTATACACTTCTAATATGCAGCAATTAATTTTTGTCGGTCTCGGTAATCAAATAGAGACCTACGCTCAAACGCGGCATAATCTGGGAGCGGAAGTTCTTCATGCCTGGGCCGATAAATTTAATATTACCAAAAAAACGTTAAACTGGCGTCATGACCCAAGGACATCATCTCTTATAACAAATATCGTGTTACCAGGACAAACCATAGTTTGCCTTCTGCCACAGGCTGGTATGAACATATCAGGGGATGCCGTCAAGTCTTATCTTTCTTATCACGCCTTAAGTCCTGCAAAACTACTGGTAATTCATGATGATATTGAACTGACGATAGGAGAAGTGCAGTACCAACACAGTGGAAGTGCTCATGGTCATAACGGCGTGCGTTCAATAAAAAACAAGCTAGGCACTGCTGACTTCTCACGTCTGCGACTTGGTATCGGTCGGCCACCGGTCGGAGTAGAAACGAGTAGTTTTGTTCTGAGCGCATTTACACCGGAGGAACAGTCTTTATTGGCACAATTTCTGGCATCTGCCACCAAATTACTTAACAAAATAGCCCGCGAAGGATTGCCAACAATTGAATAGAGTACTAATTTGATGTCATTAGGTTAGCTTCTTATCAAGTTGCATCCTCACCAAGAATGATAAGTATCTGTGCAGCGCTGCTGGTCTCTTCAATAGGTAGTCCAGAATCCGTTGCGGCACTTAAACTTTCAGCCACAATTTTTGCCCCAGCTGTGAATGAATCATCAAGAATGTACACTATTGTCTTTGTTTGACCGCGGGTTGCGGCATTTCCAATTGATACAATTTTGTAGTCCTTACTTTTGTAGCGCTCACTGATTGATTTTGCTAAGCCAGTAATATTAGTACCATTTCGAATCTCAATAGTTGGTTTTTCGACAGCTGCCACCGTATCATTTTTGACATTTGGTGTGGGTGATAACTCTGGAGATTGGGGAGCAGCTGAGGCTATAAAAGTATGTCCCTCAGTAAATATATTGGCTGCCAACGCCTGTATTTCTGAATAATCCCCTGTTCTTGTTTTTAGAACCGAAGCTGGAGTTTCACCTAAAATCTCAGTCGTGCCAACGAGCAAACCAGATGGACCGGTTGTTAAAACAACGGACTTTACTTGATCTGGATTCAGTTGGCGAGCGATTTCATAGAAGCGTTTCATTTCCCATAGTTGCATGTCAGTACGAATATTATCTGATAAGGAATTAATGATTGTATTTAAAGCAGAAAAATCGAGGGCAGTGTTGACTGAAAATATTTTTTCGCGAAGTGACAATAAAATCTGCTGCTGTCGTTCGGCTCTCTTGAAATCCCCACCTTCAGGGCCCTCGATGTATCTCGCTCGTACATAAGCTAAAGCTCGTTCTCCGTCCATCGTTTCCGAACCACTGGAGAAGGCAATCTTATGCCAATAATCGAAAAAACTGTTATTAATTGTAATATCAACTCCGCCGACTGCATCGACAATTTGTTTAAAGGATACAAA
Organism: uncultured Candidatus Saccharibacteria bacterium; assembly: GCA_964372635.1. Lineage (GTDB taxonomy): Bacteria > Patescibacteriota > Andersenbacteria > UBA10190 > UBA10190 > CAYJQW01. The sequence continues at coordinate 22,750 of CAYJQW010000010.1, forward strand.
GTCAACCCGTCCGTAATAATGAATCGGCAATCCAGTTACGGATTCAATAGTCTGTTCAAGAAGAATTGGTCCCTGCCCCTTTTTGATTGATTCGCCATAGGCGTGAATGGCGTTGAGTTTTGTATAATAATCTTCTTCCGGCACTTGAACATAAAGATCTCGTGGAATTGAAAGTAGCGCTACGGCGTTATTTGAAAGGTCTAGACTGGCAATCATGACAGTGTCAGCCAGATTTTCACCTCGATGGCCTTCACCACCAATCGCGCTTAACATGATATTGACCCGACCGTCCGCTTCGCCTGATAATACCTTTCCCTGGCTAAATAAAAGATCTTGCAATTGACCTAAAACTGAACGTTCAGCAGTACTTATCTTGTTGCTGGCAGATAATATTTTGTAACCAAAAACACCACCGAGAAAACAGATCAGAAGAACAGAACTTAAAATAGCCCGACGAACCCAGCGGCCCGTTAAACTAGTTCGACTTCGATTGGCTCGGCGAACACCCCGAACGCGAATAGTTGGTCCAGATAAGCCTGGCTTTATGCCTGCTATCGGTCGATAGCTAGAAGGCATAGACGAATCATTTTTCGGGCGTTGACTGGTTATGGTTTTATTAATTTCAGCCGGCTTTTTGATGTTGTAGCGTTGACGAACTTCCCACAACAGTCGCTTTTCAGCCTTCAAAGATTTACTCTCTTTATTGTTCATGTAGTCTTACTAAAGGATTATACATTCAATATATTTTTCAGAAGGCGTCACAAAATAGCCTCTCTTATGATAAGTACCTAAAATAGGTTCGTACTACCAGCGATAGGCATGTGTGTAAATATTTGGCTTTTCCGACAAAACAATCAAGTCCAATTTGCTTTTGGCTGGTTGTCTTTTATTACGGCTGTAATGATTATGATCATACCCAGTTATGTTATTCGTTGCGAATCACTAAGTAAATAATAATCGAAATATTTTGCTAACAATACATAGACCATAAGCAACATAAAATATCTCGTTGCTTGCAAATTAAGAACGCGTACAATGTACATTGAGCCTCGTATTTTACTAGTGTTATTATAAGTTTTGCTCTATTCTCGACTAAGACTTGTGGTATAAGAGAGTGTCACGGCACTAAAAGAATGATAAACATCTTTGATAAATTATGAATAAATCTTCATCCCTTAAAGCTGTCGGCAGCTTCTTTTGGGAGCTCATAAAAGTTTTGGTAATTGCGGTCATTATTATTGTACCTATTCGTTTTTTTCTCGTTCAGCCATTTTTTGTTCGTGGGGCCAGTATGGAGCCAAACTTTTTTGATGGCGAATACCTAGTTGTTGATGAACTGAGCTACCGATTTCGGGAGCCGCGACGCGGTGAAGTCGTTATATTTCGTTTTCCGGAGAATCCTTCACAGTTTTTTATAAAACGAATAGTGGGATTGCCTGGCGATACGGTCAGTATTGAGAATGGACGTGTTGTTATACATAATCAGCAGTTTCAGCAGGGAGTAGTCTTAGATGAAGCCTCATATATATCAGGCGATGCAAGAACAGGTGGCCAGACTACAATTCAACTCACAAAGCAAGAATTCTTTGTCCTGGGTGATAATCGGGCGGCAAGTTCTGACTCAAGATCTTGGGGGCCGCTTCCGAGAAGTAAAATAGTCGGTCGAGCTTGGATACGAGCCTTGCCATTTAATAAGATTACAGTTTTTGACTTGATGCGTCCTGGCTACCTTAGCCTGTGATGGTAATACTGTAATTTCCTAATACACTTTTTAGGTTAAGATTTCAGCAATGCATACTGAAAATAACATCTAAATAATACCTGAAGAACTTATGAAACAATTCTTTCGAAAGTTCGAATAAAGTTGCAGTTAATCTATATTGTTACTAAAATAAATTGTTATGTTACAGAAAAGAGGTGCCGGGCCAACTCGGCAGACAATTGAAGAGGATAATGATGAAGATATCAGTACGAAGAAGCCGACTCGTTCAGCAGTCCAGTCTCCTAGGGGAACTCAAGACATTCTACCCACCGAACAGAAATACTGGGAATATGTTGTTGAAACGGCGAAATCAGTGATCCGAGGCTTTGGATTCCAGCGTATCGATACACCAATTTTTGAGGAAAAAGCATTATATGTCCGAGGCATCGGTGAAGACACTGATATTGTTGGTAAGGAAATGTTCGAATTAAAGGCGCGAGGTGGTGGCAGTAGCTATGTTCTTCGTCCCGAAGGGACCGCAGCTATCGTTCGAGCCTATATTGAACATGGGATGAGAAGTTGGCCGAAACCGGTTAAATTATTTTATGTTGGTCCTTTTTTCCGATATGAGAGACCTCAAAAAGGTCGCTGGCGACAGCATCACCAAATTGGTATGGAGGTTTTTGGTTCAGCTTCACCTATAACAGATGCTCAAGTTCTTTTTATACTTCAGAGTCTATTTAAAGACTTAGGACTTGAAGAATATACATTAAAAATCAATAGTCTAGGGTTACCGGCCGAACGAATCGGTTATATTAAACTACTTAAAGATCATTACCGACGTCATCGTAGCAAAACATGTAAGACGTGCCGCGAAAGACTCAAGACAAATCCCCTGAGGGTTCTTGATTGTAAGGAAGAAAAATGTCAGCAGCTAGCTAATACGGCGCCTCGATTACTTGATCATCTTTCTGAGGAATCACGCAAGCATTTTGAGACAGTCTTAGCGATGTTGGATCAGATGAAGATTTCATATGATGTAACACCCTCGCTTGTGCGTGGGCTTGATTATTACCGCCACACTGTTTTTGAGTTCGTTGGTCGTCCTAAGGAAGAAGATATAAGTCCTCGCACATTTGCATCCGGCGGAAGATATGATGGCCTAATCCGCGAACTTGGTGGCCGCGACACCGCTGCTTTAGGCGTCGGAATTGGTATCGAGAGGGTCATTGATCAATTAAAAGAAGAAGGTGTTGAACTATCCGTAGCTGATGCTCCCCAAATATTTGTGGCGCATCTCGGAGAAGAAGCAAAGTATCACGCTCTGGCGATATTAAGACGCTTACAACAAGCTAATATACCTTTTGCAGATGGACTCGACCGTGACGGTATGCAGGCACAACTTAAATTGGCTGATCGTCTTAAAGTTCCTTGGGCCTTGATTGTAGGTCACAAAGAAGTTATAGATAAAACTGTAATTCTGCGCAGTATGGAAAGTGGAATGCAAGAGGTTATTCCGCAGGAAGTCATGATCGATGAATTAAGAAAACGTCTTAACATTGAAGGACACGTCTAGGTCGGTCTGATCAAAAATAGGTTAGCCTGTTTTGGACGTTTATCAAGAATCTAAAAAAAACCGAGAAACTAGTGTCTATATAAAGTGCTTATCAAAAAGTTCCGGTCGCAATCAGACACGGCACTGATCAAAGTCCCCTGATATCACGATTTGAGCCCGTGGTGGCCTTTATCGCTGTATAGTCTTCATGGTAAGATAACGGCATAATTATGTCGTTGATTTCTAAGCAGGAGAAAAAAGATATTTTAGTTGACTGTATTTTCTGTTTAATTGTTGCTAAAGAAACTACCGCTGATATTGTTTTCGAGACCGATGAAACTCTTTTCTTTAGGGACATCTCACCAAAGGCACCTGTTCACGTTCTAGGAATTCCCAAGCGTCATATTTCAGCAGTGGCAGCTCTTGAAGAATCTGATGATGCGCTCGTCGGACAGCTGCTGCGCGAGACAGCAGAACTTGCCACGCGACTTAATGTATCGAATGAGGGATTTCGTCTTATTATAAATAATGGATCAAATGCAGGGCAGGCTGTTGAGCATATGCATGTTCACATTCTAGGTGGAGAGCCGCTGGGCCCAATGCGTTGTACACACAAAATGTAAATTTAAATTGATTTTGCTAAGGTTTATTAAGTCGGACAAAAAGCCAGAATTAAAATGATTTAAAGACAAAGCTATGCTGCAAAAAGATAAACTGAAGTCATCTAATGTTACGCATAATAGTTTACTGAAAAATATTAGAACTCACCTATTGACTGGCTCATCAGTTGTTATCTTAAAAAGTGTAAAAAATGTTTTGCGAGTCAGTATCGTGCTCGTCATTTTTGGTCTAGGTCTTGTTATATTTGCTGGAGTCGCTCAGGCCCAAAATCCTCTTGTGCCTCAGTGTCGAGGGACACAACAATCCGTGCGTCAATGTGTGATTGACTGCAGCCAAAAATGTACCGGATCATCTGAACCAAACTGTGAAACAGCATGCCTTGTTGATAATAAATGTGATCTTCAGCCGTGCGGCACCTCAGATCTCTTCGAGCTATTAGTAAATATCTATAATCTTTTACTTGGACTGTCAGCATTGATAGCGTTTGCGTTGATTGTCTGGAATGGGCTACGTCTAATAATCTGGTGGTGGTTCGTAGGCTCGGATAGCGAAATATCGGCGGCCAAAGAGGGCTTAAAAAATGCCATAGCCGGTTTTGCAATTGTCTTAGCTGCTTATCTACTGGTTAATACTTTAATAATTGTTTTGAGCAGCAATACTAAGTCGATCACGGATCTATTAAGTCCACTCAATTAAAATATTACGCTCCAACAGGGGTTGACTCTATCATTGTATTATAGCAATCTATATATGGCGAATGCTTACTTAAAAAAGAATACACTTTAGGAGGTGTCATTTAAAAGATGGTTCAGGTTACACGCAAAGATAATGAAGGAACAGAAAGCTTACTTCGGCGGTTTAGCCGCAAAGTACAACAAAGCGGCGTGCTTCTGCAGGCACGCAAAGTTCGTTTTCACGAGCGAAAGAAAAATCGTCGTAAGGTACGAGAAGAAGCCCAGCGACGGAAAGAACTTACGACTGAACGAGACCGACTTATTAAATTAGGTGAGATTGATGAATTCAGTTCGTATCCACATGACAAATCACGCAGTCGAAGACATTCTTAACACAAGTTCTTACTATATATCCTGGCCCTAGTCGTAATCTGATGTTCTTGTTTATAACCGGCTAGCCTTAATCAATTAAGAGCGCAAGGGGAAATCAAGTTCAAGCCTACTATGGTAACTGTTAATACTTCAGTGCCCGGATAGTACTACTAGGCAGTAGTTGACCGATTACGTATACTTACGAAGCAAGGTAATATTCATAAGAGATTCACGTAATACTTTACATTGCTCTATGGAATACCTATGACTCGCATTAGCTAATATCATTATATTTCATGTTTGCTTTCCGGCCATTAATAATGGTCTCCCGTCACGATGTCGTTCACGTAACGTCCATCGATTTTTCAGTGCCAGTAAATAATTAATGTATGGCAACTGCGGCCCCACCACCCAACTTACCTATGCCAGGAAATAATCCAATGACAGGGAAGACTGATTCGGTTGGCCCAAGCCCGGCGCCAAAATCAGATAATTCTAAGTCTTCAGTGCCAGTGGAAATAAGTTCGCCTCCACCATTCATGCAGCGTCCCGGTGGCGGAGCGGATGCACCTGATCCTTTTTCAAATAGCGTTCGCAGTAATAATAACTTGACTAATCCAACTGATTTAACTCGATCAGCAGAAAATTTATCAGGTCAACAGGCAACAAACATGGCGCCCGGAGTGGGAGCTCTGCCTTCTTCGGCCGCTGCCAGTGCTGCCCCTTTAGCACCTGCTGCATTTCGAAAACCAGCTCCACCACGACGTAATCGGCGGTTTGTAGTTTTGATAGGCGGTAGCTTAATTCTAATTTTACTACTGACGGCTTTAGGGATGATAGCTGCCCGGCTCATACTAGGGAACAATTCAAAGAGTCAGCCTTTACCGAGTACTTCACCAGTAGTACAAGCAAGTCCGGCAACAGATGTTCAGAGTCCGATCCAAAATGTTGTTAGTCCGAGCCCTAATTCTGCTGCACAACAAGAAGTACTTGATATTGATAAAGATGGCCTGACCACTGCTGAGGAACGTTTTTATTCGACTAATCCTGATATAGCTGATACGGATGGTGATGGTTTTAGCGACGGTGACGAAGTACGAGCAGGTTACGATCCCTTAAGTCCTGGTAAACTAGATTCTGATAATGATGGCTTTCCTGACCCTGATGAGCGATCATTCGGGAGCGACCCATTCAATCCTGATACGGATGGTGATGGTTTTAGCGACGGTGATGAAATAAAGAATGGTTATAATCCGTTAATCCCGTCACCTGGAGATAAACTTTAAGCAAGAAGCAGATTTAGTTGAAATTTTATCGGTCGAACCCACGATGACTCTATGGCGGTTACCATTCAATGTAAGGATTTTCTGCTCGGTGATCAAGATGTAACTCAGTTATGGAGTGAAACAATAAAATTTCGCCAGGTTGAGATTATAGCTGCACAAGTGACAATTCGCTGTGTTACTGAAAACGAGATACTTAAGTTAAATAAAAGATATCGGCACACAGCGACAAAAACCAATGTGCTGACCTTTTCGTACGGTAATGAACATGATGTAGCTATTTGCTTACCGGTTGCTATGAGTGAAGCTAAGTCACGAGGCAACTCACTCACTAATTATGTGGCCCTCCTACTTGTTCATGCCTTTTTGCATATCACCGGCATGGATCATGAAAACTCTGTCGCCGAGGCAGCTGAGACGGTGGTAGCCGAGCGACACATACTTTCTACCGCTGGGTTTTCTCCTTACTCATTGACAGAATAAAACCGGTGAGAGTGGTACACTTTAAGTATGAAGATGCGACATATTTTGGTTGGAGGTAAACCATTTGATCATCAGCAAACTTTCCTGCAAGCGCTCGGCAATGCTATCCGGGGAGTAGCAACTGGAATTATTCAGGAAAGAAGCATGAGGTTAGAGCTATTAGTGTTCATTACGGTCTGCCTACTCGGAGCAATTTTTAAGTTGAGCCGTGAACACTGGTGGCTAATTCTTTTCGTCTCGGCTTTTGTGTTTATTACTGAACTACTTAATTCTAGTATTGAAACACTGGCCGACGTTGTTCATCCAGACTACGAGGAGCGGATTCAACAGACCAAGGACTTGTCTGCTGGCGCAGTTTTACTGGCGAGTATTGTTGCTATCGGGGCAGGCATTGTAATTTTTACTCCACACATCGCTGAAGCGGTAGCGTGGTATTACAGAACTAAGTATACACTTTAAAAAAACTCTGATTAAGTTGACGGGCTAGCTGCGTCTGACCTGTTACTCTATAAAAACGGATTAATAATTAAAGGCGACGTCGCTTTGTAAATGAGGCACGAGGCTCGTACAATGATAATGAATATGAAAGTCATCAAGATCCTATGTTTAGATACTCCATGGTATGATCCGTCGATGGTTTCAAGAAATTCTTGTTCCATGCAAAGAATACAAAAGCGGCATCTAGAAAGAGTTTTTATGCGAGAAAAGAATAATTTCATTAAACCTTGTTGTTGATATGACGCGAGAACAGTATGTAACCGGAGTAGATGTCGGCTCTTCAACTGTACGGGTTGTTGTTGCCCAGCAGCCCTCTGGACGTGAAGTTAAAGCAACTCTTCGAGATGAGGCCTTGCCGACAGTTTTAGGATCAGCCCTACAGCCGATGACAGGTATGCAAAAAGGAGTCATTACTGATGTCGAAGCAGCTGTAGGGTCCATTGCTAGAGCACTGGATATTGCTGAGCGGGTTGCCGGTGTTCCCATTGAACATGCCTATATCAGTATTAATGGTTCGCACATCATGTCACAAAATTCGCGTGGTGTCATCGCGGTCGGACGAGCTGATGGTGAAATTTCAACTGATGATGTTGCCAGAGTAGTTAATGCGGCTCAGGCAATATCAATGCCTAGCAATCGCGAAATACTACACGTTTTACCGCAAGACTTTATTGTTGACGGGCAAGAACATATACATGATCCAGTTGGGATGACCGGAGTACGCCTTGAAGTCGAAACACACATAATTGAGGGATCAGCACCATTTATTAAGAATATTACCAAGGCGGTTAATCAGGCTGGCGTTCACGTGGAGGATTTTGTGTTTGCACCATTGGCGGCAGCCAGTGCTGTTCTTGATAAAAGACAAAAAGAACTAGGTGTTGTTCTAGTCGAGCTGGGAGCAGGAACAACCAGCTTAGTTGCTTATGAGGAAAATAGATTATTACACACGGCTGTCCTACCCTTAGGTTCAGGTCATATAACGAATGATATTGCGATTGGTTTGCGTACAGCGATTGAAATCGCTGAGGCAGTAAAGGTTCAACATGGGACCGCCCTAGCTGATGACGTGAAAGCACATGAAACTATCGTAGTTGAAACAGATGACCCAAATGAACAAGAGTCTGTTTCGCGTAAGGAAGTAGCCAATATTATAGAAGCTCGTATCGAAGAGATGTTTACCTTTATCGATAATGAATTGAAGGCGATTAATCGTTCCGGCCTGTTGCCGGCCGGCGTCATCTTTACAGGCGGTGGAGCCCACTTACCAGGTGTTATAGAGATTGCTAAAAAGAGACTTCGTTTACCGGCTCGTCTAGGCAAACCAAAATTAATGGCGGGCCTAACTGACCAGATGGATAATCCTTCATATGCAGTGGTTCTTGGTTTAATCATATGGGCACTTGAACAGGAGAGTAGATTGCCACGGCGATCATTAGCGATGCCAGATATCGGAAATACTGTACATAAAATGCGCGGATGGTTGCGCACATTCATGCCTTAAAGGGGTAATTTACCAGAATCATTTAATATACATAGACTTTTAATGTACAAATATATTATACATCAATATTTAAAAGCCACTATATTCCCTCTACATGGTTGAATGGCGGATATCATCAGGGAATCATATGATTTTTTAACGAACACTAAGTGTGTACGATTTGTACACATTTTTTGATTGACACAGCTAGTTTAAACACTGAGACTAGATTTAATGTCCCCTGTCGTAAAACCAACTGTTGAAAATATCGCCAATATTAAAGTTATTGGTGTTGGCGGTGGTGGTAATGCTGCCTTAAACCGAATGGTAGAAGCGAAGATTAAGGGAGTTGAATTTATTGCCATTAATACTGATGCGCAGGCCTTACATTATTCGGGAGCAGCCAAGAAGTTACATATTGGGCAAACTTTAACTCGTGGTTTAGGTGCCGGTATGGATCTTTCCGTTGGCCAGCAGGCCGCGGAGGAAAGCAGAGAAGATATTCATGAAATTGTCCGAGGAGCTGATATGGTGTTTGTCACCTGTGGTTTTGGTGGTGGCACAGGATCTGGAGCTGGTCCAATTATCTGCGAGATTGCCAAAGAAACAGGCGCCTTAACTGTTGCGGTTGTCACTAAACCATTCTCATTTGAAGGTCAACAACGATTAACAATTGCTGAGGAAGCGTTAGCTGAGTTACAAGAGCGAGTTGATGCTGCCGTTGTTATTCCTAATGATAGATTACTGCAAATCATTGATAAAAAAACGAGTTTAGTTGATGCTTTTCGGATAGTTGATGATGTTCTAAGGCAAGGTGTACAAGGCATATCAGACTTGATAACACATCATGGCATGGTCAATGTCGATTTTGCCGACATCCGAGCCATTACCCATGATGCCGGCTCTGCCCTGATGGGTATTGGCCGCGCATCAGGAGAAACACGAGCGGCCGACGCAGCCAGGGCCGCGATCGAGAGTCCTCTACTTGATGTCACGATTGATGGCGCTAAAGGAATTGTCTTTAACTTAACCGCTGGTGGTGATCTGAAAATGTTTGAGGTTGAGGAAGCGGCTCGAGTTATAACTGAACAAGCTGATCCTAATGCAAAAGTGATCTTTGGTACAGTTGTTGATGGAACGCAAGTAGAAGAAGGAGAATTAAAGATAACGGTTATCGCCACCGGATTTGAAAAAATGGACATGGTCCGAAAACCTCGTTTAGATCGTTATAGCGGCGCGGTACCTTTTAATCATATGGCTGGTATAAGACAACCTGTAGCAGCTGCCTATCCAGTGGTTTCAGAGCCAGTCCAGATGCCGGCAGCACGACAAGCAGCTAATCCTTCATATGTCAGACCAGGATCACAGACAACAACTGAAGTTGAGGATCTTGATGTACCTACGTTTATTCGGCGCAAAATGAGAGAGCAGCGCGAGGCGCGGAAACGGGGGGAGTAGTCGTAAAACCTTGACATAAGGCGGTTATTAAGAAAATATTACAAGTAGTAGCGTAAAGCCTGGTCGGAACTTGAGTGTTCCGTTACATAGTTACGCCAGAGCTTAAGGACAAACCCCCGACCAGGATGCTACGAAACTAAAAAGAACCGAAATCCGACCTTAGTTGCGGGCTGCTCTTAAGTACCAGAGAGATAGGATCTTCCGCTTACCAGCTCGAGAGGTGAGTGGTTTTTTGTTGGGATTGCGATACAATTAAAGCATGGCCCGAGCGGAGCGCAAACAATCTTACGGTGTTTGTGAACTGTGCGGCCAGCGCAGTAACAAAGCTGGCATGAGTCGACATCTGGCTAAATGTTCTGATGCGAAACTCCACAAAGCTGGTGGTGTAAAGTCATGCTGGCGTATTAGCATCAGCGGCAGCCAACCATTTTGGATTGAAGTATTAGTGCGTGGTAATGCAAAGTTGGCTGATCTTGATGCCTGGCTACGGGAACTATGGCTTGAGTGTTGTGGTCATATGAGCATGTTCCGCATCGGCGAATCTCGGTACGTGCTGCCGCTCATCAAAGAAGACATGATAGATATGGGCGACAAAAGCATGGACGTGACGCTGGATGAAGTTCTGACTAAGGGACTGACTTTTACCCATGAGTATGATTTCGGCACGACCACGGGATTAGACCTCAAAGCTGTCGGTCAACATAAGGCCGCACTTGGCCGGGATAAGATCAAGTTACTGACTCGCAATGAGGATCCCGAATGGAAGTGTATTAGGTGTGACAAGCCGGCCAGTTGGATATGCACCCACTGCATGTGGGAAAGCGACAGTCCTTTTTACTGTGAGCAGCATGAAGAGCACGCAGATGAACATGACGAGATGCTGCTTCCAGTCGTCAACTCGCCACGTATGGGACAGTGCGGGTACGAAGGTTAATGTGGGCACGCATCCACCTTCGCTCTGCCGAGCTTCGGCGGATTGACCGCGCACTTAAGATTCGTGGCTCCGCTTCTGGCGGAGCTCACTCATTTCGGCGAGCAATCAAAAATAATCGAACACTGACTGTATAGCGGCCGGCCCAGCGGGGCGAGTCGCCGTAAGCGAACCTCGACCTGTGGGTCGGGCCTCGCCGGAGGGCGGGGTCTTCCTTTCGAGGATAGATTTTTCCTCCTCGCTTCGCGAGGTGGTTTTTTGTTCGGGCGCGCATGCTATGTCGGGCGTGTGCTAAACTGCACTCATGGAAACCATGAAGATATATGCCTACGTCGATGAAACTGGTCAGGATACACGCGGTCAGATTTTCTTGGTCGCTGTTGTTACAGTTGGTAAGACTCGCGACAAATTGCGCGAGCGGTTGAAAGAGATCGAACGAGTCACCGGCAAGGGGAAAAAGCGCTGGTCAAAGTCGGCACGCTCACGGCGCAAGGACTACATTAGTCGCATCATCGAAAGCCAGCTTTTTGTGAACTGCGCTTACTTCGCGCATTATTCCAGCCACCATAAAGTTCGGTCTTATGTTGACCTCACTATTCTAACTGCGGCTAAGGCGATTCTAGCTGCTGTTGAAGAACGCCCTTACGAAGTCACTGTGTATGTTGACGGTCTCGGCAGCAAAACAGAACGCAAGCAATTCACTGGCGGTTTACGGAAACTTCACATTAAGACAAGGCAAGTACGGGGAGTGCGTGATGAATCTGATGAATTTATACGCTTGGCTGATGCGATGGCTGGATTTGCACGGGACGGTATCGGTGAGGAGGGTAAAAACGCGGATGAAGTGATGGCGCCACTGTTTAAGAAAGCTGTGAGAAACGGCACCATTAAGGAAATATAGCTATCTAAAAAACGGCCTAGACCCTTAAAGGGTCACCAACCCTAAAGCAGGAAGTATTCGGCCGTTTCTAGTACAAATGTACCTGGCAGTACTTGTTTGTCAATAGTGGTGTATACTAACTGAACTTGTGATACAGATGATCAATAATCTTTTTGGCTTCAGCCAACGTAATGGAACATCCCGGGGTAGTGCTTCAGAGTTTCTGGCTCACGGAGATAAAACGGAAAAACAGCAGCTTTTCACGGAAGCTTTAAAGAAAGCAGACCAGGACCAACGCGCAATCCTGAACGAGTACGACCGAAAGTATCAGCAAGGTGGAGCGTAGGAGAAAGTGCTTCGTGGGGATGGAACGAGTTTTCTGCTTGGCAAAAAATAAATTTGCTTGCGGGTCTCAAAGGGTGTATAATTCAGCGTAATAGTTCACTCTCAATCACATTGCACGTCAACGGAGACTTAAGGAAAATTACCTCGTCTTATAACTTGTTAATGCGCGATCTATAAGTCACCAGATACAATCGCCGGAAGATGCGAGAGTAGAAAGAATCACGCAGACAATAAATGTATATATCCTAATTAGCGGCTCAGAAATCTCGAATTACTTGTAGCGTAGCAGTTTGATCTTACTTATAGATATAACCAAGAAGAGTAAAAATCATATATTCTCAAGATAAACTCTTGAGCAGACTTTGTGCTGTCATTTGTTCAGGTTTGGGCAGGTGCATTACTTCGAGGATTGTTGGTGCCACATCAGCTAAAACTCCGATCGGCGCCTCAAGAATTTGGGAAACAGTTTCATCCGACTTTAGCGGATCTTGCTTGTTATTCGGCGTGATATAAATTAAGGGCACTGGATTATTAGTGTGATCAGTTGAATTACTGTGGGTCAGCTGATCAATAACAGATTCTGCATTACCATGATCACCAGTAATCATAACAGCACCGCCAATAACAAGTGTGGCCTCAACTACTCTGCCAATTTGCTCATCGACCACCTCTACAGCTTTAATAGTTGCTTTCAGGTTTCCGGTGTGAGCAATCATGTCTGGATTGGCATAGTTCATAACTAAGACATCATATGCCTGCCCTTGAATTGCCGTGAGTATATTATCAGTCACTTTAGCCGCATGCATTCCTGGGTATTCACTAAAATCCTTAACGTCTAGTGAAGGGATGTTGACATCTTTTTCTCCAGGGTAAGGCTCTTCATGGCCACCATTGAAAAAATAGGTGATATGAGCAAACTTCTCACCTTCAGCAATGCGATATTGTTTCAGTTTATGATCGCTCCAGATGCGACCTAGGGGATAATCAATGTGTTCATCGGGAAATGCAACTAGAGCCGGTAAACTACTATCAAAATTAGTCATAGTTGCAAATTTTAGATTCTGCCAATGGGTAACTTTAAACTTATCGAAGCCTGCCTGAATAAAAGCAGCCGTCAATTGACGAGCTCGATCAGGGCGGTAGTTGTAAAAAATGACCGAGTCTCCATCTTGAATAGAACGCGTCGGATTTTCAGTCGTGGTGACAAGCATCGGTTCAGCGGTTTCGAAACTTTTACGATCTTCATGAAGGTAAGCTGATTTCACCGCTGACTGCCAATCAGTAAATTCAGTGCCCTGTCTGTGCACCAGAAGATTGTAAGCTTTCTCCGTCCGGTCCCAATTTTCAGCGCGATCCATGGCATAGTAGCGTCCAATTATCGTGGAAATTATACCAGCGTCTAACTTTTTAGTATGCTCTTCAAGCTGTCCAACAAAACTGCCGGCACTACCTGGTGGGGAATCCCTGCCATCGAGAAAGGCGTGAATATATGTGCGTTTACCGATGCCATAGGCGGCTGCCAATTCAAGCAGTGCCAGCAAATGATCAATGTGTCCATGGACACCGCCATCGCTTAATATACCCATTATATGCAGAGCAGCGTCCGGACTATTTTTGACATTTTGGCAGGCGGCAACCAAAGCTTCATTGTGAAAAAAAGCTTTACTTTGAATGGCGAGAGAAATTCTTGGTAGAGCTTGATAAAGCACTCGACCTGAACCAATATTTTGATGACCAGTTTCAGAATTACCCATCTCACCCCAAGGTAAACCAACAGCAATCCCACCGGCTTGCACTGCTGCCAAAGGGTATTGGCGCATATACTGCTGCAAATGCGGCTTTCGTGCTAAGGCAATAGCATTACCTTCCTGACTAAAGCTAATGCCGTAGCCATCAATGACTATCAGAACAAACGGACGTGGTCGCTTATGATTTGCCTGCATAAAATGAGTATAGCCTAGCTGCGTTAAGACAGGTGAAGAGACTATATAATATATTTACATGCGATCATTTCTAGTGTGGTTTATTGTTGCCTGGCTAATCGGTATCGGACTCGGTATCGGTGGAGCAGGTTATGAATACAGCCTTATTATATCAATACTCTTGGTAATCCTTATTTGGCGATGGGAGCAGCACTCTATTGCTATCGCTGCCGGAATCCTGGTTCTACTTGGTGTAATTTATGGTTGGCAAAATCGTCCGATCCTATCAACCGGATGTTCTATGACCACAAATATAGTGGGCAGAGTTATCGCCGAGCCAAGAATTGAAGCCGAACGAGTGCAGTATCGTGTCGAATTAGATAACGGATGCTTAGCTCTAATCAATGCCTTTCGATTTCCTGTTTATGGCCAGGGAGACAAAGTGATCATTTCCGGTGGCCGTCTAAGCGTGCCGGAGGACTTTAAGGACGAATATGCCAGCTATAGTCAGTACTTGCGTCGTCAAGGAATTGGCGCCGTCGTAAACTACCCTACTATTACGGTTCTAGAGCAAAGGCAGCACGCCGAGTGGCGGGCCTACATCCAACAACGGGTATGGCAAATTTTCCCTGAGCCGACTGCCAGTATAGTCAGTGCGATGTTACTGGCGCAAAGAGGCTCAATACCAACTGCACTGATTGAACAGTTTCAAAGAACAGGTACGAGCCACATTCTGTCTGTCTCGGGGCTGCACGTCTCT
>CAYJQW010000011.1:0-26105 GCA_964372635.1 uncultured Candidatus Saccharibacteria bacterium
GCAGCATCAGGATTAATTACCGACCTAGGCTGCTCGGTCTTGTGAGCTCGTACAATTTAAAAAAACGCTGTAGTGAGTTTTGAAACTCATAATACAGCGCTATATAATTAGCTTTTAAATCTAACTACGGTTTTTTCTTCACTACGGCCTTAACGAGCGCATCTAGCACACTATCAGTCGCAATGATGTCGAGGTTACCTTTGTGTCCTTGAAGAACATCGGCGCCAAGGGCGGCATTTGGGTCAACCCCGGCAGTTTTTACTTTCTTCAGATATTCCTCCCGGCCGCGTCCTCGTTCCGACTCAGCGTCTGCTAAACCTCTTGCAGTCACAGCAGCCGATAAGGAATTATGGGCATCATCTGATTCATACCGAACAAACTCAAGATTAAAGTCGACAAAATCTGTCGCCCGCCCTCGGTATTGTTGAGCCGGATTATCAGAGAGCAATTCTGCATCCTTGAAAGAAGTTCGTGTTGCAAGATCAACAAACATTGATTTCTCAACATCCCCTAACTCCCTTTGTGTCGTGACTAAATCTCTTGCCGGCACTACACGCGAAACAGCCTCACCAACCGCGCCTTGTAGAATACTTTGAATAAGCTCGACAAGTTTTGGCGGGTAGTAAGTTCCTTCGGTTACAATGGCCGATTGATGATCAAATTCAAAAGAATTCATACCATCTCTAACAGGTTGAGCTAAATTTGGTTGATTCATGATATCCAGCCTTTGGGCCATAACTCTTAGGCCCTGAAGATCATGAGAAAACCGAAAAACGAACTTCATGAACACGAGCACGGCAACGGGAATTTTCTTTTTATCTATAGTTTCAGTCACAAAGCCCTTTGCTTTTATGAAGATTTCCCATTGAGATGTTGGTAGCTCTGTAACCCTGGAAATTACCGGTGGAAATCTCAAAATAAATCCAGTCCCAAACAAGCCTCTTTTACCACCTTGTAGTGGTGAATAGACGGACCAAATGTCGTCTAAAAAGCTGACGAGGTAGAGTATGTTTGGCTTCATCGGAACTATGGCATAAGCCAGAATTACGATTGCCAACAAACTCCCTATTATAAGCCACCCGATCAAGAGAGCCTCATCAACTTGCTCTAGCACTAATGCAACACCAATGAATATGGCGATTGCAATACCCACGATAATCGTCGTGATGAGCACATGTCGTAGATTCAACGGATTCATGAAAATCTCCTTGCCTCAAATGAAGCAAATATTTTTTACTGATTTTTAACGAACGGGCAAACCAAACTAAGGTCTACCACCCGTTAACTCTTGTACATGTAATAAATAATATTGTCAAGGTTGACGCATTTTAACGTTCATCGTACTGTGACGAGTCCGCGTAAGAATCGTGCTGAAGTACGTTTCTAGGACCCATGTCTGATCTTTTCCAATCAGGGAGACTTGTTCAATGAAAAATTTAATCGTGATCATGTTTTTACTGGCAATTGCACTGGTGCCTGCCAGTGATGTGTTTGGAGGGCAGCCCTATTCTTGGGGTAATCCTTACGGATATGGCCATACCTACGGCTACGGCCAACCCTACGGGCATGCTCCTTATGTCCCACAACCCGGGTACGGTTACTTCTACCATGAACGCACCAGCAGTGACTGCTGTAACCAAACACAGCCTGCGCCTTCTCCATCGTCGCAACTTGTTATTACGAACAATAACACCCCCCAATTTGGCCTGACGCCGCAACTACTCGGCCAAGGAACTGGGTCTTCTGGAGGCTCTGTGCAGGACATTGCCAATGCGATGGCCGCTCTCAAGCTACTTGAATATTTGGATGTGATGATCGAGCAAAAAAAGCAAAGAGCCGGCGTTTTTCTGGAAAAGGCTCCGTGAAGCAAAGGGACCTTAGGAAAAATGAACATATCTCGCTCTCTCTTTATTATAATATCGAGAGAGCTTTTTTATATTTGGCTGGAACCATTCTGTAACATTCACCTTAGATTTACTCTGAGCAAGGCTCGAAGCGTATGCGAAGGGCCGCGTCGAAGACGGATCAGAGTGCTGGGAGAGGGATTCGAACCCTCAAGCCTTACGGCACATGGTCCTAAACCATGCGTGTCTGCCAGTTTCACCATCCCAGCGGTTTTTCTATTGTACCGTCTCTGCAGCTCTGGTAAATGAAACTAGTCGTGCTGAATCTAGGGGAATCAAAACGTTATTTAGGGCATGATAGGCATTCTTATACTCTTCCAGGATATGATCCCATTGAAAATGGCGCTGAGCTCGCTTTTTTGCCATTCGACCTAATTTAAGGCCAAGGCTTGTATCCAGTAGCAAGGCCGCCATAGTCTGCACTACATCTGCATAGCCGCCTTCTTTTACGAATAATCCGGTCACGCCGAGAGTTTCTTGATAAGTCGAATCAGTGACCGCAACTATCGGACAGCCAGCATTCATTGTTTCCAATACCACGTTTACAGGGGTTGTGTTATCAAGTAGGACAACACCAGATGCCCCAGCTAGCAAAGATTGTCGACTTCGGCCTTGTAAATCGCCAACAGCTTTCACAAATGGATAGTTCTTGCTTAGTCTTTTTATAGCGCCTTCTTTTTCATGTAAGACAACTAGGTTCGTCTTGAGGCCTGATTTTTTATAGATTTTTGCCAGGGCTCGAATAGAGCTCACCGACTTATCTAGCAGCACCAGATAGTCTTTTTCCTGTAATCGCCAGCGAGATATTTTAACCATAGGAATTTTGGATTCGCTGTATCCATCCGGCACATAAGTTACGCGCAGTCCCAATTCAGTCAGCAGCCGATATTGTAATTGCCGGGTAGGCGTGGTGATGCGGGTGAAAGCCTTAGCGCAAAAAATCATATATTGTCTCACTAACCAGTTTTTTAAGTCCGGTAATGAATCAATGGTCAGAACTAGAGTCGTGCGTGGCAATAAAAATCTCATTAAGCGGATAATGAAAGCTAATTGCATGCCATGAGCATGCACAACATCGCTTTGCGCTCGCACGACATACCAGACACTAAGCAGATTATATAAAAATCCGCCCGGCTTGGTTGGGTCGAGAGATGCCTTTGATACCAGCTTGACACCTTGCCACGAGCCGCTCGTGATATGAGGCGATGTGCCCAATATAGTCACTTTTTGGCCATTGGCAGATAAGCGCTGCGCCAAGGCCATAACGCGCTTCTCGCGGCTGTTCGTCATGATATTTCGTCCCGAAAGACCCAATTGTCCGATAAAAGATATTTTCATATGGTAATTTACGTGAACACTTAGTGTGAACAGGATACCCTAGCATATTTTACTTTTCTTGACAATATTAGTAATACGTGTATCAATGACAGGCTCTACTGTGCAGGTGACAAGCCGCATCGTAGCGGCCTAGTACATTTTCACGATTAGAGCTTGTTCTTACAGAAAGGAGACAAGAAATGTCTCAGGATAATCAGGATAATTTAGATAGCGACGACTTGGATCTTGATCATCGTGGCGATTTTGACGCGCCAGATCTTGGTTTTCAAAACGTATTCGATTCCGAGCCTGATTTGGAATCAGATGAGCCTTTCGAACCAGATGAAAGTCGGTCCGATCGGAAAGAAGTAAAACCTGATGATTTAGAAATGGCGTTACAGTCAATCCTTACAGCCATGGAGGCTGTTGGTGATCGCATTGATGCCCTGAACAAAAACTTTGGCGCCGCACTTGCCTCTGTTGTAAATGAGATGGCAGCGTTGAGGGGAAAAGTGAGCGATCTTCATTATGCGGCTGAATCTCAGCCAACAAAAGGAAGACCAGTGCCATTAAGTCTCAAGATTGCATCATTACTTGGAGTTTCTGGAACGGCGGTAGCATCATTAATCACTGCGGTGATCCTGATGCTTGTCGGCTGGTTCACGCCTCAGGTAAAATTTGACCCCAACATTCACATTCCGGGTGTCATAATTAATCAAGTGGATCCTGCCGCGGCCAATGGCAATGACTTGCAAAAGGCCAACGCGGATCTTCTCGAAAAACTAAGGAAGGGCAAAGGCAAATAGCCGAGTCCTAAAAACAATGTGAGGCACACCGTGTGCCTCACTTTTCTTCTAGAAAATGAAAGGAAAATGAAAGTGAAGACTTTTATTTCGAGTATTGCATGCCTGTTTGTCTGTCTGGCTACCATAGGTTGCTGGAAAAACGATAGCGCTTACGCGACCAAAAACGATCTCTTGGTTATGAAGAATGAAGTTTTGACAGCTGCCGTAGATGGCGATGCTGAAACTTTTCAGAAGGCCGATGCGGTCGAAAAAAGAGTCGATGCGCTTGAAGCGAAGACTGGATCGGGATATGACACGTCATTCGCAGACGATCCGGTCGACGGCTATATTTCTCAGGAAATAACAATCGCCCTCCGTGATTCCAAACTCTCCACCATCAAAAAAGTTCAAAGGATTCGCCTGGAAAGAGACCGCCACGAGGAAATTACCTTAGCCATTTGCGATAAAATTTTCGCAAGCGACGGTAATGTGAATTACGGTTCTCAAAGCTTGCAATTCTCAGGTGATCCCAAAGATTGGCAGGCCCAGCCAAAGACTGAACCGAACGATCCTCAGGCGAAATTTTGGTCGAAGATAAATAAAGCGGTGGAAAATCTGATGAATCGTCATCTGGATTTAGATCCGCCGACTGTCATTTCACCACCCGCCCCTACTTCGGTTAATCCGCCAGATCAACATCCGCCTAAGGCTCCAGTGCAACAGTCGGAGCCTGAAAATAAAACAGCGGATAATCAACAGTTTCGCTGGGACGACGACCCGTTTAGGCAAAGGCCTGCACCAAGCAGAGTCTTCCGAACGAACTACTAAAACTCTAATCGTTGAACTTTAATACTGGTGTCTGGAAAAGTCCGGACACCAGCTTTTTTCCCGGTATCGAAAGCAAAATTTATTTTGTTTTTGAATCGGGACAGAAAGAATTTCTTTGTCAATTGAATAACCCTATTTAAAGTAAGGAGGTGCGAAATGCGCACACTACTGTTTCTTCTGGTTTTTGTAGCCGCTGGCACACGTTGTGCCGAGGCTCAACAAACGACTGGGGGTCGGATAGTATCCTATTCCCGATTGCAAGGCAGTTCTATCGATGTGCAAACAACCATCGAAAATGCCTGGCAAATTAAAGCTGCAAACCAAGTACTTAAGGACACTTTCTCAAGTGACGGTTGCGGCCGATGCGGGAAAAATCCGTGTAGTTCCTCTGCTCCTGTTGTGACACCACCGTGTCGCACTGAACGGGAAATAACGGCCGTGGCTATTCCACCGAGGAAGACGATCAATCTGTTTGATCAAAGAGTGTCTACAGTTAGCATCAGCGGTTCTTTTAATAGAACGACGTATGATGATCACAGTCTGTCTGTTCGTAATACGATGAACCAGCGGTCATATACGAGCTCCTATATGCACGGTGGCTCAAGTAGTAATAGAAACAACTACTCACCGAGAACCGTCAGTTCTGGTGCTCGTACCACATCGTCGAATTCTGGTCCTGTTACCAGAACTGATAAGAGGCTCAATCTAAGTCTTACTGATAATAGTCGGACTTCAATTAAAGTGAAGGCCCCGACGTTTATTAAGACGCCGCCTCCGATTGTTCAGCTAAAACCACCGCCGGTGATTTCACCTCCGCGGCCGGACAATTTCTTTAACCCGGTAAATCCGAGTTAGGAGTACAACATGAAAAAATTCATGATTATTGCCAGCTTGAGCTGGCTTGTGCTGACAACAAATGTTAAGGCGCAGGTAGAATTCGAATACGAATTGATTTCCGCTTGCGATTGTCCCATCTGCACCGTTGTTCGCGAGCCTGAACGCCAAGCAGAATTTCAGTGGTTTTTTGATCGCTGGAATGAAGGCTCAATCGTCTTTGATGTAACGGCTGCTAATGCCAGCGGAGTCCATGCTTATGCAGCACCATGCTCTACTTGTGGCGGACTCCACCCCTTTGATTGGAGGGCCGCAGCACCAGTGATTCCTAAAGAAGTAGTGATAGATTCAAGAACCGATCCGGCTGCGGTCGGCGAATTAGAGTCTGATGAGTTGCCGCCTTGGGTTACGCGTCTAACTGATATCGAGGTGCCATCACGTTGGCTGGATGCGTGGATTAAAGTCCGCACGGAATATCCAACTCTGCGCTACCTAGGACCAGTTAACGCGCTCAGTCCTAAGGACATAGACGAACGGTTCGAAATGGGTTGGCAACTCATACGTTCTAACTTAGGAACGAACATAAGAGCCCTCGTAGTTCGTGATGGTGAGATCTCATCGGGAATGTACGGATTAATGTTGGCTGCCAAAAGGAAAGGCCTAATATTCAAATGGCCCATTGCCGAAGATCCAAAGCGCGCTGAGATTGTCGCCTGGTCTAACGGAGAACTAACATATGTTGTTCTCTTTATAAGGCCCGGACCCGGTCTGACGGTCATGAAATCCTCTTAAAATAAAGGAAAAAATTACATAGCCCGCAGTGTTTAATCTTAAACACGTGCGGGCTTTTTTTATAAAATATTGACTTCTGATACCGGGCGAGGAAACTTACAGTATAATAACCAAAAGCACAGACTTACACTTTTCTTATTTGCAAATAACGAATTACTAATTACTAGTATCTAAAAACTATGTTATGTGATCGCTGCCAAAACCGTGAGGCTTCGCTGCAAGTGACGCGCCACGTGAATGGCCAACAACAAACAAATAATCTCTGCCACGCATGCGCCGAGGAGCTTGGCCTAAATCGCGGCTCTGCCGATCCATTCCGGGCTTTTCCAGGGTTTAGCGGTTTCTTTGATGAACCCTTTTTTAGCCGCGGCGGCCACCAACATACTGGTCTAACATCAGGTCAACCTAATATTGAAGCGCAAAATTCCCACTCATCACGCGAGCAATTAAACATCCTCGATGCTTTCTCAGATCGTGCCAAGAGCGTCATTCAAAGTGCGGCGGAGGCTGCCGTTAAAAACAAAGCACCTATGCTTGATACCGAGCATCTTTTAATCGGTGTGGCCAAAGAAGAGGAAGTTGGCCGGCAAATATTAAAAAATCTTGATATTAATGCGGATGAATTGGTCGGCTACTTAACAGAAAATATGCTCAAAGATCAGAAGGAATATGCCGACGGCGTGGCGCCTGATCTGTCGCCTCGGGCTAAACAAGCTTTGCAGTTGGCTTGGCATGCGGCGCGTAATCTTGAACATGACTATGTTGGCAGCGAGCACATCTTGCTTGGACTTTTGGGGGAAGATGAAGGTTTAGCCGCTCAAACTTTAAAGAAATACGGCTTAACCGAAACTAAGTTACGCCAAGCGGTGTTGTCTGCCGTTGGTGAGAAAGGCAAGAAAACCGGCAAGGCGGCCACCAAAAGTAAAACACCAACACTTGATAAATATAGTCGCGATCTTACGCAGCTAGCGGCGAGTAATAAACTTGATCCGGTCATTGGCAGATCCAAAGAAGTGCAACGGGTGATCCAAATATTATCCCGCCGCACCAAAAATAATCCGGTTCTCATTGGTGAGCCCGGTACAGGCAAAACCGCGATTGTGGAAGGGCTAGCGACAAGAATAGCGACTAACAATGTGCCTGAAACATTACAGGGCAAACGTGTTTTAGCGCTTGATCTTGGTGCTCTCGTCGCCGGTACGAAATTTCGGGGAGAATTTGAAGAACGTCTGACTAATCTGCTTAAGGAAGTTATAGCCGCTAAAGGAGAAGTTGTTTTATTCATTGATGAGCTCCATACCGTGATGGGTGCCGGCAACAGCGGCGAAGGTGGTACGCTTGATGCCGCTAATCTTTTAAAACCAGCTTTGACGCGAGGTGAGCTGCAGACCATTGGTGCGACCACTTTAAATGAATACAAAAAGCACATTGAAAAAGATGGCGCTCTTGAGCGCCGCTTCCAACCTGTTTTGGTGGAAGAGCCCAATATAGAAGACTCGCTAACTATTTTACGAGGCCTAAAAGACCGTTATGAAGCCCATCACAAGGTTTTAATTCGGGACGAAGCCTTGGTCGCTGCGGTGAGTCTATCAGACAAATATTTACGCGATCGTTTTTTGCCCGATAAAGCGATTGATTTAATGGATGAAGCTGCCTCTAAAGTTCGCCTCAAGGCCCTAGAGCAGCCTTTGAAGTTAACCAAGTTACAAGAAGAATTAAAAAATACTCAAAAAGAATTAGAGGCATCAAAGAAGATTGCCAAAGCAAACTTAGCTAAGGGCAGTGCAGTTGACGACGGCACACCTTCCACCAAGAGCCGAGCAAAAAATAAAGGTCAAAATTTGGCAAGCATTAAAGAAAAGCTTAAGAAATTAGAAAGTTCGATCGCCAAGCAAACGGAAGCTTGGCAAAAAACCAAAGGCAAGATTACAGCTGAGGTGACATCTGGCGACATAGAATCTATTATTTCATCCTGGACCGGAATTCCTCTGGAAAAAATATCTGAGGCAGAAAGAGAGAAGCTGCTTAATCTTGAAGTGGAGCTTCATAAGCGTGTTATTGCCCAAGATGAAGCCGTGAACGCCGTCAGCGAAGCCATTCGCCGTAACCGCGCAGGTTTGAAAGATCCGAATCGGCCTCAAGGATCATTTCTTTTTTTGGGACCGACAGGAGTCGGTAAAACAGAGCTGTCACGGGCTTTAGCTGATATTCTTTTTGGCAGCATGGATGCTTTAATCCGTCTTGATATGTCTGAGTATATGGAAAAGCACACGGTAGCCCGTATGATCGGCTCTCCACCCGGCTATGTTGGCCATGATGAAGGCGGACAGTTAACCGAGGCCGTTCGGCGCAAACCATACTCTGTTATTTTGCTTGATGAAATTGAAAAAGCTCATCCCGATGTTTTTAATATTTTATTACAAGTCCTAGATGATGGTCGTCTCACCGACGGCAAGGGCCGGGTAGTCGATTTTAAAAGTACACTCATCATTATGACAAGTAATGTCGGCAGTCAGATGATTTCTGATTTTTCTCAAAATAATTTGGAAAATAACCCCGCGGACTGGGAAGATTTAAAAGAGCTCTTACAGCAAAAACTTAAAGAAACTTTCCGGCCTGAATTTTTAAATCGCATAGATGACACTATAGTTTTTCATGCCTTACGCAAAGAACATGTCCAGAAAATAACTGATATTCTATTAACCGAAGTTAAACGACTTGTTCGGGCTCAGGGTTTGACTTTGGAAATTCATCAAGATGTCAGAAACCGCTTAGCCCAGGATGGCTTTGACCCCCAATTCGGCGCGCGGCCGCTGCGTCGAGAAATACAAAAACGTTTGGAAAATAAACTCTCGACAGTGCTTCTAACCGGTGCCTATCCTCAAGGCGCGACAATTAGAGCGATTTTAAAAGGTGACGACATCGCTTTTGAAGAAGTGGGCACATCTTCCTCAGCCAGCAAAAAGCGTCAGAAGAAAACTGAGACAGCTTAAATGGGCTTATAAGCGCATTAAAATGCGGCTAGAAGCTCAATCGAAAAAGAGATCAATCCCGTGCAAAATCCAGTAAAGTGTTATTTACAGCCCATGGACATGTTGTTATTCTAGGGGTGTGCAAAAGCGATCTTCTAAAATCGACACACCACACGTACAGAAATTGCGGGCTCTTTGTGCATTAAGCGATGTTTCCGAGCCCACTAATTTTGATTATTTAGTTTCATTTGTTAAGGAGGCATCCGATCCAGAAACGGCCGTACGCGGAGTAATGAATAACATGAATCTTCCTTCGGACGTATTAGAACGCAAATGGCGCGACACCATCATTGACCTTTGGGCTAGCTATCATCCTAACGTGCGCTTGTTGCCGGCCCTGTCTTTATCGGCAGGCGACATCAAGGATACGCCGTTTCTTAAAGATGCCAGAGTGTTCATATCCGAACTTGAAAAAAGGCCGGTTTCCTTAATTAGGGAACACGACGAGTGGCTTATCGATCCCACAGATGTTCTGCGTATTGCCAGAAAACTTCCTTCATTTGCTGGTAAAGATCTTTATGCCATCGAAAGTGAGTGGGGTAATCTAACCGTTCGTCGTCTCCGGGCGGTGTTGCAAGTCACCCGCTTGATTAGACCAATGAAGGGCAAACTGGTGGCCGTTCAGTCCAGAGTCAGTCGGTTTAAAGCGTTGCCGCTGACTCAGCAATTTTATATTTTGTGGCATGCCGATACTTATCATATCGACTGGACCAGGTTTTCTGGTTTGTGGGAGCACTACATGCAATCAGTTCAAGAATTTTTACCGTTATTGTGGGAGGCAATCTCTGGTGTGGAAGCCGGTCGGATTGAAGACCGGGCCATTTGGGCCATGCGAGTTCTCGACACTTTTTCCAGCGTCTGGGACGATGATGGGCTACTTGATATTCGACCAGGTCACACCGTGGCGCTGCGCATTGTTCAACAACATGCTCTGCCAACAATTGTCGACCGTTTCATTCTGCGCGACTTGTTTGAGCGTCATGGGCTGGTTACACTTTCGGAAGAATTTGGTATGATCTCAAAATTCACTTGGACAAAAATCGGTCAAGACGTAATCACAGCCGAAGGCTCACATGCCATGCCGTGCGGATTGGATATACTTGTTCAATAGAAGGACAAATGAACGAAAGTAATTTTCTCTTCAAGCCTTGCTTTTCCGATGAAATTTCTCATGGACTTCATGTAAATGAGTGTCTGTTAAGTGGGTGTAAATTTGCGTCGTAGTAATCGAAGCATGACCAAGTAACTGCTGTACTTGCCGGACATCAGCTCCATTACTTAGAAGATCGGTTGCAAATGAATGTCGCAAAGTATGAGGCGTAATTTTTTTAGTGAGGCCGGCCAGGGCAGCATATTTTTTTATTAATCTTTGAATCGTTCGCGGGGTCAATCTAAGGTTCCCCTTTATTTCAGGAGTCTTGGCACCCTGGCGGTGGCGTATAAACAGAGCCGGATCAGTATCATTCCTTTCTTGAACGTATTCTGTTATAACTTTTTGCGCTTGCGCTGATAGAAAGACAACTCTGACTTTATTACCTTTGCCCCGCACAGATAGCTCGCCGGAATTACGTATATCGTCTCGGTTCAAACTTACGGCTTCTGAGATACGAAGACCGGTGGAAAATAGTGTGTGTAGCAAAGCTGAATCTCGTCGGCAAAAAATAGCACTCATATTATCTTTATCTTTAATTAATTTTTGTGGCGCTGATAATAATTGATCTACTTCTTCAGGATAAAGAACATCTATTTCGCGCTCAGCTAATTTTGCCAAGCCAACTTTTTCTGCTGACATGACTTTAATGTCCCGACGGGTCAGATACTTTAATAGCTGCCTAATGGCAATGAGATGATAATTTTGAGTAGCCGGGCTTACTTTCCATTTTTCACTTAAGTGCCGCCTGAACTGGCGTACTGAATCAAGTGTGATATCAGACAACTTTTCGATAGTTTGTTGTTTATAAAATCGTTGCAGATAATGATCGTAATTGGCTACGGTTTTGGCTGATCTGCCCTGACCTAACTCCAATTCTTCCAGGAAATCAGTGTGTAATGTTTTAATATTGTGCGACATTAAAAAAGTATAGCATGCCACTATATGGTGGTAGTGACCATTGGGCCGTAAATAACTAACACAATCAGTTAGATTTCGCCAATGCAGAGCATTTCTTGCCTTTTCTTAAAGCCCAAAGTATAGTGGCTCATACTGCAAATACAGTGTCTGGTGTACAATGTCATCAGACAATTTAATTTTTCTTTTTCTTTAATACACCATGAGCAAGGTTGATGATCGTAAGGATAAAATTATTAAAAAATATAAGCTTCATAAGGAAGATACAGGCTCACCCGAAGTGCAAATAGCACTTTTCACGGAAAAAATTGATGAGTTAAGTAAGCACCTGAAAAAAAATCGCAAGGATAATCATAGCCGGCGTGGTCTTCTTGGCATGGTAAGCAAACGCAAGCGGCTCATGTCTTATCTGAAAAGGATTGATGAAAAACGTTATGTTAGCATTGCCAAAAAACTTGGCTTGAAAACTGCTTAAAGCTTGATTTTACTAATTACACTTTTTCTTCTAAACGAATTTTTTGAAATTGGGCTACATTGGTAAAAACTCTCATAAAATTATCATGGAATGAC
Organism: uncultured Candidatus Saccharibacteria bacterium; assembly: GCA_964372635.1. Classification (GTDB taxonomy): domain Bacteria; phylum Patescibacteriota; class Andersenbacteria; order UBA10190; family UBA10190; genus CAYJQW01. Next base: position 12,131 of record CAYJQW010000011.1, read on the forward strand.
GTATGATCGACTCCGGAAGGTTTAACAAGCAACGTATTGGTGTATTTGTTGATATTCAAAATATGTATTATTCAGCTCGTGCCGTGCACAGCAAAAAAGTAAACTTTAAAAAAATCTTGGAAGAAGCGGTAGGCGATCGTCAGTTAGTTCGAGCTTTCGCTTACGGTATTACGACTGAAGAGGCCCATGAAGGTGAATTTCATGAAGCCTTAGGTAAACAAGGGTTTGAGGTAAAAACAAAACCATTACAATTGTTTATAGGTGGGCAGAAAAAAGGTGATTGGGATGTTGGTATTGCCATGGACATTATGCGTTTAGAGCCGAAAATAGATGTGGCTGTTTTGGTTTCCGGTGATGGTGATTTTGTGCCCTTATTGCAGTTTTCAAAAGAAAGAGGTTTGCGTATGGAAGTCATGGGATTTCGTGAAAGTACCAGCGGAGCCTTGGTTGAAGCGGCTGATCAATTTACTGATTTGTCAAAGAATCCAAGGAAGTTTTTAATAGGAGATCGCACCTGGGTGGCTCGTCGGAAAACGCAAAGTCGAAAAAGGAATACTAGCGGAGAATCAAAAAGAACACCCAAGATAATTTCATGATATTGAGACACTACTGAAGCTAGATTGGACAGTTTGGGTCAGCGGCGCTAATATCGTAAGCACACTTTAATTATTAAGTTATTAATAGCTTTCGGTGTTGGCAGGAATGTGGAGATCTTTGGATTTGTGCTGCAAGTGATTCTTGCATTACTAACCTGAAGATACCTGTTCCGCCGCTCTCAAAAGCAGACAATATTATTTATGAAAAAAACAGTTACCGAACAAGCTGATGTTTTGTCTTTAGGTAAGCATGTTTGTCAAACTCAGATTGGTGGCCGAGAATTATGTATTACGACTGGTGAACTGGCTAAACAAGCCGGTGGGTCAGTCTTAGTTCAATATGGCGACACAGTAGTTTTAGGTACAGCCAATATGTCAAAACCTCTTTATGAGGATGGTGATTTTCTGCCTTTATTGGTTGATTATGAAGAAAAGTTTTATGCCGCCGGAAAAATAAAAGGTAGTAGGTTTGTGAAACGCGAAGGTCGTCCGAGTGAGGAGGCAACTCTCACGGCTCGTCTCATTGATCGCTCGCTTCGACCTCTATTCCCGGAGCACATGATCAATGATGTTCAAGTTGTTCTGACAGTACTCTCTTATGATGGTGAGAATGATCCAGATGTTCCCGCTATGATTGCGGCTGGAGCAGCCCTGGCCCTCTCAAATACTCCTTGGGCCGGGCCAATAGCCGCTGTTCGTGTTGGTCGTCTTCCCGCAACAAGCGAGGGTGGTAAAGCCCAGCTCGTCATAAATCCAGCCCATGATGAACGTGCGGAGAGCGACTTAGATCTTATAGTGGCTGGTACAGGCGATCGAATCGTCATGATTGAAGCTGGCGCTAATGAGATTCCTGAAGATGTGATGCTTGATGCCTTAGAAGAAGCCCAGAAAGCGCTGGGTCAAATCGTTTCTATAGTTTCTGATTTAGTCGGCCGAGCCGGTAAAGCTAAAAGTGAGCCAAATCTAATGAAACATGACAGCGAATCATTCTTGCGGATACAAGACTTGGCTCGTGAGACACTTCTTCAAGGCTTGAACACGGCGGTGACTAAGAATGATTTCAAGACCGCTGAAGCTGCCGCTGTTAAGGCAGTCGTTGAAAAATTTTCTGCGAAAGAGAAAGAGACAATTACTGAGCAGCAGATTAAGCATGCTGTGCATGATCTTCGTGGCACGATGGCTCGAGAGCGCGCTTTATCAGAAAACTGGCGAGAAATGGGCCGGGAAATGGATGAGATACGTCCTTTACAGATTCGCGTTGGGTTACTGCCGCGCACACACGGTTCTGCCTTATTTCAGCGGGGCGAGACTCAAATATTGAATATTACAACCCTAGGCGGCCCGGCTGATGTTCAATGGCTTGACACCATGGAAAAAGAAGAGAAAAAACGCTATATCCATCACTATAATTTTCCAGGATATTCAGTCGGCGAGAATAAACCAAGTCGAGGTCCGGGCCGTCGGGAAATCGGACACGGTGCCTTAGCCGAGAGAGCTTTATTACCGGTTCTGCCTCCTAAAGAAAAGTGGCCTTACACCATGCTCTTGGTCTCCGAGGTTCTGGAAAGCAACGGTTCATCAAGCATGGCGTCAGTTTGCGGTTCGACCTTATCAATGATGGATGCCGGGGTGCCAATTACTAAACCAGTAGCTGGCATTGCTATGGGTCTTTTTACTAAGAGCCAAGGAGGATCAGGAAAATCTGCGGACAACATTGTAGATTATAAAATCTTGACTGACATTGCCGGAGTTGAAGATGAACAAGGTGATATGGATTTCAAAGTGGCTGGCACTGCGGATGGCATTACGGCCTTGCAAATGGATATTAAAGTGGGTGGTCTAAATCGCGATATACTTGGGGACGCATTACAACAGGCTAAGAAAGCCAGGCTGCAAATTCTCGAAGCCATAAATACAGTCTTACCTCAGCCACGCGCTGAGCTATCTCCTTATGCGCCGCGCATTGAACTAATTCATATTCCGGTAGAAAAGATTGGTGATCTAATCGGTCCAAAAGGTAAACACATTAATGAAATAATTGAGCAAACCGGTGTCGAAATCGACATAGACGATGATGGCCTGGTCTCCATAACTTCAAATGATGGGCAAGCTATGGCTAAAGCTAAAGAATGGGTCCATAATATGACCCGCGAAATAAAGGCAGGAGAGCGCTTTGAAGGTCGCGTTACTCGGATCATGGACTTTGGCGCTTTTGTTGAGCTTACGCCCAATGTGGAAGGCATGGTTCATATCTCTCAGTTCCGTGATGAAAGAGTTGAGAAGATCAATGATGTTGTCAAAGTCGGCGACATTATTCCAGTAGTAGTGGTTGAAATTGATCAAATGGGCCGTATTAATTTGTCACACAAGGCGGCGCTTCCAGGCGGCTCGACTAAACCGGGCGATAATGGCAGAAATTTCAAGGGTAAACCAAGAGGATCATTTCGCGGTCCTCGACCTCCGCGCTAAATTATCAATCAGGCAGCCTGGGGTCCACTGCCAAAAATATCTTCACCCGCCCACATTTTAATTTTACCCAGAACCATACCACTGACTTTTGCGGTTAGTGTCGTGGTATAATGGTATTATAAAGACTAAATAATAGCGGGAGGGTATATGACTTCAGAGAGTGTCCAAGACACGAACTTTTCAACAGCAGCATCCTTGCTAATGGCAGGTATTTATTAGTGTTATGGATGATTTTCGACCAGGTCCACCCATTCCGCGCCGTGCCGGTAATACTGCGAAGAAACCCTCGCAGCTTTTCGCTGCTACTCCAGTTTCGGTTACTCGTCCGGTTCAGAACAAAAGCACAAAAAGTGTGGCGGTAGGGGAGCAGAGGGCGGCATCTGGTCAAAAGACAACTTCCTCTACCCTAGTTTTTCAAACAATGCATGACGATTTACAGAATCCTAGATCTGGTCAATCGACCAGAACTGCTGTGCCTCCTGACAAGTCTTTGGCAGCTCCTGGTTCTGGCGGAAATTTAAGACAGTCGAGAGCAGCTTTAATTTCTGGGGTAGCGCCAAATATGACAAATAGAAATGCTTTGGCCACTAAGGGAGGTGCCTCAAGTACATCATCAGCGGACCAACTGCCCTTGCCCCCAAAAATTTCTAACCGTCAGGGTAAAATAACTCCATTTAAAAGTCGTCGTCATCGTCGTAAGCTGGTTCCAATATTTATTATCATTAGTATTTTACTTGTACTGGCAGGTGCTGCGGCCGCCTTTTTTATGGGCATTTTTCCCTTTAACTTTCTAGCAGGGTCAAGTCAAGATACAGTCAATGAGTCGTTGTCGTCTGCGGCCGCCGTACTACCAGCTAAAGCGGATCTGACAGTACAATATATCCTGGACCAAGATGCTGATCGAGCAGCCCTGAAGAGTTTTTGGGATCGTCATAAAAACGGGAGCGGCCTGACCATCAGTGATCTTCTATCTGGTGATCCGCGTCTTTTGCTAGCAGATCATGAAATTTCTGAATTTTACTTTATTGTCTTATCTGATGATCCGCGACCCTATTTGGTTTTACCTAAGACCAAAAGTACAACAAGCTTGCTCTCTGCCAATAATAACGCCAAGGTGACTGAATTACAGGGGTGGTATGTTGCTCATCAATTGGGAACTCAAGCCTACTTAGCGGAGCTAGCAAAAAATTCCTTAATGAATGTTGGCAGTAATGAAGTATTCTCCTATCAAGACAACACGACACCGCTTCGCTTCATTCTTGGCTCAGGCGTCCTGCAGAAATTCCGTGTTGATACCTTTGGGGCCGGTGCTGCTAATGGTCGCTTGCAAGAACTAAGTTTAGCCGGACGACTCACTCAAGCTGGCAACGGTCTTGAATTATCTGGTTTAGGGGTTACTCTGTCCCCATCGTCATCAGCCGACGTAAATCAACAACTTCTCGCGAAAGTACCAACTACCGCCAGCTTTGTTAAAATCGGGGCTGACTTCCAGTCGGACCTAGGGTCATGGCAGGCCGCGAGCGGACTATTAAGTCAAGCCGCTCTTGATCCAGTTCCTGTACAACAACTCCTAACGCAATTTAATTCACCTTACGTCCTGTATACGGACGATAGTCTACCGAATAAGAAGTCGCTAGGACTGGTCATTGAAATTCCAGTTGCCTTGCGTACGACCATCAAAGAATCACAACCTATCATTGAACAGGCGCTCGCTGCCCTGATCCCACTTCTAACTGATCGTGACACAATTTCACCTCTTACCTTTAATGATGGTGTTTACAGTGATACAGCCCTTCATTTTGCCAACTTAATTGGTTCTGGCACAGCTCTAGATTATGCGATTACAGAAAATCATCTTCTTGTTGGGACATCAAAAGAAGCTATGTTTGCCTTGATCGATACGGTATCCGGCAAAGCTCCAGCTCTGACTGGGTCAGATGCCAAAAACGAGCTACTTACTGCCTGGGGGGCCATACCCAGTACTTCAAATCTTATGATCGGAACGATTAACTTTGCGCTACTCGACATAATTTTACCTGGCAGTACGAATTCAGCTAAATATTCCTTTGGCTTGGCTATAGATCAACGATCTGATTCACCTGATGAAATTACCATACAAGGCATCGCAAATCTTGATTCTGATGAGATCTCGCAATAAATAATATATTAGCCAATTTTGGTATCTGGCTACTGGCTAAAAGCCTTGGTTCTGAGTGATTTTACTGCCAAATATCTAACACTGTTAAGGAGTATAAAAATGCCAAAATCCGTACTCTTTTTCCAAAATATCACCAGGTTAAATTAATAGTCGCTAGTTGAACAACGTCTATTACCGATGATCTACTTTAAGATGTAGAGTTTAATAATGCAGATTAGAATTACCCTAACAATTTCCACGGCACTATTAGGATTCTTAATCTTGACTTGGTTTTTCTTATCATCACCCTGGCTAACCTGGCAGCTATTGCCTGAAGCACCACTGAAAATTATTGCTGATACCCGAGACCCTATGGCTGAGAGAGCGGCAAGCATGCTAGCAACCCTAACCCCTACGGCATCTGTCTATACAGGTTCGGCCTTGGATCGCGTAATTTATGTTTTAAGACGTCTCATGACGATTGATCAATCAAGCAATAGTCAGGAGCCCAAGCAGCCAATATTCACAAAGGCCGCATGGTTGCAAATCAGTCTATCTATGCAAAAAATAATTCTTGGGCGTGTCCCACTTGATCCGATATTAATAGCAGAGGCTCAGCCTGGAATTTTGTTAAATTCCGAGCAAAAACTGACCCTCCTAGGTTTAACTAACCAGAATAGATTACGAATCAGGGTTGCCGCTGACTTTGATAGCAATACTCAGAGCCAAAACATGATATTTTTACCGCCATCTTCCAGTGGATTATTGCGGGTAACTCTACCGGGTCAACTATTCTCAATACTGCCTAAAAATCTGCATGATTTTTGGAATAGCCTTTTGCAACAGGAACTAAATCTAACTGCGATTAAACCGGACATCGTAAGTCATTTGAGCAAGTATAATGCAGTTCATCTTACTTTTTCGGTTGACGGCATTATTTTAGGCACGAGAGACAACCCAGATGATTTTAGTAACACCATAGCTAATTGGTTTGAAGATAATGACCGATATTTAAGACCATTGAGCAGATCTTTTAAACTGTCAGACGGTACTTTTGGCCGTGAGCTAATTCCGGGCGAACCGCGGCCAGCATTTATATATGTTGATGGTTCATGTCAAACTGCCGGCGTAGCCCCGGCTGACTATTGGTTATGTCGCAATGGAGAACAGGCAGTTCTAGCTAGTTCTGAAGAAATAGCTAGAAACACGACTATACCCTCTGATGACAATTGGATGATTTCCGTCTCGCCGACTCAATTGCAAAATACTGATTCAGGAAAATATTGCCCATCAACCCAAGCAGGAGGAATAAGTGCTTGGTGTGATTTTTCTAGCATTGTTCTGAAAGGATCAAACGATAAAACAATAGGCGAGATAATCCTTAAAAAATAGTCTTTTTCACTCTTCGTCACACCTCCTCCCCCTGTACACATCGGGTGTGTACAGGGACATAAGTGGCAATTTTGGTTCCGAACTACTCTATTATTTGCTGCTTAATTAAACTGAGTTCTCGTTGGTACGATGCATGATTAACGACGAATTCTTTATACTGGACAGGGTTTATGTCTAATAGGTCAGTCCTTATTGTCAACGGATATTTATTTTTACCAGGTTTTACATATTCGGGATATGATGAATATTTCCAATCATCCGGGTTTTTCACTAGACCAGCTGTCACAGGATTGAGGTGTACGTATCTAGTTAAGTGAAGAAGTTGCATGTCATTCTCCACTAAAACATTCTTAAAACGACTCATCCACAGTGTACCCTTGCGCTTATATTTAGTATTAAAGTAACGGGCGTATCCATTAAGAGATTTTCGCAATAGTTCCGAAATACCATTAGTATAAATTTGCTTCACAACAAGATGGAAATGAGTCGGCATAAGGCAATAAGCGATATTGTCTACAAGCTGGTCGGTGTGCTGAGCCAACTCGCTGACAGTCGCGTCAAAGCCATTCTTCAAAACACCAGGATCTCTCTTAATAAAAAAAGAGAACTTAGTCGGTGGTGATTTCAAGGAAAAGTAGCGTAGCAGTTGCTTCATGTGTTCGTAATCACCCTGATTGTTAAAGATTTGGTATCCTTCAATGCTCTTATTCATCACGTGGTAAACGTGACCTGTCACTAGGGGATATCGGCGTATCATTAATAAAAGTATAATGCCTTTTATCTCCCTTTGTACACATCAGGTGTGTACGAAGGGTAAGATCTGAGGATCAATTTTAAAGTATAATTTCTAAATGAGGCTTCCATTACATGCGATCGGAATTGATATTGAGACAACGTCTTTAGAACCAAGTGGTGGAGACATCATAGAATTTGCTGCGATTCGCTACAATTTGATCAGTAACAAGGAGATAGATCGATTAATACGATTAACAAAGGCCCGTTTAGCCATTACACCAGAGATTGAAAGTATTACGGGAATAACTAATTCAATGGTTGAAAATGAAAAATCATTTTCAGAATACATTAATGAGTTGACTGATTTCATTGGTGGTGACATTCTATTTGCGCACAACGCCTCGTTTGATATTAATTTTCTCACTTATCACGGCGTAAAATTTTCCAGCAAAGTATGGGACACCTTTCCTCTAGCTTCCATTGCCTGGCCGGAAGTTGATAGTTATAATCTTGGAACTTTAGCAGCAGACCTTGATATAAAAGTAGACAGCGAGCACCGGGCAGGCGGTGATGTGGAAGTTACCTGGCGTCTCCTTCAAGCTATAAGACAGCGTTTAAAGCTATCAAAAAGCACTTATCAGCAGACTATAGAGATGCTGGAAAATGCCAAGCTTGACCACTATGTTCCACTTTTTTCTATTGGCCAGATCTTAGATAAAAAATCTCGAAGACAAAAATTATTTAATAGTAAAACAAAAATCTCAGCGAAAAAACGGCCAAAAACATTGCAAGAGGTCTTTGGTGCAGATGGAGTATTAGGGCAAGCAATACCTAAATATAGGCAGCGACCAGGGCAGTTAAAGATGGTCCAAGCGGTCAAAGCTGCTCTGGAAGATCATTCAACTTTATTTGTTGAAGCAGGTACAGGCAGTGGCAAGACTTATGCTTATCTGGCTCCATTACTTCTTAAAGCTAGAGATGGAGAGACAGCCATGGTCTCTACATACACGAAAAATCTGCAAATGCAGATTTTTGAAGAAGATTTACCAACTTTAATCACTACCTTGGGTCTAAAGCTTTCGGTGGCGACCCTTAAAGGTAGACGTAATTATATTTGTAGCGCGCGTTTGGAAAATATTATTCGGCAAAATAAATTATCAGCAGAGGATACCTTAATACTCATCAAAGTTCTGACATGGCTTGATCATGGGGGAATAGGTGATCTCGAGAAGTTGAATTTTTCACACCAAGGTGACGCCATCATAAGAGCCTTACAGGCGGATCATCAAATATGCCGGGAGCAGTGTTCGCCGGTTACACGGTGCCAGTACGCTTTAGCCTTAGAGCAGGCGCAGGCTGCAGATATCGTCATAGTAAACCACGCTTTATTGGCCCAGCTATCGCTTGATAGTGAAGGTACTTTGAAGCCAAACCACATCATTATCGATGAAGCGCACCATCTCGAAGAGGCTCTGCGGAACGCCACCTCGATTGATTTAAGCCCAGACAATGTAACTGAGCTACTCTTGCCCTTAAGACAGTATAAGTCCGCAAAAAATAAGGATAAGTATGAAAAAATTATCACCGAATGCAAAAGTCTTGAAGAAGAATATCGGTCCCTAGTCGCCCAAATTGGGCTATATACCAGAAATCATTCTGAATGGGGTCGATTACGCTTAACGAAGCACATCAGGAAAAATGCTGATTGGCAAAAGATACTTAAGGCAGCTGAATCTTGGCTGGCGCGATTAAAATTTATGCTCGGGCTACAGCACGGGATAAAAAAAACAAATCAATCATCTCAACATAAGGCTAAAGTTGATGATATCGAGCGATTTTCGCTAGATTTTTCCAATTTTATAACTGGCAGCACTGAGCGTATTCAATGGATTGACGCCTGGGAAAACAGGGCCCGCCGGGGTGAATTTCATGAAAAATTAAACGACGTCGCCCTTAGTATTGAAGATGCCATGAGAAACCTGGTGGGGCAAAATCGGTCAATTATTCTAACATCGGCAACCCTGACTGCGGGTGGCAGCTTTAAATTTCTTAAAAAACAGCTTGGTTTAGAGACAGCTACCGAGTTAGTTATTCCATCTGAGTTTCCGCTTAAAGAAAATATGTTGCTATATTTCGTCAATGACTCTCCGCTACCCGGCAGCTACACTTTTGATAGATACGCAGCGCAGCAAATTGCCAATATTAGTGGTCTTGCTAGCGGAAGATTACTGGCTTTGTTTACATCGCAAACAGCTATTGCCCTAACATACAGACTATTAGTTAATGCCTTTAATAAGAAGCATATTAAGCTTCTTGCTCAAAAAATAACTGGCGGTCGCTCAAATATTTTACGTAGATTTGCGGTAAATGATAACAGTGTCTTGCTAGGCACGGATAGCTTTTGGGAGGGAATTGATGTGCCGGGCCAAAGTCTGTCTGTGGTTATGATCCCGAAACTGCCTTTTCCCATCCCTAATGACCCTGTTATATCAGGTATTTCTGAAGCTCGTGGCCTGAACGCGTTTCAAGACATGGCTCTACCTAAAATGATCTTAAAATTACGTCAAGGAGTCGGCCGCCTTTTACGTGTCGACAGTGATCGTGGCGTTGTAATAATTTTAGACCGGAGACTTCACGAGCATGATTACGGTAAAACTGTTTTGAAGAGTTTACCGAATGCCGAGATGCATACTGGTTCGACCAAGGACCTTGCTAAAACCGTCGCCGATTGGTTTGGCAAGGATCTGATTGAGACATGGCGAGCAAGTCATCAGGCTGAGCAGAAATAAACCATTAATCTAATTAAGATCCAACGCCGTTCATTCAAGGTAAAATACGATCAAAGTGCGAACATTTCGAGTCGATATATATGTACACTAGATGTGTGCATAAATTGAACAATCATCTTTGATTGAACGTCAAAAGTATGCTATACTATGTCCATTGCGAGGTATAGATTGGCCTCGCGAGAACATAAAAACGTGAAATCAATATAAACCAGTTGTAGCGAGAAAAGCCCGTGGAAGGCTACTACAACTGGCAGCGTACGTTCTTTAACAATTCAATAATGATAAGCTCCCACTCATAGTGCGCGATCAATCCGATAGGTCCTTGAAACTTTACATTACGACCAGAAAAAACTGGACGCGTAATATGGGGAGGCACCGTTAGGGAGTATTTCCCCCTATACTCCCTAACTGTGCTTCCTCATTTTTGAGAGAGCATTCCTATGACTCTAAACTCAAATGTGACTCACTGCGAGTCAAAGTCATATCAACACAAACACGAGCAAACACGTTCGTACCTTTGTACGTTTAAAAGCGGTGACACATAAAATACACCAAGTTATTTAATGTGAAGACCCGCGATTGGGGTTATAGGCATTCTGTATTCAGCAGTAGGATACGGAATTATCATCAGTCCATCCGGCTAACATTGTTATTCACGGTAGGTAGGTGGTCTTAATGAAATCAACTTTATTAAGACTAGCTTTCTACCGTTGTATAACTTGCTTGATGGGCTCAGAGCCCATCCGGTTTCTAAATCTCTATTTAAAACCGTCGATGGGCTCTTTTTTAATACTTGAACAGCACAAAGTCATCCAACAGAAGATTAATGGCCTTTTACAGCATTGCTCGGACGTATAGGATTCCAGTATAATTTCAACTATGAAGAAACATAATACCGAATTCATCAGTGAAATGAAGCAGAAGTTACTTAAGGAAAAAGGTCAATTAGAGGCAGTTCTGGCCAAACATGCCCATAAGGAACATGGCTCATATCAGGCCAATTATCCCGAATATGAGCGTGATGAAGAAGTTAATGCGATGGAGAGTGCTGATGCCGGCTCGATCCAGGCCACGACAGAGGCGGAAGAAGCACGACTCAAGAACATTTCGGCAGCTCTTAATCGTATCAAAGAAGGCACTTATGGCTTAACTAACAGCGGTGAGCTGATTTCTGAGGATAGACTAAGGGCAAACCCGGCTGCTAATACAATTATTTCATCTTAAGACACATATCTAGACAGTTTTGGGCTTTAATATTCCTTAGCAGTGGTAATAATAACTGGCGCAAAAGGTAAAAAAGGCTTAATGCTTGCCGCATTGATCGGCTTAGATCAACTAAGCAAGTTTTTGACCAAATTAAGTCTTCCTTACAATCATGGGACTACTATCGATATATTCCCCTGGCCGAATTACAATTTATTTTTTGTCTTAAAGTGGCCCCGGGAATTATCGATCATTATCTCAATCGTTCTGATCTCAGGTCTTTTTTATTTGACGATGAAGTCAAAACCTTCGCTATTAGATGACAGGACTATTCCAAGAGCGCCTATTATACTAATCATTTGCGGTGGATTAAGTAACCTTTTTGACCGCATCCTCTATGGCGGAGTTATTGACATTTTTCATATAGGCTCATTTTCATTGAATCTCGCCGATTTAATGATAGTCGCAGGCCTGATCTGGTTAATTTTCTCATTGTTTAAATACAAAAAAATCGCCTCTTAGGCGATAATCGAATCTTACTAATAATTATACCATGGCTTTTATGCCACCTGTTGATAAATGCTCCCAAATGCCGAAATATCATCTTTTAAGTGCCTTGACAGGGGGTAGCTGTCCGCCGGCAATTACTTACTTTTAATTACCAGCTACAATTAGACGTATGCCAGCACATATAAAATCAGCTGCCCTAAATGGCATCGATGCTATCCAGGTAGATGTTGAAGTAGACGTCCTCGCTGGCTTGCCATCATTTACTCTCGTTGGGCTTGGCGATACGGCGGTTAAGGAATCAAAAGAACGGCTCACAGCGGCCCTGTCTAATATCGGCTACACGCCCCCCAGAAGAAAAACCATCGTGTCGATGGCGCCAGCCAGTTTAAAAAAAGAGGGCTCGATGTATGATATTCCGATCACACTGGGTTTTTTAATCGCCAGCGGACAAATTAAAGTACCATTTAAAAGATTAGAGAACGCTTGGTTTGTAGGTGAGCTTGGCCTGGATGGCACCGTGAGGCCGGTTAGAGGAATATTGCCAATTGTATTGGCGGCATTTAAATCAGGCATAAAAGAGCTTTATGTACCGACGCGTAACAGTCTAGAAGCAGCGGCTGTGGCTGATCAATTAGACGTCTACTCCATATCCTCGTTGCAAGAGCTCATTACCCATTTAACTAGTGAGGATCAGAGCATAAGGCTTAAGCAACTAAAAGAGGTTAAGGTCTCAGGCGGTTTCCCTGAACCTGATATAGACTTTTCGGATATTAAAGGTCAAGAACATGCCAAGCGTGCCTTGATGATAGCGGCCAGCTCATCCCATAATGTGCTGCTAGTTGGTAGTCCAGGAACAGGTAAAACTCTCCTAGCCCGAGCCCTTGCCGGCATTTTGCCGGCCTTGAGTAAGGATGAATCCCACGTCGTCACATCGCTTTATTCAGTGGCGGGCTTGTTACCTGAAAACCAGGGTTTAATAAGCAATCGTCCCTTTCGCTCGCCGCATCATGGTGCATCCAGTGTTGCTCTGGTTGGTGGTGGCACTAATCCTAAGCCCGGTGAAGTAAGCCTGGCTCATGGCGGCGTATTATTTCTCGATGAATTGCCTGAATTTTCGCGGCATGTCTTAGATCAACTAAGGCAGCCAATTGAAGACGGCGTCATAACAGTTTCTCGAGCCAGCCATACTCTTCGCTTTCCAGCGCGCTCTATTCTGGTGGCTGCCATGAATCCTTGTAAATGTGGTTATTTGGGCAGCAACAGAAAAGATTGCCAGTGTCCGCCCGGTGATGTCCTGCGCTATCAGCGCCGTGTCTCCGGCCCGTTACTTGATCGTTTTGATATCCACGTTGTAGTCAACGACATTCCTGTTGATGAGTTGTTAAACGAAGAACCGAACGGAATTTCATCAAAAGAAATGGCGGCCTTGGCCTTAGCTGCCCGCAACAGACAAATTAAGCGCCAAGGCAAAACAAACTCAGAACTGAAAGTTAAAGAAATTAAGGTGTATTGTGCTATTGATAGTCTAGGTAAGAAACTACTCCAACAGGCGGAAGAGAGATTTCACTTATCTTCCCGGGGAGTGCATCGGTTATTAAAAGTGTCTCGGACAATTGCAGATCTGGAAGGAAATGAACTCATCGCTTCTAAACATCTGGCGGAAGCCTTGCAATACCGAGAGCAATTAAAGGCTGCTCTGCCAGAATTCGTCTAGAGAAATTTTATTTAAAAAAGCGAGGAATCTCTCTTTTAGTCTCATAAAGACATAAGAGAACCTCGCTGTGTCCAAAACTAGGCATTCAGATCTACGTCGTAATGACAACGTTACTATCGTCTCGCCAAGGTACAGACAATTTCATATCGCTTATTAGCATTGAACTATCCGTCTGCAGGAAACATACATAACCTCGCTTAATAGCAAACACCGCTTCGTTTCCTTATTAAAAAGTACACATCACTCTTCAACTTTTTCTTTTTCCTCGCCTGGACAGACATCATAACCCTCGCGATTAGCAAAACTTTTGACGTCTACTTTGAACAACGTAAATTACGTTTTAAACATCATCACCCACGTTGGTCAAGCGACGGCAGTAATGTCCAAGCACATTTGGCACTTTTCTCTATCCTTGATGAATGTGTATATC
>CAYJQW010000012.1:0-22862 GCA_964372635.1 uncultured Candidatus Saccharibacteria bacterium
CCCCCCTTCCGCCGTGTTCTTGCGGGAACGGACGGAATTTTTGGCGGCGGCTATCCGCAAGAAAAATTTGCCTGTGGAAAATCTTTGTGCCTTGCAGCGTATTTTGCCGGAAAGTGCTTACCGCGCATATTCTCCGGTATTCTTACTATCACTATATAATCTTTGAACTTTAAACTCAATAGAAATACTAGAATTTCCTCGCAAAGATTCGGAAGATTTTCCCAGCAAATTTTTAAAATTTCTTCAATACTCTGATTTCCGAAGGTTGGAAAAATTACCTCTACCTTATTTTCTGCACCTAACCGATAGCACAAGTTGGGCAGAGTAAATCCCTCGTGCTCAATTTTTCTGCGTATTTCGCGAAATTGAGCGTACCAGTTTGCTTTGTTGTGTTTAATCATATCGACCAAGGAAGTAAATCGAGGATCATCGTTTTTGAGAGGAAATTTTTTCAACCCCTTTTTATATTTCTTGGAATTGTCGTCAATAAAAAGAAAACCGATGCCGGAACCCATAAATGCGGTGTGCCGCATTAGACAATCAATAGCAATAGTTCCGCGAATGAAGAAATCCTTAAAGTACATATTCAAGTCATCATCAATCGGAGTTTTCACATCTATCTGATTTCCGTGATAAATACCATCCTTGCTATCGGCGACATCTTGCTTATGTTTAGATATCAAGTTTTCACAATGCTCTCTCGCGAATTTTGCTTCAAGTAAATTTTGGAAAACTGGATGATAGCTTTTGTCATACGCCAAACGCTCCTCTCTTGGATAAGCACAGTCTCTGATTTGGCTCATTTGCATCAAAAATCGGGCGTGAAAATCTTCACCCTCTTTAATGTCATACGAAAACCTTAAAGTTCCTGGTTGTGCGGTATTCTGATTTGAATTTTGTTTGTCCATGCAACACTTTTTATATTTTTTACCACTTCCGCATTGGCACGGATCATTTCGATCTGCTTTCATATTGGGCTGGGGATAACTTGATTTGGACTTTCTATTTACTTTCTATTATACTAAAGACAACGATAAAAAGTCAACCATTATAATCCACAATGATCACCAAGCGCCAAAAACAAGTTTTAGATTTTATAACTGATTATCAGGGACGTAAGAAATATGCCCCCTCTCTTAAGGATATATGCAAGAAATTCAAATTTGCCTCTGTTTCAACTGCCCATTTTCACGTCTCAAAACTACGCGACTTAGGGCTTTTATCTAAAGAAGAAAATAAACCGCGTTCGATTGAGGCGTTTGGACGCGAAACAATGGTAAAAATTCCACTTTTAGGAACTATTGCCGCCGGTCAGCCAATAGAGGCAATACAAAATAAAGAAATGATCGCTGTTCCTAAAAGCAAAATTCCTTCCTCGTCTGAAGTTTATGCTCTCCGTGTAACTGGCAGTAGTATGACTGATGAAAATATCAATGACGGAGATGTGGTTTTGGTGCGCCAACAAGAAACAGCCGAAAACGGACAGAAGGTGGTGGCTCTTATAGATAATCACGAAGCGACCTTAAAAAAATTCTACAAAGAGAGGGGGCATATTCGTCTGCAGCCGGCCAATAAAAAAATGGAGCCACTTATTTTTAGAAACGGGCGGGATATTTCTATACAGGGGATAGTGCTAGATGTTATTCGCGAAGAAGGCACCTCAACGATTAAACTTCCACAATACGAAGGAATAGAAGAACATAGAAAATTGCCCCTAAATGAAATTATCTGTGGTAGTGCGGTTGATGTAATGAAAACATTCCCACCTAACTCAATAGATCTTGTGGTAACATCGCCCCCTTATGATGAATTAAGAAATTATAACGGCTACAGTTTTGACTTTGAGAACATTGCCAATGGTTTATTTAGAGTGATGAAGAAAGGGGGCGTTGTCATTTGGGTTGTTGGGGACAAAATTAAGAAAGGAGATAAAAGTCTCACAAGCTTTAAACAGGCATTGTTTTTTCAAGGAATTGGATTTAACGCTCATGACGTTATGATTTATAGAAAGAAGAACACTCCTTTTATGAGGTCAAATGCCTATACAAATTGCTATGAGTTCATGTTTGTTTTTAGTAAGGGTTCCCCTAAAACATTTAGTCCTTTAATGACAAAGACAGCCCGACAAGGTCAAGAAATGTTGCCATTTAACAAAAAGGCAGATGGAATAAACAAAAAGATATTGGGCGAACTAAGGCCGGAAAAAACCATGACAAATATATGGGAATATGCCGTTGGATTGCATGGTTCTACGAGTGATAAAATTGCCTTTCAGCACACCGCAATTTTTCCAGAAAAATTAGCTGAAGACCACATTCTTTCGTGGACAAAAACAGGAGACATTGTTTTTGATCCGATGTGTGGCTCTGGAACAACTTGTAAAATGGCGGCTATAAATAAACGCCACTATATTGGATGCGATATATCGAAAGAATACGTGGAGCTTACAAAGAAAAGATTGAAACACTTTAATCTTTAATAATTTTTCTTAAGAAATTCAATCGCACTTTTTAGCAACTCTACATCATCCTTAAATCGCCCTAGTCCTGTATTGCAACTATCACAAATCCAACCGCCGGCCTTTCCGGTACGATGATCGTGCTCAAGAACTACCTTGCTGGTTACGCCAGCAATCGTTCGTTTCCCGCAAATCGGACATTCAAACGGCTCGTTTGCCGGCTTGTTCTTGAGCCACTTGAGTCTTTCTTCTCTAGATACTCCAACTCCTTCCATTTTTACTCGGCAATCTTTACATGACGGCCGTCTTACCGACCTGTTATTCTTTGCGTTCTGATTCTTGGCAAAGTCCGTAGTTTTTCTGAGCTTGTGACAGACATTGCAAATTTTTTTACGAAAACCATCGCCCGTTTTTTTCACGTCTATAATTTCAAAATCGCCTTTACTCAAATCAACCTGTTTCCAAACTCTTATAAAAAATATTGAGGAGTGATTTTTTGCCTCTGTTATTACGACACCGACATCGCCCTTTTCAATTACAATTTCTCCGGGAGCTACGACACCCTTCTTTGCTACAACAAATTTTTTAGGTGAATTGGTCATTTTAGAAAATCTCCTCATTGCGAGAATGTAGTGTATCAAAGATTGTATACACTTAGCGAGACCCGTGAGGGTCGAGTCGAAGTGCACCCGGGAGGAATCGAACCTCCGACCGTTGGCTTAAAAGGCCACTGCTCTACCTATTGAGCTACGGGTGCGTTTAAGAAGTAATACCTTATTGTGATTAAGATTTCAAACTGGCAGACCTCATTCCGAACCGGTTAGCAGGAGTATAGAGCACAGCCTTAATGATTATTTACTTTGAACGAGTCTTCTTTGTTCGATAATGTGTAGGGCGGTTTCGATTGCTTTCGCTTGATTAGCCTGCAAGCGGTGAAACTGAACCCTCTCTGATGATAAATAGCTCTCCAGGTCGCGACCTATTTCTCGGCATTCAGTCCTAGTTAAGTGAACACTCAATCGAACACCAGCTTGCCTTGGTGGGAAAACATGAGTTAAGAGAAAAATAAGATCATATGAAGTAACAGAGACTCGAGCCATCATTCTTAGAACGTCAAGCAGACTGCGATATTTTGGCCATTCATCCGCGCCAGATATTTTAGGTATAAATCTCTGAGCATAGATATATGTCGCGAAAGCTGCGGCATCAGTTACTACTATTTCACGTTTTGATTCTAACTCTGATAAATATTGGCCAATGCTAATAACTAGTTGTTCCCAAGCTTGCAGGGGCTGACCAGCTCGCTGAATATATATGCTGGCATATTCCTGAACAAGTTCACAGGAGAATCCTGACTTAGTCATTTCAGCTGATAAGGTACGGGCAAAAACAGATTTTCCCGTACTTGGCGCCCCGATAACACAAATCTTCATAGCCATGTCTAGTATGGATCAATGTTCAAATTTAAGACAATTGAGACTTTTATTAAGGTAATTAATCTTGATACATAGGGATCGCTATGTTCATTGTCAAACTAGTCGAGATAAGAAAAGATATAATTTTAGCAGTACAAAACGTTCATAAATGGCCTAATCAAGCCTTATTATAATGTCAAAATAATTTTATGAAAAAAAGTAGATAATTACTTGTAAACTGGGCTTGACAAATGTACGCTGTCGAGTATAGTAAGGAGTCATAGTTCATTGCCATACGATTAATTCTTACCTGACTTGTGGTGAGGAGGAGCGTTTGATCAACATAGCTAGATTGGTTCATGACTGATCTAAGTCTTGCGGTTATTCGCAGTTATGTATACCTACTGCATACGTAACCAAATGATAGACATTTGCACAAAGTGTCTGTCCTTTAGATGCCTTTTAATAGCTGTCAAAGGACTCCTCGTCACGTGTCAGGTAGGAAATCAAGCTTAAAATATAGCGATCTTAGCTCCACGCTCGCTTCCACCCTTTTCAAGAAACACCTTGAGGGAAGGAGCAGGGCAGTAGATGGAGTTAGTGGTGGTAACTTTTTGACAGAAGTTCATTCCACCCTGCTCGTATTGAGTTATGAATAACTCGAGCCCGGAGCTGAGATCGCTTTAAATTATCATATTTCGGAAGAAACAATTCATTAGTTTTCTTCCGTAGTCCGCCGCCGTGTGTATGATCCCTTTTTGCATTCGCCCCACGCACCTCATACACCGGCGGCATTTTTATTACCAGTAGTTTGCAAAAATTCATGGAAACCGTATACTAATCGGTTCCTTAAAAAACGTCTAAATATTGATAAGTTTTCATTCCCGAGAATTTTCAGACTAAATTCTTCAAAGTAGCAGAAAATTCTCGGGAATGCGTGCTTATGGTGCGCAGTGTTCCTTCCCGCGGCCGGCCAACTTTTGTTGGGCGGCCCACAAGCTAAGGGCGTTTTGAAGGAGCGCCCTGCATCCTAGGCATACGACCTCTCGCCTAGCGCGTAACCTCGAACTTGTTGTAAGGGTTACGGGCCTGTGCCAGAAGCCTAGGAGTGTGCCGATGTCAGTCGACCTCGATACACTTCTGGGTTTTTCTTTATCCTCGGCAAGCAGTACGATATAAGCCATGTTTAGCAAAAACAAAAAGTCGGCCCTCAAGGTTAATCAGTATCGTACACATTCCTGTGGTAACTTAACGACGAAACAAGCGGGACAGACAGTCCGATTAAGTGGTTGGGTTCAGACACGTCGCGATCACGGTGGGCTGATTTTCATTGATTTACGAGACAAGTGGGGCATAACACAATTGAAGTTTATGCCGGAAAAAGCGGCGGTCTTTATGTTAGCCGAGCGGCTGCGTAGTGAGTTCGTAATAACGGTTGAAGGTGAAGTACAAAAGCGACCGAAACAAATGGTGAATGATAAAATTAATACTGGCACCATTGAAGTTGAAGTAGACGATATTAAAATTCTCAGTGAAGCTAAAACACCGCCGTTTGATATTTCTTCAGCTGAAGATGTTAGTGAAGAAATTAGATTCAAATATCGTTTTCTTGATCTGAGGCGACCTAAGCTCCAACACTTACTTAAAACCCGTGATACCTTTATTCAAAACATACGCCGGTATATGCACGGGCAGGGTTTTACTGAAGTGCAGACCCCAATTCTTGCCAATTCGTCTCCAGAAGGTGCCAGAGACTATTTAGTACCAAGCAGACTTCACCCCGGAAAGTTTTATGCCTTGCCTCAGGCTCCACAACAATTTAAGCAACTACTCATGGTGGGCGGGCTAGATCGATATTTTCAAATCGCACCGTGTTTTCGCGATGAGGATGCCCGCGCTGATCGGGCAACTGGTGATTTTTATCAAATTGATCTTGAGATGAGCTTTGTGGAGCAAGAGGATGTTTGGGAAGTTGTCGAGCCCCTAATGATCGAACTAACTGCAAATTTTACTGACCGACAGATAATGACGACGCCGTTTCCGCGTCTTCCCTGGAAAGAAGCAATGCAAAAATACGGCAGTGACAAGCCAGACCTGAGATTTAATCTTTTTATCAGTGATGTTTCTGAGATTGCGCATGGTAGTGGTTTTAACGTCTTTGAGCAAGCATTAAATGATAGTGGCGTCGTCCATGCTTTGCATGTGCCCGGTGGTGCTAAATTTACTCGTGGCGATATTGATGAATTAACAGAGCAAGCCAAAGTTTATGGCGCCAAAGGGCTGGCCTATATTTTGTTTAAAGATAAAGTTACTTCGCCGATCATCAAACATATGAGTGAGGAAACCGTTAGTCGGCTCATTAAGTCAGTCGATATCAAACCTGGTGACGCTCTTTTTTTCAGTGCAGACAGTTGGCTTGTGGCATGTCGGTCCCTTGGCGCAGTTCGCTTAATGGCCGCTGACAAATTAAAGTTGAAGGATCCAAAGAAGGCCGCTTGGGTCTGGGTTACTGATTTTCCTCTATATGAATACAATGAAGATGAAGGGAAGATTGATTTCTCACATAATCCATTTTCGATGCCTAAGGGTGGGATGAAGGCTCTTGAAACACAAGACCCATTAAACATAACGGCCTACCAATATGATTTAGTTTTTAATGGTTTTGAAATTAGCTCTGGGGCAATTAGAAATCATCGACCGGACATTATGTATAAGGCATTCTCGATCGCCGGTTACACCAAGGAGGAAGTCGACCGTAGATTTGGCGGCATAATACGGGCGTTTGAGTTTGGGGCACCACCACATGGTGGATTTGCTCCGGGTGTGGATCGTTTGTTCTACCTACTAATGGATTTACCAAATATTCGTGATATCCAGGCTTTTCCCAAGGATGCTCAGGCGAGAGACCTCTTAATGGACAGTCCGTCTGAAGTATCTGACAAGCAGCTTCAAGAGTTGCATTTAAAGACCACTCTCGATTAAGTACGATAATTTGCATATACTGGCTTGAAATATGCCTGAAGATTTAAATATGCCTGCTAAATCCCAAGAGCCAAGATCTTTTCGCTGGCGCGGTCTAAGTTTTGTTTTAGTTTTGTTAATTGGAATTTTTCTCGGCCGCTACGTTGTGCCAGGGGCAGGCAGGACCGAGCTCGCCCCCATACAGTTTATTGATGTTGAGAATGGCAATCGTGAATTAATTTTCCCGACATTTTGGGAAGCCTGGGATATCCTGCACAAAAAATTCGATGGTAACTTAGATGATGAAGCATTGTTTTATGGGGCCGTGCGTGGATTAGTCCAGGCAGCGCAAGATCCCTACACGGCTTTTGAGGACCCACAAGCAACCAAGCAATTTGAGGAAACTATCAATGGCAGCTTCACAGGCATAGGTGTTGAAATAGGTATTCGTGACAAACTGCCAACAGTCATTGCCCCACTGCCAGGCTCACCAGCAGAAAGAGCCGGTATTCGAGCAGCCGATGTTATTTTAAAAGTTGATGATTTGCAATTAACTCAGGATGTTAGTTTAGATGATGTCGTTCAACGTATTCGCGGTCCTCGCGGATCTCAAGTTGAACTAACAGTTGTGCATTTGGATGAAAAAGAAACAGCGATTATTTCAATTACTCGCGATACGATTGAAATAGAAAGTATTCAATTGACGATTGAAGATAAGATTGCCCATGTTGTCATAACAAGTTTCAACAGCGACACGGCTACTCGCTTTACGGCCGCTTCCCGTGAAATTGATCGGGCTAAAGTTGCCGGTATCATATTAGATCTGCGTAATAATCCGGGTGGTTTTTTGCAATCAGCGGTTGATATTGCCTCACGTTTCTTAATTCCCGGCACGTTGGTAGTCAGTGAACGGGGCACAGAGGTTAAAGAATATAAAGCAAAGGGTAATACAATCCTAGCCAATATTCCGGTGGTTATTCTTGTTAATGAAGGCTCCGCCTCTGCCAGCGAAATATTAGCCGGTGCGCTTCAGGAAGAATTAAAGGCGACCATTATCGGAAAGCAAACATTTGGCAAAGGCTCTGTTCAGGAATTTGTTAAGCTAAAAGATGGCTCAAGCCTACGCGTAACTGTGGCCCGCTGGTTTACGCCCAACGGACGAAATATTAGTGAGCATGGTATTACTCCTGATATTTTAGTTGAGCAGGATAGAAGCACTGAGGTGGACGAACAATTACAGCGGGCTCGTGAGGAAATCAAGAAACTCTCGGCTTCATTGTAAAAAGATGACTAAACAGCTGCACCTAAAAATAAAAGGTAAAGTGCAAGGTGTATTTTTTCGCACGACGATTCGTGCTTGGGCAAACGAATTAAAGTTAGTTGGCTACGTCAGTAATAACCCTGATGGTTCGGTTGAAATTGCAGTCCAGGGCAGGCAAGAGGCCATGGATGAGCTTGTGGCACGATGTTACAATGGCACTAAAACAGCTCGTGTTGAGGCTATAACACGAAAATCAAAGGAAGCCGACTCTGTCTATTCTGATTTTAAAATAATATAATATATTCAAATATGGCAAAAAAAATCGACATTATTTTACTTGAGGCTATTACTGGTCTTGGAGATTCTGGAGACATTGTCTCGGTTGCTGAAGGCTATGCTAGAAATAAACTTTTCCCGGAAGGACTCGCTGCGCGAGCGACTCACACCGTCAAGGAGAAAAAGATAGTCAATGACGATAAAATATCAATGCTAAGAACAAAACATTTAGCTGAACTTCAGGCGAAAGCTGATTTATTGCATAAGACTGAATTATTACTTACCGCAAAGATTAAGGAGGGTGGCGATATATATGGCAGCATTACGTCCACAGCGATTGCGAAAAATCTCAATAAACAGGCCAATTTAGCAATCAGGCCGAAGGACATCATTTTGGATCAGGCCATTACATCTTTAGGTAGTCAGGACATTACCATTCATCTTGGCGACGGTATTGAAACAACAATTCGCGTAACGGTTATATCTGAAGATACACCGCAGGTAAAGCATGAGGATGCCTGAAACAACTGTGTCGTCACGTCCTAAAACTAAATACATTTTTGTTACTGGCGGTGTTTTGTCCGGTTTAGGTAAAGGCATTACCGCCGCTTCAATCGGCAATATTCTCAAACGCCGTGGACTGCGCGTGAACATGCAAAAATTTGACCAATACATTAATGTTGATGCTGGTACTTTAAATCCAGCTGAGCATGGTGAAGTCTTTGTGACAGATGACGGAGCCGAGTGTGATCTAGACCTTGGACATTATGAGCGTTTTCTTGATGCCAACTTAACGAACGATTCTTCTGTCATGACGGGAAATATCTACCAGGAAGTAATCAATCGGGAGCGCAGGGGAGATTACCTCGGTAAAACGGTACAGGTCATTCCACAAGTTACTGACGAAGTAAAAAGACGAGCTCGCCAAGCGGTGGCGTCAAATCATTATGATGTCCATATTGTCGAGATTGGCGGCACGGTGGGGGATAATGAAGGCTTTCATTTTCTAGAGGCGGCGCGACAGATGAAAATTGATGAAGGGCCGGGAAATGTTCTGTATGTTCATGTCGTATTCCTGCCATATCTCAAAGCCTCCGATGAAGTTAAAACAAAACCGGCACAAAACAGTGTTCGTGAGTTACGGAGTATTGGCATTCAACCCGACATTCTTATTGCTCGGACGGATCATGATGTTCCCGATATCCTAATTGATAAGTTGTCCCTTTACACGAACGTTGCCAGACAAGCAATATTGCCTCTAATCACTATGCCCAGCGTGTATGAAGTCCCTCTAGTTTTAGAGAAACATGGACTCGATAAAGTTATCCTAGAAAAACTTGGTTTAAAAGTCGGGCAAGAGCCAGACTCAAAATGGGCCTCATTCGTTTCTAAAATTAAACAACCAAAAGAAGAAGTTTCCATCGCGATAGTTGGTAAATATACAACAATGCTGGACACATACGCCAGCGTGGTGGAAGCACTTAAGGCTGCTGCTTGGCACGGAAAATGCAACCTGACATTACGCTGGATTGATGCCGAGGAACTGGAACATTCTAGTATGACTGATACATTTACCGACGTCCAAGGCATCGTCGTACCGGGTGGATTCGGTATTCGTGGTACTGAAGGTAAAATTAACGCGATCCGCTATGCCCGCGAGAATAAGGTACCTTACTTCGGACTTTGTCTGGGCATGCAGCTTGCGACAATCGAATTTGCGCGGCACGTGGTCGGCCTCTCGCAGGCAACCAGTCAGGAGTTCATCGAGGATGCTAATCTTTCCGAAGATTTGCTTAGGTCCTGTGTAATTCATATCATGGAAGATCAAAAGGTTATTCAGACCAAGGGAGGCACCATGCGCCTTGGTGGATGGGATTGTATTCTGAGTAAAAATTCAATTGCGGCGCGGGCGTATGGTAAAAGCAAAATTCGTGAACGTCATCGTCATCGCTATGAATTCAACAATGAATGGCGTGATAAATTTATAGACAAAGGTCTGCGTATTGCGGGCACAACACCGGATAAGAGCCTCATTGAAATCATTGAAGTAGCAGATCATCCGTGGTTCGTTGGTGTTCAATTCCATCCAGAGTTCACCAGCCGTCCTTTGACCGGGCATCCTTTATTTAATGATTTCATCTTAGCAGCTAAGAAACATCGGTAGTCTTGACAACACAAACTAAACCTCTTGCCGGAATTAAAGTTCACTTTTGACGACAATCTATATTAACTAGCCGGAAGGTATTAATTAGGTAACGTTGATAAATATTGCATTTTTAAGTGCTCCGCTGAAACGTCTGATTTTCCTGCGGGCAAACGAAACAGTGCCGCTCACAGCAGCATAAAGCGTGTCATCAGCGCCATGTCGAACTCCTTTTCCGGCTCGGTATCTTGAACCTCTTTGTCTAATTAAAATTTGACCAGCGCGCGCGGATTGACCACCAAAAATTTTAACTCCCAAGCGTTTACTTGCCGATTCTCGGCCGAGAGATGTTGAACCAGCCGCTTTTTTATGTGCCATAATAGTCTTAGGTTAAAACAAAATATTTATTCTCATATCCCTAGTTAGCTAAATATCAGCCTTTCGATTCTCTTATCCATAAAGTGATCTCTCGGCCAACTAGAGCATCCGCCCGGGCATAGATGAGACTCTCGCGCTGTGTTTGATTAAATAATAGCTGTAGAGCTTTTGGTATGAGCTGGATCCTACGGTAGCCAATTTTTGTAATCGCGTCAAGAAAGGTTGGAGGAAAAAGGTGCCATGACGCCAGCCGCTTTCTCTTGCGATAAGCGGGAAGTGCTAATGTAATAGATCCGCCTGGCTTAAGATTTTCTTGTCCGCTCCTAAAAATCGCCAGATATAGGTTCTCAAGTAGCTTGAAATTAGCTACAGCTTCCTCTGACGATAGGGGAGCGTGTAGTGGCTTACCAAGATATGGCTCGGTAACAATTGCGTCGAGGAGACCAAGACTCCTGACTGGTAAAGTTATATCGTGAGCAAATAAAATCGGTGCGAGATCATTCCTAACAGAGAAATGGCTGGCCAAATAATCGCAATTCATTTTAGTGGCGGCAGTCATGGCCGCACTTTTATCACTGCCAATCATACGATAGTTTTTAAGCCAGCCCTCCTGAACTATGGTCCCTAAACCGCAAAAGGGATCCCAAATTATTGGCCATCTCGTTTCTGAAATAACTGAGGTACCGATATTGAGCATGATCTGGGCCAGCTTTGGCGGCAGCATACCAATCTTAGCGTCACGAGCCGGTCGTTTGGTATCACGCAATTCATACTTGGAAATATTTTGCACTTGTATCGTTCGACCAAGATAATGATTCTTGCCTTCGTGTACAATCGTGTACTCGCCATTGGGTTCACTCAAAAGTTTGTTGAATATAACCTGGGCGGCATTAAGCCTGGTTGATCCCTTTTTAGGCAGAATGATACGCACCGAGTGACCGGCATCTTGCAGCCGTCGCTTAACTTCAAGACCAAGACGGGGCGGGTATTTTAGGCCTACACCAAGGTTACTAAAACCAACTACAAGTTTTTTTGTCGAGGTCTGCTGTGCTAGCAGAATATTAGCAATATATGAAGAGGTGATAACATCGACTTTCTCAGCTATAATTAAGGCAATTCGCTCAGTACCGCCCAGGCGACCCAGAAAGTCAGTTGGCATACTTTTTGCAGTCTCAACTATAATAAATTTTTCATTCGCTATAATTAGCCGCGGCGAAATATCAGTTAGCCTTAATAATCTATAGGCCTCGCTGCCCGACAGTACTGGATGTGAACCAAGGAAAAAGATGTAGCGGTTTTCAGTCATAGTTGATAATATCTCTAGCATTATGTCCGACTCTAGACAAATTCATCTGGCAATTATTCCTGACGGGAACAGGCGCTGGGCTAGGCAACATACCCTTAAACCTTGGAAAGGTCATGAGGTGGGCATGCAACAAGCCAAAAAATTAATTGATTGGGCATTTGGAGATCCTCGAGTATTAATGCTTACATTATGGGGTCTTTCCACAGAAAATTGGAACAGAAACAGGGAAGAGCTAAAGCAATTGATGCGGATTTATGAGGAATTACTACAAGGTGAGCGCAAAAAGTTCGTTAAGAATCAGACACGCTTTACTCATTCGGGTCGACTAGATCGTATACCAGCCACTCTGGCCGAATTGATTTTAGCTATTGAAGCAGAGACAAAGTACTATAAAACCTTTACACTCAATTTCGCTATTGATTATGGGGGTAAGGATGACATCATGAGAGCGATTAGGAATATTACAAACTTTAAAAGCGTATCTGAGGAGAGCTTTAGATCATTATTAGATATACCAGACTTACCTGATATCGATTTGATCGTACGTACATCAGGTGAACAACGTCTTAGCAATTTCTTTTTTTGGCAAGCTGCCTATGCTGAGTTGTGGTTTACGCCAAAATATTTTCCTGACCTAGAACCCAATGATCTTAACTTAGCCGTAACTGATTATTATTCCCGCCAGCGGCGTTTTGGTGTCTAGTAGACTTTTGTCCAATATGTTAATTACTGCCAATACGTAATATGTCGCCTGCCTCATTCTGGGTAGTCCTGAAGTCAAAGCGGCATGTTTTAATAAACATTTTTCTAGGATTATTAATCTTTGGCGTAGGCTGGCAACTAGGACGGGCTATGTCACCGTACTATACGGCCCACCCAATTGTTTTTGAAGATCGTGAATGCACTACCTGTGAAGCACGTGAGCAAAGCCCAGCACATGTCAGTGGAGACATTCAAGAACTCTCCACCTTGCAGCAAAATGGTGTCAAGAGCCAGCAATCAAAATCAGCTGTCGCTGGTATTAAAAATAATTCTAGTCAAGCAGCGACCGATCAAGGAGTAAAAGAAACAGCTCCTAGCGACGAAGGAACTGGCGGTGGGGGAGGACAGCAGAAAACATATGTTGGCAGTATAAACTCAACAAAATATCATCACACTAATTGCGCCTCGTGGAAGCAAATAAAGGAGGAAAACCAGATTTGGTTTTCATCAACAGAGGAAGCTGAAGCTGCCGGCTACACGCCAACAAAATGTACCGTCG
The DNA here is from genome assembly GCA_964372635.1 of uncultured Candidatus Saccharibacteria bacterium. Taxonomy (GTDB): domain Bacteria; phylum Patescibacteriota; class Andersenbacteria; order UBA10190; family UBA10190; genus CAYJQW01. The sequence goes on from CAYJQW010000012.1 coordinate 13,460, forward strand.
ATATACTAAGTCGCTAACTAAAATAGCGCAGAGTGTTCGATAAAGACTTCTTAAGTATAATGGGGGAGAGGGTAGCATCAAGCATAGGCCAATTAAATTATTTAAATAAAGTATGGTGTTGAAGATTATCCTACCCAATATTATTTTTTACAATATTTTTACCTATTTATTGCGCATTGACCGAGTGTAATATTTATGTTCGCTAATTGTGGATAACATTATATAGAACATCATATGTCGCAAAAGGTATATTGTGCGACATATATAATCATGATGCTTTTGACTAGCCCTACATTACAACCCACAACCACCACCATATGCCTTATCTTACGCACTGATACTAAAGCTCCTACTTATCCCCTGTTAGTAATAAAAAAATTCACCCATCTCTCCGCTGCCGACATCATTAAAACTATTTTTCGTTTCGAGTCTCTTTGTTTCCTATATTTATTATTACAAGGTTGACATGTTAATGAAATTCGCGGCAGCATGAAATAATAATATTGATATGATTTTGCACTTATAATTCTTAAATCATGTGATGATACTTGAAGCTGCTCCACATCCCTTATCGGTAGATGAGAAGAAAATGACAGATGCAGTATACAAGTTTGTCAGTCTTTGCTGTGAGCGGTTAAGCCAGGACTACCGTGTTTATTTGCCTGAACTGCCAGAGAGCTTTTCAGAGGCATACACTAAGCAGTGGGCTGATTTAAAAAAAGAATTAGAGAAACAGGCTCAGAACAAGGATTCTGCCGATGCGTCCTTAAGTCAAAAGGGACGATTGGCCCAAGAAGCATTAGCTTGGCTTTCTAACTCAAAGAGTAATACGTTGAAATATGGCATGTTATTGGCTGCGGCTGAAAAATTAAACTTTAAGGAAGCACTTGAGCCGCCTGAGGGAGAGTAAATGACTAGTGTGTAAGACATCTTCAGGATCTGTTAAGGTGATATAAAAGTGATGGTTCCTACACACACTCACTGTTCTTTAAAAAAGGAAATTAACATGCACGATCCCCGACCTGAACTAGATTCAGAAGAGTATGATCGAATACTCACGAGAATCCTAAAGGTAATTTGGTGTGATCTGTTTGGGCGTGATTGGGAAAATTTTGACGGTAGAGCGCTACCACCTCTTGAGGCTCTTGATCGTCTAAAAGATATTTCCCAGGACACGTTTTTTAGAATGAAGATTCTACGGTTTCGCTTCGGCTGCACCCATTATATGGAATTATTATTGCGAATGCCCAAGTTATTCAAGGAAATAGAAAGAGCCAATCTGACAGAACTACAGATCATATTGAGTAATTTTGTCACCACTTGGGCAGATGACGGTTTTATTGATATCGATCGAATAAATTCTGATCTACATGTGAGTCATCAGCACACTTTCCCACCTACAAAATAAATTAGGTGGGCTTTTATTAAAACAGGCGGTGTCGCCACTGTTGTCCGCCAGCCAGGTTGATGTTGTCGGCCAAATAATCAAGTTCTAGTGCGGCCACAACGAGATCAGCCGCTTGTTTGGCCGAGCCAATATCCCTTACCGGCGTGTGACGAATAATTTCCATTTTTTCATTTTCCGGGAAATCAGATGGTTCCAATAGCATGCCTGGCTGGATGTTAACGATGCGAATAGTTCCGGCAAATGACACCTGCAGAGCCATCAAGTAGTGGCGCAGGGCTGCTTTAGCCGATAAGTAGACCGTGTATTTAGAGTAAGGATGATCAACAGCCCAATCGATGAAAGACACTATCGGGGCTGCCTTCTCAGCGCGCTTTTGGGCAGCTTCGGCAAACAAACGACTCATCAACATATTTCCAAAGGCATTCACAAGGAACGTCTTTATCATATCATCATAAGTTAGTTTTTCTTTATCAGCGGAGAAAACTGATACCATATTGACTAATCCATGAATTGGCCCGCCCTCGTTAGTAACGGTCTTAAAAAATTTCCTGATGTTAGGCTCATCATTGACGTTTAACTGAAAGCCATTTGTATTTGCAGCTACCTCGTTTGGCTGGTCTAAATAACTCATTGATACCTTCGCTCCCCTATTTTGTAGAGCCTTGGCCACATGTTGGCCGACACGTCGGCCACCGGTTATAAGAATGTGTTTATCAGCAATATCCATCGTAAATCTGAATCACAAATTAGATAAATCTGCTAATAACCATAGAATTGCAAAGATGGCTATACCGATAAGAATAAACAGCAAAAACCATTTGAATGTTTTAAAAATAAAACGCGTGATTGCCGCCGTTAAAAAAATAGCGACAAAAGCGATAACGTACCACTTGTAAGGTCCTTCGAGCTTTAGAACAAAATTTGTCAGTTGTTTCCCTAGGAGGAGCACTGATTCCTGCCAAGCCATTGTTTTATACTTCCCTAGATGAGCTGTACAAGCAAGCCGTAGTACTAATCATTACCGGGCTGATTTCTTTTTTACAAACGATTGACAACTATTTTGTTATTCGTCGCGCCGAAAGATTTCTCTGAATAAGAGTCTCATAATGTAATACAAAGCATAAAATGGTCCCCAAACCGGTAAAAAACCATCAATAATCTTTTCAAATATTTTATCTGGATTAATTTTCTCAGCCATAGGCCATCACGATTTTTATACTAACGCTGCTTAAATTTATCGAAAAAGATTGCCACTTAGGTCGGTCATTTAGCATAGTCACTATGTATACTTAAGTGGATCTTGCGGTGATCCCGTAACACGAACTTCCCAGTGTAAATGGGGACCGGTTGACAGTCCGGCACCATGCTGACCAGGTGCGCCGCCAGTAAAGCCAATAATTGTTCCTCGGCTCACAACTTGTCCCTCCCGAACTGCAAAGCCAGAGACATGCCCAAACACTGTAGAGAAGTTTTCTTTATGGACCAGCATAATATAACTATACCCGGCTCCACCGGAGTCGTGCACCCGAGCGACAATGCCGTCAGCTGGAGCAGCAATTGGCGTCCCGACGTTGGCGGGAATATCCACGCCGGAATGTGGCCCGATCAAGTAGGCGTATGGATAATTAGGACAATGAAAACCACATGATATACCAAATGTTCTTGGTATTGGCCAACTGAAAGAACCGACACTGGCGAGGTTTTCTTCCGATAGTCGTTCCCGGTAGATTTGATCTAACCGGCTGATTTCGCTCTGAGCTGCCAAGTGAGTTGCTTGGGCTTCTTTAAGTAAATCTTGATATTTAGCCTCCTGGGAATTTGTTAGATCAAGAATTCGATCTTTAGAATTTCGTTGGCTGGCAAGAATTTGTTGTTCGGATGACTGCCTCTCCCGTAACTCCTCAAGAGTACGTTTAATATCAGCCAAATTTTCGTGTTTTGATTTCAGTTCATCGCGTAATTTTTTAATTTCGGCCAGTGTTTCTTGGCCTCGATGTTGTAATTCTTCAAAAGTGGCGGCTTCCTGAATAGCATCCGAAAATGTTTGGTATTTCAAAAAGATTGTAACTGTCGACTCTTGTTCGATATCATGCATTTGGCGAATAAAAGCGGCCAGACGGCCCTTTTGAATACGCATCTCCGCCTCACGTTCCTCTATTTCAGATTTAACCTCAGTAATTTCTAGGTCCTTTTCTTCTATCTCCTGCTGAGTCCTAGTTAATTGCGCGGAAAGTTCATTGATATTGGCATCAAGTAACTCAATTTGATCCTGCAGTGTCTTGGCTTGGCTCTTTTTTACCTGAATATCTGCCCGTAATTTTTGAATTTTTTCTTCCGTTGACTTTAGATCTTTCCTTTTAGCGTCTAGTTTGTCCCGTATTTCATCAATTGTTTCCGAGTAGACATTCTGAGGCAATAGACAAACCGTGAGTATTAAAAACACCGCGGCTACTCGCGCGGTACGCCATCCAAATAAGATATTAATCATAGAGATGTATGTTTGTGTTATTGCCAGTATGCCATGTTTACCCCCTAAGTCAGCAATATCCGATAAATCGACTTGCTAAAGTCCCTACGAAATTTTATTTTCCGCACGGCTACCTGGAAGGTATTGCCTGATTTTAAGCTTCATGATGACTATGAGATGCATTATAAACCATAAAGAAATGTCAAGGAAACCATGCCAAGAGCAATAATTCCGATAATGATGCTATACAGTATTCGCTGCCAGCGTTTTAAGTGCCGCATAATTATTTAATATATCTAGATTTTTAATAAAAGGCCATTTCCTGACCAATTTACTGAGCTCTCATTACAACAATTGTTGCACTAAACCAGCACACTTAATACCTATATATTATATACCTATATATCCAATTTGTCAACAGCCTGATTGATTCTTTGTAGCGTGACATTTTTACCCAGGATCGCAGCAACTTCGAACGGTCCCGGGCTTTTGTCGCGGCCTGTAAGTGCGACACGCATGGGCCACAAAGTGTCTCCCCTGCCCAACTTTGACTCATCGATCCAATTCAGGAGCTTTTTTTCCAATATCTCTAACTCAAAGTCAGAATTTGCTAACTTCTCTAAAAAAGCTAATATCTTTTTTAAAATCTTCAATGTGGCTGCGTAGTCATTTTTTTTCCAGATCAGGAGGTCCGAGGAATATTCAGCCGCCCAATCTGGCCTAAAGTATGACAGCGCGTCGGTAAGTTCCGAGAACTTTCCAATTCTTTCTTGCTCCAGAGCCACAATATTTTTCCAATAAACTTCATTATGAACATCGTAATTAGCTGCTTCCAGAAATGGTTGGGCCAAGGTAAACATTTTGTCACGAGACAGTTGGCGTATATAAAGCTTGTTCAGGGAAGTCAATTTATCCATAGAAAATACCGCGCCCCCCTTCTGGACTTTTTCCAGAGAGAAAATTGCAACTAGATCTTCATGATTAAACAATTCTTGAGATGTCCCTGGATTCCATCCCAGAAGCGCCAAATAGTTCAGCATGGCTTCTGGCAGGTAGCCTAAATCACGATAGGATAATAAACTACCGTTTCCGTCACGTTTAGAAAGCTTTTTTCTTTTTACATCGAGTAGTAAAGGGATATGAGCGTATTGAGGGGTGCCCAAACCTAAAGCTCGTTGCAATAAAATATGTCTGGCGGTATTAGACACATGATCTTCACCGCGAATCACATGTGTAATATCCATAGCGGCATCGTCAACAACGACGGCGAGATGAAAAACTGGATCATCAAGAGAGCGTGCGATCACAAAATCCCCACCCCATGCCTTGGTGGGCGTTTTAACTTCTCCGCGAATTAAATCCTGATAAACTACTTCATCCTGATCAACCGTGAGTTTAATAGCACCATCGTCTTCATAAGCTTTATTCGCCGAAAGCAACTTTTCAAGAGCTTCCTTATATTTTTGCTGGCGTTCCGACTGACGATAAGGTTTAAAATTACCACCTATGTCCGGACCTTCATCCCAAGTCAAGCCAAGCCAGGATAGCCCACTTAGCAGATCAGTCTCGTATTCTGCCTGGCTCCTTGCTTTATCAGTGTCCTCAATGCGAACGATAAATTGACCGTTGTGCTGGCGGGCATAAAGTTCATTAAAGAGCGCCGTTCGAGCCGTACCAATATGTAAATGGCCAGTTGGGCTAGGGGCAATGCGTGTCCGTACAGTTTCACCCATAGAACAATTTGACAAGATTAGCTTTACTCATGGGATCCAGTAGAGCTTCAAGCAACATAATGCGTAGAGTTTTATCACGTAACAGTGGGCTTCGGCCCAATTGGAGAAATTCGTTAAAAGTGTAAGTGCGCACAGCAATACGTTCGCCAGCTTCTAGGGCAGGCTCCGATTCTTTAATTAGATCCTGACCGATAAAAGCATGCACAATCCAATCAATTTTTGAATGCATTTGATATTCGTGCCAGGGAATCAATTTTCCCACTGAATAGCCTGTTTCTTCGAGGAACTCTCTTTTTGCCGCTTCGACTGGTGTCTCTCCATCGTCGATTTTACCACCTGGCGGCGTCAGTACGCCTTGGCGATGCGGTTGTTCATCGTAAACCAGTAGAATTCTTTCATCTGGTAAAATGCCAATAGTGTGCACAGTATCAGAGCGATCAAGGGCTTCAAAAATGGCTAAGCTGCCGTCATAAAGTTTTTGTTCCCATTGATATACATCAAAAATTTTGCCAGAAAAAACTCGGTGCGCCTTTGTTGGTATAGTAGGGTTGTTCATATAGTTTGATTAATTTCATATTACTAATACGGTGAGAAATCAGCAAAAAATCCCACTTGCGTGGGATTTTTTGGCAACATCTCTTTCTTGTCAATTATCGCTATTTGATTCTACCTTAATAGTTCTTCAGTAATAGATAATCTAATGGGCTAGGCTATTAGATTAGTTGCGATTTTTTAGTTCAGGTAAAAACTAGATTAGAGTAGGTAGTCAAATTATTAAGCTGACCGTCATTTAATTGACCAGCTGCCTTCACCGCTTCGGCAATCAATTCAAAGGAAATGTTAACTTCTTCCCCTATGGATAGCGGTTTAGAGCCTAATTGGTCCTTGATATAGTCTTCAATGTATATGCGATGTTCATTGGTTACTGTGTAACCAGCATTATTTTGAGTGAGCCAACGATCAGCCGCCCTTCTGGCCAGATGTGTGACGCCGTCTCCAGCTTCAGCAACCTCTACATAAGTTTCCCCAGTTGAGCGTGGTTTGGGCATCTCTTTTTGGACATTTTTCCCGTTTTCTTGCTCTTGATTAGCAGGTTTATTGCTGGAATCTTTTACTGTACCGGCTATATCAGAATTATTCTTTTGTTCTTCACTCATTTCTGGTATGTCCTTTTCCTCATTTAAATCTGTCTGATCCGCTATTTTCTGATCGCCCGAAAAAGCGTAAATTGCAGCAGCCACGATAAGAATAATAATGAGTGCAGATACGGTTCGCGGCGACTCTTTAATTCTATCAAGTAGTCCCCCATCTTGTGACTCAGTGTCTTTATTATCAGCCATACCGTATCTCACCTCCTTTAGCCCTCCAGTATTGATTCTCGTACATTTCGACCATCATGTTACCCTAGCGAGACCCCAGCTTTCGGTCAATACTAATACTGTGAATAATTCAACGGTTAATTTATTTTCCTTATAAGCATATTCAGCCATATTCGATTTCTGTCAACGAAACCAGTTATTGCCCGCTTCGGCTTCTTTATAAATGGCTCTTTTGTTTCTGACGATGAACAAGGAGCGGAAATTGAATCGTAGCTCGCCAGATCCGTGGCAAGCGCTTTGGCTCTAATATTAATCGCCAAAGCCATTCGGCATTGAGTTGGCGGAATAATTTCGGCGCTCTTGGTCTTTCGTCAGCCAGCATGGCAAATGCGCCACCAACGCCCATAGCAATCTTTACTGTCGGCAGCTTGGCTTTATGATTTTCAATCCAGATTGATTGCCGTGGAGCACCATAGGCAACAAAGATAGCTGCCGGCTTTTTATCATTAATATCTTGCAGGAGTGAAGCCGGACCAGTGACATCATATAGATGTGATCGAGATGCGTGAATCACTAATTTTGGAAAGTTTTGTCGCAAATGATCAACTGTTTTAACGACTTGCTGCTCAGTTCCCCCCAGCAGGTACACTGACTGGCCGTTTTTAGCACATTTTTCGGCGATTATATGGATTGCTTCAACTCCAGGAATCCTCTCAACCATGACAAACGGAAATGCCAACAAACTTGGCCACAGCGACCAAAATTCAGAGCGAATATACCAGCGCGACCAAACAAGACCGGCGCCGTCTGGGATGCGGATAAAGGCCGCAGCGACTGCTTTTTCGAAGAAAGGGTTTACCTCTGCCTCCATAACCATCTCCGGATTTAGCGTTACAATGTGATGAAAAGCATCTTTCAAGAGCAATTGACCAATCATTTCTTGAAAAGAAGTTTTTGTTAGGTACTGGCATGATGTTTTGCCTATATGCAATGATTCGATGTCGCCGGCTTTATCCTGAGTCATTGGGGCTAAAACCTTATCAGCTTCAGTTACAGCAACAGCTTTTGGTTCAAAAGTGTAGCGCTGATGACTCGGATAAGGACGTGTCATTTTATTGTGTGAAAGGGATAGTGTCTTCAATGTTATACCTAGGGTCATCAGACGCAAGATCACTTCTATATATATGAGCTTTATTTACCGTGAAACTCAAAGTTAGAGGATAATCAGCTAAGCCCACGCCTCCGGTCATACGAAATAAATTAGCAATCGTAATATGTGGTACAAAATCATCAGCGAGCTCGGCTTTTTCTTGAAACTGAAATCTCATACTTTTGAGTCTTTTGATAATTTCTGAACGCATGCTTTTGAGACTGACCGAAGGTTCTGCATAGGCCCATAACTGATGCTTATTAAGTCCTCGCCCAACGTGCGTAATTCGCACGGTCGGAACAAATGATGATGTGAGTTGTTTTCGTAATCGTGAATAATATTGTTTTGGATTGTTTACTTCCCCGAGATGCAAAAGTGTTAGGTGCCATTTTTCCGGTACTACCGGCCGGGTTATATATTGCTGATATTCTTGAAAACTCCCTTGCACTGCAGTGATGACATTTTCCGGTATTGGCAGGCCAATAAATATTCGATGCTTTACGTCAACAAGATCGGTGCTCATATTCATTACTGTAGATGGGATTCTAAAAAATTCCAGTCTGTTTTAGAAAGTCAGGCATCATATTTGTGTGTGCTATTATATATCCTATGCAGGGGGTGCAGACATCCATATATAGTAAACTGGCTGGCCAGGCAGTTCATTATTATGTCAGTCAACAAGGCTTTCTGCCAGTACCAGAAAATCTTTCATTCGAATTTGATCGTCAGCAAGCCTGTTACGTGACTATTCTTGAGAACCCGGGTAGACGTGTCAGGTCAATTTATGGACAAGTGTTGCCACAAAAGCCGTTGTTGGCCCAAGAAATCATTTTTAATACCGTCAACGCGGTCATCGCTAACCCTACCCGAAAACTTTCCAAACATGACCTACCGCATCTGCGTTATAGCGTTTCCCTACTCGGCCCACTGCAACGCGTAAGCGACTTAGAGCATCTCAATCCGGCTAGATTTGGGCTATATATAAAATCAGATCGGGGTAAATTAGCTGTTTTATTGCCACGGCGTGCTGGAGTAGAAACAGCTCAAGATCAACTTGCCACTGCCCTGCGTGAGGCAGGCATAAACTCACGGCAGGAGGCAGTCAATATGTATCGTTTCGACGTGGTGCATTTCGATGAATAGATTCGTCTCGAATAAAAACAAAAACCTCTTAAAGGCTACTCATATTCGAAAAGACTTTGCAATTTTCATCACGTAGCCAGAATCCTACTGGTGCTAACATCATGGAATATCCTAATTGTCAATAGTGAGTGGTAATGTCCAAGCACATTTGGCACTTTTCTCTATCCTTGATGAATGTGTATA
>CAYJQW010000013.1:0-21516 GCA_964372635.1 uncultured Candidatus Saccharibacteria bacterium
TACCAATTAGTATAATATTTCTTGTCTTATGCTTTGTCATGTTGTTAATTCTCTCCAACTAAAAGATTATTTTCCTCACATTAAACGTTCTCCGTGAATCTGGGCCTAGTTCTGTGGATCAACAAAGAACATGCGCCACCAACGTTCCAAAATCGATGATGAATCTGTTTCAGTTGACGCCGATTCTATGTCCGCATTTGAAATACCATTCTGAGGCAAGAGAACGACTTTTTCACCAGGTGATTGATAATTTAACTTTTCTCGAGCAAGACGCTCTTTAAAATCGTCTGTTCCAAAATATGTATTGAGATTTTCTAATTCTATGACAGACCTTTCCATTTCACGCACCTGACGTTCTAGGTTTTGTACTTCTCGCTGAATTTGCAGGCGCCTGTTCATTTCTTGAGCCAGTGAGACTAATAGCAACAAAACGATAATTGTGGAAACTGTAATAATTACCTTTGGTCTAAGAAAAGTCATCAGGTTGTTATTATTTCAGCTCCGCCACTTGTTTTAGGATAACTTCCCGATGCTCACCTGCCCTGCTCAGAGTCAGGCGCATTGGTAACTCTTGGGCCAGCAAGCTTATTAAGGGTTGATTCCAGGTGATATCTGTACCATTGACCTGCAGCAGCAAATCGCCACGTTGGATACCGGCAAGTCCGCTGGGGCTCTGTGGCACAACGGATGAAACTGTAACACCAAACTTAACAGCTTGTTGGTCAGATGAAACAAATCCATACGTTACACCTAAGCCAAGGTTGACAAACTGATCCTGTTCCCTCTGGTTTTTAGTGATGCGAGACACACTGGCTAGAACATGGTTTACTGGAACAACTATTCCAGCTTCCGGATCTATAACAATACCGGCAAGTTTTTCATTATCATCGAGCAGGGGGGCACCCCGGATAAGCGGCGCATTATTTTTTGTACCTGTCATTATGCGTTGTAGTCCTTTTGGAGTGTTAGTTCCAGGTATCTCCAGGTTATTTACAAAATATGGGACAACAGTTGGTTTAAATGAATGTCGATCTCGGCTAATGATGAATAATTGTTCGCCAGCCTCACTGTCATTTTTTCGGACATCAAGTGGTACCACGACATTGTCAGGAATCTTAAAATATGTCAGGCCAAACAAGGGATCATCGCCAATACGCTCAAGCCGTAGATTTCGACCGGAACCGTCATAAGCGGTTAAATCCACCGCTGGTAGACCTGAAGCTGAAACCAAGAGTCCGTCATTAGTGACCACAAAGCCACTTGCAATAGTCGTTCGCTCAGAGATTGATCGAGCCGGGCCTAGTAATAAGACTGAACGTTCAGCCGCAGCGACAATTTCCGTGACAGCCGTATTTGGAGATATGGTCACACTTTGCATAGTGCTCACTATTTGATTCGAGTCACTAGTGAGTGGTGGTAGTATCGGACGGCTTAATTTTTGGCCAACGAACCCGCCGGCGATGCCGAGCAATATAATAACAATAAAACCAGTTACGACCCAGCCAAACGACAATCTCATTGTATTTTCCTCTTGTATTGGACTCATATAGTTTATTTCAATAGATTTTTCGCCTAAAACCAACGAGCCGTCGTTAGTAAGACGAATAAGGCAGCTAGTGCTATACCAGCATACTCGAGTACATCGCGACGCCGCAATGCACGCTCGTAGCTAATACTAAGCAGATGAAACGTTGTGTAGTAAATCACTACCAGAACTCCAGCCAGGACCAGCCAGTGAGCCGGTAAGAACTGCATAACCCAGGCTAACTGAGCTAAAACAAATCCCATGGCTAATGAAACTAAGACAGTAGTACTCGTTGTGGGAATTATTCTATGGAAGGCCTGAATGCTTATTAACCAGGTGACAAGAAAAACAAGAGCAACAGTTAATAGTGGAGGCCAGGCTAAATTAAAAGCTAGACCAAGAATAACTGCGACGTCGACAAAGTAAACCCCCGTAGACAACGCCCAATTCCAGGTTGGGTAGGCTTGTCTAGAACCATTAGCCAGCAGCCAATAAAAAACAATCGCTGCTCCAATATAATAAACGTGGGCTATTGAGTTGGAAGGCAGAAAGAGGGCGAAGCCAACCAGACCGGCAGCAGTCAAAACTGGTAAAATCAGCTGCAACGGATGAAATTGTTTTTCCGTAAATGTTGATTCGTTTGGACTAGAATACTTTTCCTCGTAACGAATCAAGGCTATACCATAGGCGAGAAGTGCTAAGAGTGCGCCTGAAAAAAGAATAATATAACGATGAAAAGCGCCAATTAATTCAAGGCCGCCGAAAAATAGAAGTGCCAGAAGTAAATAACGTGACGCTGGAAAAGAATAAAAAATTCTAGAAATTTTCATGCGACCCTAGCTTAGACTGTTAATGCCAGCTGTCAAGTTTAGTTTCAAAGCAGTTTCGCCTTTTTGCCGACACCATGCCTACTGGCTTAAATGTCATAGTCTTGTGTCTTTTAGCTGATAGGTGCGATATTACGCGAGATGTAGTCGCCAGCCGAAAGGGCCGCGGAACAGCCATGTCCTGCGGCTACAACAATTTGAGCATCGCGAATGTCTGTAATATCACCGGCTGCGAAAAAACCATCGACATCAGTTTTGCCATAGCGGTCAGCAACAATCGCCCCGAATTTGTTTAGAGGAACCAATTCCTTCACTGGACCTGTGTTGGGGATCGCACCAATAGCGACAAAAATACCTTGAACGGCCAGTTCATGCGATGTCCCATCTTTATCTGTATAAGTTAAATTTTCTACCATAGTTTTACCAGTAATTTTTGTGGTCAGTGCCTGATAATGAATTTCTACTTTTGGATCATTCAAAAAATTCGCAACTAAGATAGGATCCGCTATCAGTTGATCGGCATTATGTATTAGGTGAATTTTCTTAGCAATTTTTTGCAACATAATAACCGCCTCAGCGCCAGTGTTTCCTCCGCCAATAACCGCCACTTCTTTATTTGGAAATAAAGGTGCATCGCAAGTGGCACAATAGCTGACGCCAAGATTTTTAAATTCCTTTTCACCCGGTATTTCCAGCATTCGAGGATGTCGACCCGCAGCATAAATTACGGTTTTACTCTGAAATTTCTGGCCTTGCTCAGTTTCAATCGTGAATGTTCCGGCCGAGTCTCTTTTTACCCGTGTGACTTTGCCAGACACGACAGTCACATCTTCTTTATGAATATCAAGGTGTTGAATAAATTTATCGGCAAGGGTGTTGCCGTCAGTCTCACCGTCTCCCGGCCAATTTTCAATATCACCGGAGTTTCTAACTTCCCCACCAGGTAAATCGCCAATCAATAAAACACTCAGTTTTTTGCGGGCAGCATAAATAGCGGCAGTTATACCCGCTGGACCATAGCCAACAATCAATACATCAAACAATTTCGGTGACATCACAATCAATTTTTAAACCTTCGCAGCAGTTTTTAAACTGCCAAGCCCAGCGCTTCAGAAATACGGTTTTGATCAAAGCCAACAATGAGTTTTTCATCAGCCTCAGCACCAATAACAATAACGGGCACGCCCATTTGTCCGGATCGATGAATCATTTCCTTAGCCTTTTCCTGGTCTGAACCAACGTCAATTTCAGTATATTCAACATTTTTCTCCTTAAAAAAAGCTTTGGCTGCTTTGCAATAACCACAGGTCTTTGTCGTGTAAATTGTTACTGGCTTGCTCATAAAGTTAATGAATTATGTTTGAAGGATTTTATCTTCACACGTTTATTGTAACATAAAATACGTTTCTATTCCATAAAAGACTCTTAATCAATAAAACAAAGTGTTGATCGTTGAACTGGATACTTTTCCCCTAATTGAAGTGGCAAATTTGCTCGGGAGCAATAGATCGGACTTAATTTCCGCCATGTTTGATTGGGCTAAAGGGGTGCGGCCGATATTAATTAGTTCTCCTCTAGCTTGACTAAGGGTAATTATCATCGCACGATGCGCCTATGCACCAGACAGATAATCATACATTTCCTGGCCAGCGGACCCTGGCGGTGGTAGGACTCGGTTATGTAGGTCTGCCGTTAGCCTTATTAGCTGCTCGTAAAGATTGGACAGTGATCGGAATTGATAATGACTCGGCTAAAGTAGCCCTTATTAACAAGGGCACAAGTCCACTGCAAGATAAGGAACTTTCAGCGAACCTTTCGACAAAGCCTATTACTGCCACGACCGATCCAAGGGCCGTTGCAAAAGCTCAAATCATTGTAATTTGTGTGCCAACACCGGTGACCGATCACCATAAGCCAGATTTTGGACCATTGCGTTCTGCGCTTGAAAGTATTAGGCCCCATATAAGGTCTGGGCAGGTGTTAATTATTGAATCAACTATCAACCCGGGAGTAATGGATGAGTTTGTTGTTCCCCTGCTGCAAAAAAGAGCTGACCTTAAACTTGATAGCCCAAATAACCAGAGCGATGTTCTTTTTTTGGCACACTGTCCAGAACGAATCAATCCTGGCGATGCAAAGTGGAGCGTTGTTAACATTCCCCGCGTTCTAGGTGGCTATTCAAAGACAGGTGTTGCCAAAGCGACTGAGTTTTACGAAAGTATTATCGAGGCACCAATTACAGCGATGACGAGCGTAACCGAAGCTGAAGCCGTAAAGATTTTGGAAAATACATTTCGAGATATCAATATTGCGTTTATCAATGAAATGGCACAATCCTTCGCCAAACTAGGTATCGATATTAAGAATGTGATTGCCGGAGCAGCCACCAAGCCGTTTGCCTTCATGCCCCATTATCCAGGAAACGGTGTAGGCGGGCACTGTATTAGCGTTGACCCCTATTACATGATTGAACGGGCCAAAAAATCTGGCTTTGATCATAAATTTTTGCAGCTGGCCCGCGATATAAATAATCAAATGCCAGCTTATACGGTTGAGCTCATGCTACAAGGTATGTCAGAAGTAGGCCTTGATTCTAAGAAAACAAAGATTGCTCTCTTGGGTCTGGCCTACAAAAAGAATATTGACGATACTCGAGAAAGCCCGGCTTTAATCATCAAAGAAATATTAGCGGCTAAGCATTTAATATTTGATGTCTTCGATCCTTATGTTGCTAAATTATCAAGCGTAGCCAACACAACTCAGGCACTTCTAGAGGCTCAAGTAATAATGTTAGCTTGTGACCATGATGAATTCGTTAAGGAATTAACACCTGATTTACTACATAAAAGAGGTATAAAGCTCGTTGTAGATGGCAAAAACGCCTTGAATGCGGACGGTATTGCAGAGTTAGGCATCACTTATATTGGTATAGGACGCTCAAGAAAGCCAATAAAATGACTATTGACAAATAGCCTGTAATGGTATAAAATGATAAGAACTTGTGCAATACCGTAATTGTGTTGCGCGACATAACGCCACAAGTCGCTGGAATTTCGATGTTTGGACTTAAGTCCTAACTAATCAAAGATTCCAGCGACTTTTTTCTTGTAGATGCTTTTCTTCTATATACAACAGATAAGCTAAACAGTTGGTGGTGTAGTGGGTGGACCGCCAAGACGAGGATCAACAGTTGGCGACTGGTCTGATGTCTCCTGTATTCCCGGCTGTGTCTCACTTAAAGAATCACTAGAATCATCAGTGCCTTCTTCATACTGTGTATTTATATTAGATTCTTCAGTTGTCACTGCATTATCAGATGATTCTGAGTTAAAGAGATCCCTCGAAGCTGCCGCTATATCGTAGGCAGCATTTTTAAATTCATCGAGCGGTGACTGGGCTGCAGGGCTTATACCTGATTGACGACCATAATCCTCTTTTTGCCGGCGGTAGTTTCTAAAACCGCCCCAAATTAAACCAACGATGAATACTGGAAACCAGATTATAGTTATATAACGCGATAAGAGCATTAATAAGAAAAGAAGAATGCCGGCTGTTACGCCGTAAGCCAAGGCCCAGTACATGACTGGATAAATGTTCGGTTTAAATGGCCCACTTGACTCGGCCGGTGGTAATGATTGTTGTTGGGTTGCCTCTGTTGGCAAAGTATTGTCTTCTGGTATAGGTGTAGGTGGTGGTGATTCAGCGGCTGTCATATTTCTAATATACTACGTTATAGGCAAATTGAGGAGTCGCTGAATATCAGCTATGAGCAGTTCTTCAGATGGACTGCCTAGAATGACAGCTATTAGGTTTTGATTTTCCCCGCTGCCGCGAACTACGAGACAATATCCAGCTTCATAAATATAGCCGGTTTTACTGGCCAGAAATGGCTTCTGGCTGGTTTCAGAAAAAACTTTATTGCTGTTATAAATGGTATGTTCTCGACCTGACCCATTGATCTTAAAGCCGTATTCGTAACCGCTCGTGGCCGCTAATATCTCTTGATACTGAAGAGCAGCGGCTGCCAGAAGCGCCACTTCATATGCGGTCGAGACATTTTCTTTACTGAGACCAGTCACTTCGAAGAATCTCGTTTGTTCTAATTCCAACTCGATAGCTTTGCGATTCATACGTCGAATAAATTCATCCTTAGGAATGTTAAGCTGGCGAACATAAGCCAAGGTCGCATTATTAGCGCTAGACATAAGTGACGTGGTGAAAAGATCTCGCATCGTTACCGTTTCACCTGGATGGAGAAGCAATTGTCCGCCCGCGACATATTCATTGGGTTCGATATTTGCTTCTTGATCCCAATCTATACCCGCATCTAGTGCCACCATTGCCGTCATTAGTTTTGTGATGCTGGCTATGGGCACACGTTCAAAGCCATTCTGGGCAAAAGCAATACGGTCATTTTCGAAATCATATAAGAGTGAACTCTTATTGTGAAATAGGTCGTCGGCATCGTTGGGTAAACCGGGCACACCAACATCTACTTGCCTAGCTATTTGTGAAGGTGGTGTTGAATTACGAGTCGAAATATACCAAATCGAACCGGCCAAGGCGGTCGCCAAGAGACAACTCAAACTCGCAAAAAAAATGGTACTTTTATGCATACCCCCAAGCTTTAAGTATAACCCATAATGTTTAATAAAAGACGACAGTATTAGTCTAAACATTCAAATGTAAACTATCGTAATTAGTTAGTCGGATTGAATTCACTGATATAATATTTTTAGGATTTATGAAATCATACCTACTCACAACGACTGAAGTTTCTGAAGCGGCTTCTTATATTACCGAGGGAAGAATCGTCGCAGTGCCAACCGGCACGTCTTACGCCTTATGTGTTGATGCTCTACAGGGTTGGGCACTTCAGCGGTTGCGTAATCTTAAAAATCGCCCGGTGGATAAGACATTTACCATATTCATGAAAAAATCCTTATGGTCTAGGCATCTTAATATTTCTCCCCAAGAGGCTCAGGTATTATCCGCTATGGATAACCGACCGCTCACACTCCTTGTGAGACCAAAAATATCTCTTAAGCACTTGGCCAAGGACGGACTAGTTGGTCTGCGTGTAATTGACCATCCAATTATGAGTGGGTTGGCCGATTCAGTTGACGTACCATTAACGGCCACGAGCGCGAATCGATCCGGAGCTGAACCATTTTTTTCACCCCGCGATATTTTGCGGGAGTTTCCGGGCAAAATTGATGAAACGACTTATGATCTGTCGCTAGCCGTTATACTTGATGGAGGTGATCTACCGAAAAAAAAACCGACGACGTTAGCTACTCTAGTCGACGGTCAAGTTGTTATTATCAGGCAAGGTGAAATCACAGCTCAAGATATTGCAGAGGTTCTTTCAAAAGACTCATGATTTCATGAGCTCTTTTAAGGAGCGCTTGCATGTGATAAAGGGTGCGTCCATCAGAAAATTTTCTAAAATCAATTCGCCATCTTTCGGGGTCGATTTTGTCATTATATGCAACTTTGGCGATTGGTTTTTGCAGCCAAGGGTAATTTCTTTCAACAAGGCTCACAAGCACCAGCAAGTTAAATTGCAGGTCAGGCCATAAGCTAATCTCAAGATTATGTCCTGTTTTATACGTGTAGTATGAGGAGTGCCAAGAGTATACATAAATTGCATCCCTTCGTCTTTCAAAAGCAACACCCGAATCTTGGGCTTGATGTGATTCTATAATTTCACCCCATATCGCTTGCAAACTGTCATTCAACCATACAGCGGCTTCAACTTTCATGCCTTGCTCCTTATCTAATTTTTTAACGAACAATCAATACGATAGCTTGCTGCAATTGAGCCCTCCTGTCCAATTTATTACTAATTTACGATAAATGATTAATAATCCCAATTTGCCGACGACCTTATTAGGGAGTTAAGCAGTGATTTTAGGTTTATTGTCGGTGTGAAGAAGACCGTATGAGACAAAAAGCATTGATCCGAAGACAGTTATTACAATAAATGTTCCAGCTAGCCAACCGACAATAGGGACTAAATAAAGACTTTTCAGGATAACTGAGCCTAGTAAGGCATGCTGCCAGCTAAGTGAATTATCTCCTTGTTTGGAAAGTTTTCTAAAAATCCAGAAACCCACAACTAATGAAGCAAGCGGCATTGTGATAAGCCCCAGGAGGGCTGTAGCCGCGACTATGACCAAACCAAGATGTATACCGAGAATCGTCACAGCAAGCGCTATAACGACCGGTATAAAAATTATCAGCCAGAGCAAACCCAGGCCAAATGACGGCATGAGTCTTTTTTGAGTGGTCAGAAGAACTGCTTTGGATAGCCGTGGTAAAACAAATAAAATGACGAGCGATGTAATAAATAAACTAATAACGGCTCGGACCCAATTTAAAATGTGAAATTGCCAGCTTACTTGTGAAGACAATTCCGCTCCCTTATATTGACGGCGCTCTACTCTACCAATAATGGTTGCACCATCTGAGATTTCAGGAGCCCGCTCACTCCAAGTGATTAAATTACCGGCAATCACTGCCGTGGGCTCGATCACAATTCTTTCGCCGGCAAATCGCGCGGTGCCATTAATAGTTCCCTCTAGGATAATTTTTGATCCAGCCACGTAGGCATCACCATCTACAGTTGTTTCCGATGAAATATGAACGTTGTTGCCAGCCGCAAACAAATCGTCAATTTTCGCGGCAACAATTTCAAGTGTGTTTCCAGCCACATGGACGTCGTCACCGATTGACCCGTCAACGGTCACTTTTTGGCCAAGGCCAAAAACGTCAGAAGCAATAACACCTTTTATCATGAGTTGATCACCAGCAGCCAATAAGTCGCCGGCGACCCGGCCAAAGACATCAACAAACTTGCCAACGGCGAATACATCCCCTGACACCGCTGTATCGTTAGGTACAACCACAGCCTCACCGATCGCATATAAATCACTAGTTAAATTTTCTGTCAGCTCGATTCGTTCCTCATCAAGAAAAACTGCCCCATGCACAACAACGGGCATTAGTAGGAGAGTAATGGCAATCCCGGAAATCTTTAGCAATCCCATATTAGATAATGTGGGCTGGACTTAATTGAACGTCAAGTTTTGCTGCCTTTTCTTTAAAATTAGGATGAGGCAGACAAATTTGCGTTAGCCTATAAATTGCTGGGCTGGAAGTATTCTAGGGCGGCGGGAATCATGTACAGTGATCCCGCGACAAGCATGCTGCCATCTTTATCTATGAGGCTCCGACCCCGCGTAATCGCCTCTTTTGGATCCGGCATGACTAAAACATCATCGTGGTATTTTCTGATTTGACGCGCTAGTTGATCGGCCGGAGCCGGCTGAAAACTGCCTTGAGTAATTATTATCTTCTTACACAGAGGTAGTAGCAGGTCCTGTATTGGCTTGATGTCTTTATCACGCTTCATTCCGAAAATGAATACATCAAAAAAATTAGAAGGTATTTCAGCTAATATAAAATCTCTTAGCGCCTGAACGCTATCACGATTATGGGCCGCATCAACTAATACAAATGGTTTTTCGGACACGACATCGAGTCTCCCTGGCCACTTAACGTTTGCCAGCCCGGTTTTTAATGCTTGGTCAGATATATAAAATCCTCGTTCACGTAGAAGCTTAATAGTTTGCAAAACTATTTTAGCATTGTCCAGTTGATGTTTACCCAGTAAGCCAAGGTGGAAAGATCCTGATATCGACCCTTTTACTGCAAAGGTCTGCTCAGACCAAGTGCCCAGTCCTCTTACGATTGAAAATAAATTTGAGACCTCATACAGCGGTGCCTGATTTTTTGCGGCCACAACCCGAAAATAATCCAATATATCCGGAGTCGTTTCGGCAGTGATGACGGGAGTTCCAGGTTTAATAATACCAGCTTTTTCTCGAGCAATTTCCTGCTTAGTGTGACCCAAATAGTTCGTGTGATCGATGCCAATATTCGTGATAATAGAAACTAACGGTGAGATAACATTGGTCGTGTCCAACAAACCGCCCATACATACTTCAATCACGGCCAGTTCAACTTTCATGCGGGCAAAATGGAGCAGTGCTAACACGGTGGTGAATTCATGAAATGTTGGCCTGATATTGAATTGATTGGAGGCAGTTCGTAGTTCGGCAATTAGAGGTGCCAACTCTTCATTCTTTATATTTTGTCCGCTGATTCTGATGCGCTCATTGAAAAGATGTAGGTGAGGGCTAGTATAAAGTCCAGTTTTTAACCCGCTCGCCCGCAGGATTGACTCAAGCATGGCGGCGGTGCTGCCCTTGCCATTAGTACCGGTAATATGCACGCAGGGTATCGAATTGTGAGGATTACCAACGGCATTTAATAAATTTTTTGTTCGTTCTAAACCGAGTTTGATAACCGATGGTTTCAAGGAATACATATAATCTAAATCAACCTTTAACTTTTGAGCGGCTATGATATTGCCATGTGTAATCATCCGTGCCAGCATACTAATATGAGCTCTTCTGAGCAACGCAAATCACAAAGTCCTATCGGAGCTGCTCGGGAAAAGGTCTTGGCAGCAAATGAGAAGATTAATATCAATTCTCACAGTGATTCTGAAGCTGAGTCTATGTTGGCCCAGTTCGCTCCCGCCTATCAGAAAAATCAATACACTGCCGAACAAAGAGATCAAATCAAACCATTTTTCTCCAACCTTGATCAGTCCGTCTATACACCTCTAATTTTTTCACCGGAAGTCATTGGCGCCTTATGCTCAAGGACAAGCAGAGCGTCTGACGATTTACGTGCTATTTTTCTTAAAGAATATGTGACACCTTTTTTAGAACCGACCAAATCTGTCAAAGAATCCGCTGAAGATTGGGCGGAGAAAAAGAGATACGGAGCTGAGCTTCAAGAATTCATAACTTTTTTACAAAAACATCCTGTCGAAAAGATTTTCTCAAACCCGAGAGCTCGGTCATTTTATATTAAGTGGCTGGCGCAATATGGCGATGACTCTATCGCTCAAATGGCGGGAACACACCTGGTTTATGCCAGTCTTTCTATGTTGGCCATCAAGCATTTTGAAGATCAGCGCATCGGTCTGGCACCGATAGAAAAATCGACGCGATATGTTGATTATGGCAGTAAGGTAAATGGTAAGTATCGTTATTATGTTGATCCGACTTTGTCTAAGATCGGATTAACGCATGATTATAGAAATGCTATGGATTCATTATTTGCGACCTATGTCAGCCTGATTGACCGATTAACTAAGTGGCTTGCAAAAAAATTTCCAAAGGAAACCAAAGCGACAATTAGGACCAAAGCTTACGACACACTTCGCGGCTTGTTACCCACATCCACACTTTCCCAAGTCGCCTTTTTCGGTAATGGTCAGGCTTTTGAATACATGATTTCTCGATCTCTCGCGCAGCCCCTTGGTGAAGTTCGCTGGGCAGCTAACAGAGCTTATGAGGAACTGTATACTGTTGTACCTTCATTTTTACGCAGGCTGCGTGATTCAGACCAAACACAAAATTCCCCGGCCCTTAAATATCAAGAATATCTGGCCGGGCGTGGGCAGCGCGTTGCCTCGGTTTTAGAGCGTCATCGCTTAAGACCTCACGAAACTCAAGTCGGAACCAAGGTTGTTTTGGTTGACTTTGACCCTGACGGTGAAATAAAAGTGATCACCGGAATTTTATATAGCGCGCCGAACAATCATCGAACTTGGCATGATTTATTCGATCAGGTCAAAGCGATGTCGACTGCCGGCAAACGCGAAATACTTGATGCCTATTTTGAAGGCCGAGATCAACGCTGGCAGAAGGCTGGCAGGGCGCTGGAAAATGTCTATGTTAGATTTGAAATCCAGATGAATATTGGGGCTTGGCGCGATTTACACCGACATCGCATGCTAACACAACAACGACAGCATTTTACGATAGAGCATGGCTACGACGTTCCCTTAGAATTGATTCAAGCCGGACTTGACGCCGAATTCCACGCTGCTGTAAGGCGCGTTGCGGATGTCTATAGACATATTGCAGCTCATGACTTGGACCTTGCCCAGTATGCGGTGACTATGGCCCACCGTGTTCGCTTTATGCAGTGGACAAACTTACGCTCGTGCTTTTGGGAAATTGAATTGCGTACCATTCCGGAAGGTCATCCTGATTATCGCATAATCGAACAAGAAAAATTTAAATTACTTGAGCAAGTCTATCCTCTTTTAGCTGAAAGAATGCACGTTAATCTTGGAACATATACTTTTGCGAGACGCGGCCAAGAGGAAAAAATAAAAGCGAAGTTAAGTGATCTAGAACGTCAAAAAATATGAGTTTTTTGGAACAATCTGATCCTGAAGTTTTTAACATCATTAAAAAAGAAGAATTGCGGCAGCAGGACCAACTTTCCATGATTGCCTCAGAAAATTTCTTTTCAGAGGCTGTTAGAGAAGCAGTTGGCTCAGTATTCATGCACAAGTATTCTGAAGGAAATATTGGTCAGCGTTACTATCAGGGAAATATTAACGTTGATGAACTTGAAGGTCTAGCAATTGACAGGGCACGTCGGCTCTTTCAGCTGCCAGTGACCTGGGATGTTAATATCCAGGCCCTAGCTGGTAGTAACGCCAATCTCGCTATTTATCTAGCTTTGCTGTCGTCTGGGGACAATGTCCTCGCCATGTATTTGCCAGATGGCGGCCATTTATCCCACGGTTGGTCATTTGAACCAAGTCGCTCGAAACGAGAATCTGACGCTGGCAAACTAATCTATAAGGGCGGCAGCCGCAAAGTCAACATTACTTCGCGTCTGTTTCAGGTAGTTCAATACAAAACTGATCCCGCCACTCGTGTTCTCGATTACGATGTACTTGAGAAAATTGCTAAAGAATCTCAGCCCAAACTAATCATCACCGGTGGTACTGCCTATCCGCGCAATATTGATTATCAACGCGTTCGGGATATAGCCGACAGTGTAGGTGCGCTTTATCTGGCCGATATTGCTCATGAAGCAGGTCTCGTAGCCGCGGGGGTTGTACCATCGCCTGTCGGTATTGCCGACATTGTTTCCATGACCACTCATAAAACACTGCGAGCCGGTCGAGGAGCAATTATATTGGCGCGTGGCGATCTAATCAAGAAGATTAACCGTGGCGTCTTACCCGGTCTACAGGGCGGACCATTCAACAATAATATTGCCGGCATCTGTGTTGGCTTAGGAGAAGCACTTGAACCCGGATTTCGTGCCTATGCGCAACAGGTCATTGCAAATGCCCAGACACTGGCGCGAAAATTAGGTGAGCATGGATTCGAACTCGTCTCCGGCGGAACAGATAAGCATCTACTTCTTATCGACCTAACCAACAAGCCATTATTCGGTAAAAGATATGCTCACGCCCTGGAAGCAGCCGGTATTATAACTAACGCTAATACTATGCCCCAAGACATTCGATCACCCGCAGATCCATCTGCTCTTCGCTGCGGCACTGCCTGGATCACTACCCGTGGTATGGGGCAAAATGAAATGAATCTTATTGCCGGCTGGTTTGATGTAGTTATGAACATTGCTTCAACATGGGCGAATGATGATTTTGAAGACTTTGTCGCTAATGTACAAAAATCCCTGGAACTCTTAGCGGTAGCAGTGGAAGTTAAAGCTTTGTGCAGCCAATTTCCCTTATCGATCAATAGCGTCAGACAGGGCAGCCCAATAGCTCAAAAAAGCTAAAAACTGTACACAATATAACTTTGACAGGTAACCGACTACTCGGTAGTCTATATAGCTATGCAAATTTTCGGTTTTGAGGGGAGGTGAGCCACATGAACGTATTTAATCTGTTTATTAAGGTTAGTCCACTTGCTTTAATCATCGGTGTTGTAAGCGGCTCACTGGTTCCACTTGCTCCAGTTCACGCTGATGTAGATTCCATCAGTATTAACAGTATTACCGTGCCTGGCTGCGGACCACAAGTGATGACGTTTTCCGGTAGCGGAACATATTCTGAACCAACTCAGCATGTCGTGGTTAAGTTGGATGGTGTAGTAATTCTAACTGATACGAGCGAACCAGCTTCATGGATTACTGGCGCACAATCTATCAGTGTTGGAAACCACACTATTGTTGCCACTATCTATGATAAGTCTGACCTTGCAGATGTCATGGCCCAGGATACCAAGTCATTTGAAGTGGTAGCCTGTGGTTCTGGATCCTCGTCTGGCAGCTCGGCATCTTCCGGCAGCGGTTCGGGGGATGAAAAAGATTGTTGCCCGGGGCCTGATCCTGTGACTTCTACGAAGATATCTTCAAAAGGTAAAGTTAAAGGAACAAAATCAGCCGTGAAAGTATCGGGCAAGCTTCCTGCTAGCCTGATACCCCTAAACGGTATCTTTAACAGTGTTTACCATCGTGATCCAACATTCCAAGAATGGACTTATTGGGCAAATCAGTTTCTGACTAATACCAAGTACAAGGATAAAGGTCAGTATCGTTACGATGCGCTTTTAGGTGCCATGCAATGGCAAAAGATGCATGGTCGAACAATGGGTTTGTAAGGTAAAATTACAAATAGAATCAAAAATCAGCTCATAAGGAGCTGATTTTTGTATCTTATCAGACTGTCGAACATTCCATTGATACACCTAAGGTCTGACTGTTACTCTTTGGACTGTGACCTATCCTGTAATATCACTGCAAAAGGGCCGGGAAGCAGCTACCGGTTTCCACCATCCCTGGATCTTCTCTGGTGCCTTGCAGCCTGTGTCGGGCAAAATCAAGCACGGCGACTTAGTTCATGTCGAAGATCGTCAGGGCAAAATTATTGGTACCGGCACTTATTCTGCCCATACTTCTATCGCGGTCCGACTCTTTGCATTTAAGGAAGTCGAGATTAACGAGTCGTGGCTAACAGCTAGTATTCGGCAGGCGTCTGACCGCCGTCTATTACTTGGACTGGGTGGCAATATGTCCACCACTGGCTATCGTGTCATTTTCGGTGAGGTAGATGAATTGCCTGGTCTAGTTGTCGATCGCTACGACGATGTTTTAGTCATGCAAATATCGACAGCTGGTATGGATAATTTGCGGACATCTGTTCTGGCCGCATTAAAGTCAGTATTTTCCCCGCGAGTAGTGGTGGAACGCAGTGATATGCTAATTAGGCGGAAGGAAAAACTTGTCGAGCAGGTCTTAGTGCATTATGGACAAGTAAAAGAACCGGTGATCTTCCTGGAAAACAACCTGAAGTTTCAGGCTGATGTGTTAACCGGACAGAAAACAGGATTTTACTTAGACCAAAGAGAATTGAGGGCCAAGATCGGACAGTTTTCAACTGACCGGACTATTCTCAACTTGTTTTCGTATACTGGCGCCACCGCAGTAGTCGCGGTTAAAAACGGTGCGACGCGGGTTCATAACGTGGATAGTTCTGCCAGTGCTCTTAAGCTATGTCACAAGCAATTGCAGCTGAATGGCTTATCAGCTAGTACCGTGACAACAGAGGCAGCTGATGTGTTTTCCTGGCTAGATCAAAACCAGGATCAAAAATATGATCTAGTCATTGTCGATCCCCCGGCCTTAACTAAATCAAAGCGTGATAAGGACGCTGCCGCTAAGGCTTATCATTTTCTTAATCGCGCCGCCTTAAGACTTCTTAATTCTGGCGGCATTCTTGTATCGTCTAGTTGTTCACGATTTTTTAGTGAGGACGATCTGGCTTTTATGTTGCGTCGTGCCTCTGTTCAAGCCGGTGTGAACCTGCATCTTCTGGCAAGTCTAAGGCAAGCCTTTGACCACCCGCTTTCGGTATATTTTCCGGAAAGCCTATATCTAAAGTCCTATATCGGCGTTATCGATGATTGACTAGACGTTTGATTTTACTTGAACTATTTTCCCAAAAAAACCACCTCTCAATTTGAGAGGTGGTTTTAACGCTAATTTGTGATTAGACGCGTGTTACTTTAGTAGCTGCTGGGCCTTTTTCACTATCAACAACTTCAAAGCTAACTTTATCGCCAACTTTAAGTTCATCAAATGTTACGCCCTGCAATTCCTTGGAATGGAAGAAAAGATCCTTTTCTTCGCCTTCACGTGAAATAAATCCAAACCCTTTTCCCGTAAGCGTTTTGATTGTTCCGTCCATAAAAATTGATTTCTTGATTATTGCTACAGAAACTCGACTATATTTCTTGAGTCTTAATGACTTTTCTATTGTTACGGAATAATCCCAGAAAGTCAACAATTAGGAAATAGTGTCTTCCGGTTTTGAGTATGGTTGACATATATAACAATCTCACCCAGGTCACAGTATGCGCTTTGGTCTTTCTTTATCTGCGAAACATTAGAGACACCCCTTGGAGTGCTTGATACACTCTTAATATGGAATCAAGAGCTATAATTCTCGCCCTTGTCGGACTTGCGGTTATAGCAGCCGTCAGTCTGTTTTTTGCCTCCCCGCCCGGAAGAGAGCAGTCAAGCGAACTGACGTCAGCCCAAGATTCTGCTGTTTGCCCTAGCCCGCTTATTCTGATGACACCAGTCGATATCTCAATTGTTACCTCCATGCTCTGGCCAGGACAGGTGCGCGGCGATGGCTTTCGGGCACATGGCGGGTTTCGTTTCGACAATAGCCAGCCCACGGACATTGCTGTCCGCGCTCCGCTAGACGCACACCTCACAGCTGCCAGTCGTTATTTAGAAAGTGACGAGGAACAATACTTACTATTTTTCTCATCTCCATGCGGATTAAATTTCCGTTTTGATCATGTACGCACCCTTTCGCCAAAACTTGCTGTAGCACTAAAAGATTTACCGCCAGCCAAACCTAACGACAGTCGCACTACCAGCATTACTGACTTGGTTGAAGTAAAAGCTGGTGAGGAGATTTCTCATTCTGTCGGCGTTAGCACCGCTAATGTATTCGTGGACTTTGGGCTTTACAATGCTCCCTCAGACAGTTCAGTCGGTCTCTGTTTCTTCAACTATCTACCATTCGACGACAGCCAGTATCTGAAATCCTTGCCCGCCGGAAACGAGGGTAAAAAAAGCGCCTACTGCCAGGCATAACGTCGCGTTCAATCCTTTTAAAATGTCACTGTGAGAAATCTAGTTCACCACTCGGAGAACTGGACTAGCATCGGAATGGTATAATAACTGAGCTGAATAAACGATACCTATGATGACACGCACTTGGATTCTTAGTAGCCTGGGTCTCTTGATACTCTTTGTTGGAGCCGGTATCTTTCTCTGGACACGAATGCCCGACGCAGCCACTCCCTGGCTCACCAGCGCGCCTGCTGCAGATCATTCTTCACCGACCGGGCTGTCAACTGTTCCAGATCCTTTGCCGTCAACCAGCGTGCCCTTTCGGGCCCAGGATATTCCACAGGCTGCTCCTGAATTTATCTTTACTGCCCAGATTCCCCAAACGTGGCAAACCGAAGCCATAGACAGCGTCCAGGCTATTTCGCTGTATGATCCCACACTGTCAGGTAACAATAGTCTGGAAAAATCACAAATATTCATCCGTTTTTTTACCGCGGCCGACTTTCTTACCCTCTCGACCGTTACTATTCATTCACGGACGCCTCTGACCGTAGCTGGTCGTCCGGCTGTCCGCTATGATATTGCCAAGAAGCCGAATGTGGCTGATTTTCCCCATCAGCCTTCCTGGCGCAATGAGCGTCATGAGGTTACCGATGTTCGCGTCTCCAACGAAAACCCATCGGTATTTTATGTCATCGCCAAGCGGCCGGATCTTAAACCACAGATATATGAAAGCTTCCTAAATTCAATCAATGTTGGCAATAATAATACTGCGCTCATTCAGCCGGTAGCAGAGTTCGCGTCGCGTATTACCAAAAAACCGTTTGGTATTTTTATTACCCCCGATACATCACCCATACAGCCGGAACGGTTCACAGGCTACCACACCGGCGTGGATGTGGAGTACGGCGATGTGGCCGCTGAGGTTTCAATTCAAGCTGTCATGCCTGGTATCGTACATCTATCCCAAACAATTTCAGGCTATGGTGGCATTGTTGCCATTGAACATCAGATCGAGCAATCAGATGTCATGACGATTTATGGACACCTCAATCCGTCTAACTTAGCACCAGCCGGAAAGAAAGTTACGGCCGGAGAAACAATTGGCATTCTCGGAGCAGGCGGTACGTTGGAAACAGACTATGAGCGAAAGCATTTGCACTTTGCCGTCTTGACGTCTGCCAAGCTAGATCTGCGTGGGTATGTCCCGACACAGGATGAACTAAGACACTGGCGTAATCCTCAGGAATTGTTTTAAAAAACACATCGAACAAGACAGTCACAAAACGCCTGAGCAACAAGTCTCACACATTACCCGGACATTAGTGACGATATGGTCAACGGAGTTTAAGGATCAGCTCAAGCAATTAGTAATCAGACTTTGTTTCAAAAATTTGTGATCTTGAGTTTGCCTAGAAGGACGTGGGCATGGGTCTATTTTATCATATGATAAAATGGTGGCTGACCTTATTGTCACGGCCATAGAATTAAACAACTAAAGCGATACTGAGAACGACAACGACAATATTTATATTTGGCAGTCCCTCAGCGTAGCCTTGCATCTTATGGCTGCTCCAGTATAGTTGGTCGCGATGAAACAATGGCGCAAAGTAGTGCTACTAATTGAAGCGGTTGGACTGATTGTTCTAGCCGGTCTGGCCAGCGGCTTGTGGGTAGCAAGCAGCGCAAAATTATCAGTGCCAAAGGCTAATCTACCTAGTCCCGTCCTACTAGCCTTGACGTCGGCTTCTCCAACAATCTCCCCGTCACCGGCTATATCGCTTGCTCCCCCATCACCCATACCAATTGATGTGCCGACACCACAGCAATCTTTAACAACAACCGTCAGCCAACAAGTACCATTTACAGTTCAAGCTCCACTGGCTCAGTGGCACGAACCTATGTTTCAAGATGCTTGTGAAGAGGCATCAGTATTAATGGCGATGGCATGGGCAGAAGCTGTATCGTGGCAAACACCAACTGAAGCCACTGCGGCCATTGTGGCTCTGGCTGATTGGCAACAACGCACTACCGGCGAGTTTCGCGATCGTTCAGCTGCAGATACGGCCCAGCTCATCCGCGACTACTTCGGATACGCTGCCGTCAAGTTTGTGCCCGATATAACCACCGACGATATAGTGGTGGAATTATTGACTGGCAACCTGGTGATTGTACCTGTGAACGGTCAAGCGCTCGGCAACCCACACTTCACTCCGCCCGGACCAGAACGGCACATGTTGGTACTAACCGGCTGGGACCCTGCAACGAAAACTTTCATCACAAATGATCCGGGTACGCGCCTTGGCGCCGCGTATCGGTACGACAAAGGCGTGTTATATTCCGCTATCCGCGACTATGAGACCGGCTACCATGTGCCTATAGTGAAGATTAAAAAATCAATGATTGTGGTGTCAAAACCATAGTCTTTGACGCCAGTCCAATTAATTATAGCGATCCGTTACACCGCCGGGCCATGTATCCTCGTGTAAACTCTACTAATACCTGGCACACTGCCGGACACTATATCTACACTCTCCTTAAATCAACAGGTTCGCCGTAAACAAGCTTAGAGCAAACTGGTTCAGATTTGGTTTATTGATTCAAAATGCTCCAATGGACGGACAAAGTTCGAACCAAGCTGACATTTCATAAAAGGCCAATTTACGCTGGTCAAGCAGTTTAAAAGTGATATGCTAGAAATCAATGGACGCTCATAAACACCATGAAGAATTAATCCAGGGCTTAGCAGATCAATTAAAAGAAATCCTGGACACATCCAGGCAAGCCATCTACCTGTACCTGGACGATGCACACAAGGCGTGTAACCAAAATTTCTCCGCTTTGCTCGATTATCCCTCACCCATAGAGTGGGCTGCGGTAACTAAGCCGTTCCCGCAAGTATTTGTTGCTGAAGTAAGCCAACCAGTGTTAATCGACGCCTACCAGATGGCAATGCAGCAGAAAATCGGCTCGACATTTCCCGTCACCTGGCAGAAAAAGACGGGCGACACCGTGGAAACTACTGTCATACTTGTTCCTATCACTTTTCAGGATCACCTCTTCGCTGTCCACTTCATAGAAAAAAAGGGGGTGAACGACATGGCAGATACATGGAAAATGCTTGACTGCGGCAAGATGCCAAGCGAAAAAAATTGCCAGCTCAAGATGATGGCGCCGGCGGATCAGGTTGAGGACCTGCTCGATGCCGGAATCGCTCATGCGATTAAGACTCACGGCCATGAGGAAACACTCGAACTGCGCGAACAACTACGCTCAGCGGTTGAAGATGCTCCGTCAGCGTAAGCTTACTCATAGCTCGAATGGTAATTCCATACGATACAGACGGCTTCACGAGAAGTAAGAAGTAAGAAGAAGTAAGGAAGTAGAAGTAAGGGAAGTAAGGAAGTAGTAAAGTAAGTAAAGTAAGGGGTCAGGTCCCTTTTATGGTAGATTAGAGAGATGCCCCGTCCTCCCCGCTCCGCTCAAGGTGACATGGTTTATCACGTTCTCAATAGAGCTAACGCTCGAATGATAATTTTCGATAAAGATGCAGACTATTTAGCTTTTGAGAAGGTACTCGTTGAGGCAAAAGAACATTATCCAATGCGAATGCTATCCTATTGCCTCATGCCTAATCATTGGCATTTCATTCTGTATCCAGAGACTAATGAAGCAATGCCTTTGTTTATGAGATGGTTAACGTTGACTCATACGCAAAGGTGGCATGTAGCTCATAAGACGGTTGGTTATGGACATTTGTATCAGGGGAGATATAAGGCTTTTCCAATACAGAAAGATGAACATTTCCTGCAGGTTCTTAGGTATGTTGAAAGAAACGCAAAAAGAGCTGCTTTAGTTAAACAAGCGGAGAACTGGCAGTGGTCTAGTCTTTATAGACGGTTGAATGGAACGATAGATGAGAAGAAACTACTTAGTGCCTGGCCGGTTAGGCCAGATAAATACTATCTAGAATGGGTGAATGAGCCACAACCTAAAGAAGAGCTTGAAGTGATAAGGTATGCCGTTAAACGAGGAAGACCGTATGGCGGTGAGAGATGGATAGCTAAGACTGCTAAGTCACTAGGGTTGGAGTCAACCTTGCGAGCCAGGGGTAGGCCAAAGAGTTCAATCTAGTAAAGGGACCTGACCCCTTTTATC
>CAYJQW010000014.1:0-7661 GCA_964372635.1 uncultured Candidatus Saccharibacteria bacterium
CGATAGCGGCAAAGAAGGCATCCATGTCGAGATGGCCGATTATCCTATATTTAGCCGGACTCCTAAGGCTGTGTGGAGTCTTTAAAGACTTGAAGAGTGATAACTTTGTGTTTTTGCTGCGCTCTCTCATATGTTCGTATTATGTACTGTATCGCAAAAAAACGGCCGTCGCGATAGCAACAGCCTTATTTTAGTGTGAACGTTCAAGTTTCGATAAAAGATTTTCAATCATCTTTGGCACTGTTCGTACTTTAAGACGATTGGCGTCAGGAGCTAATACACAACGTAAGTAACTAGACGGAATAATAAATGTCTCATCAAAGTTTTTGGTCGGCGAATGATTGCCCCACAGGAGACCAGCCAACTTACCGCCATTTGTAACAACACCTGATCCAGAGTCGCCTTGATAAGATTTCATATTAAGGGTAATAGTCGGATTACCATAACGATTTGTAACTAGACTTCCTTCTGTATAACCCTCACGAATGGTGACCATTGTTACATTATCGATAATGTCGACCGTCAGTGCTTTCACACTGGTCGAAGTGGCTCCTTTTTGATCAAAATCATCGATAGTTTGGTTGATCAATGAAAGATAGGGCAGGGGTGATTGACTGATCAGTTTGAGAACCGTGACATCAGTTTCGTCACTGCCAATCAGATGTAATGTTTGACTATCGCTTATGGAATGAGCCCATGATGTATTTTCATGGCATGTTACGAAGGGTCGGCCGATTGCCTCTTTGCGAACTAATAAAACACTTGGTCTTACTGTAGCCTCAAAAATCATGCCATTAGCACAACTTACATAATATGTCAGGCTCACATCAGTAAGAGCAGTAGTACCAGCCAGATTATCCGTATCATAAAATGTTTGGTCAATAAGATCGACGGGGCACGCCAGATGGCGGCAAGTTAACAAGTATCCATCCGGACTGATAATAACGCCGCAACCGTAATACGTACTAGAATACTGTTGGGGAACAGTGCCGTCATTAACAGTCAACTCTGTCGTTACGGAAATGGCACAGGCCGCGCTCACTACACTTTTTTCAAGAGCGGCAGCCTCAGGTGTAACCAAGAGCAATGCAACCAAAAAAAACTTACGGGCAACAGTCATCTTAACCTCCTTTTTTGTATTTAATTGGAAAAGAAACTGCCTTTATTATAAATGCTAATGACTGCTAACAACAACTCTTAAAAAAATGACAGACAAAGCTAAATTTATAAAAAATAACACAGCAAAGACTATTTTTTTGCCTCTTTTGCAACGCATGATGAAAATCTAGGAATTTTTTGGCACGGTTAGGCAACGTGCAGAACAATACTTTATGTAGTCAGCAAGCCCTGTACTATATAACCAAGCTATGTTGAATCTTAAAACAGCCTTACAGTCGGACATTAAAAAGGGATTGGCACATGCTCAAGCAGTAGGTGATTTGCCAGTAGTGAAAAAGTTATCGGACATAGTTGTTGAACATCCTGAGAAAACAGACCATGGAGATTATGCCTCACCTTTTGCTCTTTCCTTATCAAAAAAATTAAAGAAAAAACCATTCGAAATTATCGAGGCTGTTATTTCGCATATGCCTAAAAAAGAATATATCGGGAAACTTGAAGGTGTTGCACCAGGTTTTTTAAATATTCGCATTAATCCCGGTTGGATGACAGCACGGCTTGATGATGTTCTGGAGCAGCCTTTGTGCATGAGTGAGACTAAAATTAAGAGCCGCTCAATTAATCTTGAATTTATTTCGGCTAATCCGACCGGGCCGCTGACACTTGGTAATCTGCGTTCTGGATTTTCTGCCGATACCTTAGCTAATCTGCTGGAGTGTGCAGGCGACAATGTCACGCGAGAATACTACATCAATGATACTGGTCAGCAAATTAAAAAGCTTGGTAATTCAGTTCTGTATCGAATATTACAAAGTCAGGGTGCTAAAATTGATCTTCCTGCTGATCTGTATCAGGGAGAATACATCAAAGATGTTGCCCAAAGTTTAGCCGAACAACTTCGTGAAAATGAAGGCCGTGAATTTACGAGCGATGACCTTGAGAATGCAGAATTGGTAACTGAACTAAGTGAAAAAGCAGTTGCCATACTACAGGCAAATAATCGAAAAACTATTGAGGATATTCTCAAGATTAATTTTGATGTATGGACCAGCGAGCGAAAATTGCATGACGATGGTGCCGTTAGCGCCATCATATCCGAGTTACGTGCCAAAGGCATAACTTACCAGAAAGATGGTGCCGAATGGCTAAAAACAACAGATTTTGGCGACATGAAAGACGAAGTTATTGTTAAAAAAGACGGCAACCATACCTATTTTGTGCCTGACATCGCTTATAATCGGGACAAAGCTCAGCGCGGTTACGATCTAATCATTACTTTTCTTGGCGCTGATCATCTTGGACATGTTCCAAAGATACTGGCGGCGATGAAAGCCTTGGACTTCGATACAGCACGCTGGGATTTTAGAATTGCTCAGTTTTTCCGACTTATTCGTGATGGCCAGACAGTAAAAATATCAAAACGAGCCGGGGCAATCGCCACGCCCCAGGAATTATTTGATGAAGTTGGCTATGACGCTGCGCGGTTTTTCTTTTTACAGCATGCCTTATCAAGTCATATGGACTTTGATCTAACCTTGGCCAAGGAACGCAGCGACCGAAACCCTGTCTATTATGTGCAGTATGCCTATGTTCGTTTGCAATCCATTTTACGTAAGGCCAAGGAAGAAGGAATAATTGCTAAGATTGGTGATGACATTACTTTAACAAGTGAGGCCCCGCTAACGCATACGGCTGAAGTAAGTCTGATGCGACAGATATATCGTTTTCCCGAAGTCGTAGCCGAGATAGCTGCCACCTTTGAGGTACATTCACTAACCTACTATGTTCACGACTTAGCCAGAGCTGTGCATGTGTTTTATAAGCATGTGCCAGTTCTTGCCACCGAAGACTCCAAATTGAGACAGGGCCGTCTCCAGTTGACTGTGGCGGCGCGCAAGGTCTTGGCACAGACTTTTGATTTGCTTGGAATAAGTAAACCTGATGTAATGTAAATCCTAGGTTATAAGTAAATTTTTAAAGACTATGAGAGTAGGAATTGATGCCCACATAATTTTACCAATACATAAACGTTATGACCCTCAAATCGCACGTTTTACTGAGGAGCTGATTACTCAGTTGATCGATCGGGATATGAAAAAAGAACATACCTGGGTTCTCTTTTTCGATCAGCGTATGAAAGGCAGTCACATTCTCAAAAAGTTTAAACGTGACAATGTTGTGATCAGACATTTTCCATTTGTCCAGTATCGTCAATATTTGCCGGTCTTGTACTCACACATGCTGATATCGGGCTTCCTGCGGGCGGCTCGTCTAGATGTTTTTCATTCTCCAGAAGGACTAATCCCCTTTATTTATCCGGGCAGAATAATAACAACATTTCATTATGTGCCAAGAGGTAAAATGGACAGTAATCTTTTTGCAAGAACATTTATGCTAGGCGCCAGAGTAGCTTTTGCACAACTTTGTAAGCGAGCAAAAAGAATTATTGTTTTCTCACGGAGTGACAAAAAACTTCTCAGCGACCGCCATAGTTATCCTGAAGACAGAATTGTCGTTTTTGAAACTCCTGATCGAGAGCGTGTCGATTGGGCAAAACAGATCAAGGAACTAATGAGTCTTTATAAAACCGTAGGTAGTCGGTCACCTCAAAAAATTAAAAAACTAAGCAAAAAGTCATCAAGATGGCACCGCGCTCCTAAAAAGTCGAAAAAAAAGGCCAATAAATAATAATTTACATGCTTTCATTGCCGAGATTTTCGGGAAATGGCTGTTGTGAAAACTATGACTAAACAAAGTGCTAATTTTTTAGATGTACCAGCTCGTGTTAACAGCGACGGCCTCGAGCGAGAAATTCTAGAATATTGGGAAAAAGAAAAAATCTTTGAGCTGTCCCTGGAGCAAAATAAGAACAAACCACTTTTCACATTTTACGATGGGCCACCCTATGCTACAGGCAAACCACATTACGGCCACATCCTACAATCTTCAATTAAAGACGCAATACTGCGCTATAAAACCATGCGTGGTTTTTATGT
The DNA here is from genome assembly GCA_964372635.1 of uncultured Candidatus Saccharibacteria bacterium. GTDB lineage: Bacteria > Patescibacteriota > Andersenbacteria > UBA10190 > UBA10190 > CAYJQW01. The sequence goes on from CAYJQW010000014.1 coordinate 4,116, forward strand.
GCCGAGACGGGTTGGTTGGGACACTCATGGGCTTCCTATTGAGGTCATAGTTGAAAAGGAACTTGGCTTCAAGAGTAAAAAAGACATTGAAGATTATGGCATTGAGAAATTTAATAAAAAATGCCGGGAAGCAGTTACGAAATACGTCGGGGCTTTCACTGATTCCCTAAAACGACTGGGTAGATGGGCTGACTATGACAATGCCTATTACACGCTGGATAAAAGCTATATGGAAACAGAGTGGTGGATTTTTAAACAATTATGGGATCAGAAGTTAATCTATGAAGATTTTAGGTCTACGCCTTACTGCATTAGATGCGAAACCCCGCTTTCAAACCATGAAGTAAGTACCTCTTATAAAGATAAAGTTGATGAGACGGTTTATGTGAAGTTAGCTATTGCGAATGATAATAAGCTATGGCTTCTCATTTGGACCACAACTCCCTGGACTTTGCCGGCCAACGTCGCCGTGGCTTATAGTGAAGACGTAGAATATGTAAAAGCTGAGCTTAATGGGGAAGTATTTGTATTGGCCAAGGAGCGGGTGGAGGATGTGCTTGGCGGCGCTGCCAAAGTTATCGGTCAAATATCCCATGAAGATTTAAGGAAATTAACTTATAAACCTCTATTCGCTACAGTGTCCGAGACTTTAGGCGTAGATAGGCCACCTTACTCATTGATTCCAGGTAATCATGTGACGGCAGAGGATGGCACGGGGTTAGTTCATATCGCTCCTGCCTTCGGCGAAGAAGATGCGGAAGTGGGAAAAAAGCATGGCCTACCGACACTCCGTACGGTTACTCCTGAGGGAAACTTTGATAAAGCATTGGCAGGCATAGGCGGAAAAAACATTTTTAAGGGCAATAGCTATATTACAGGGGATTTAAAAAACCGAGGCTTGCTGCTTAAGACTCAGAGCTACACTCATAACTACCCGCATTGTTGGAGGTGTGATGAACCACTAATTTACTATGCGCTGGATACATGGTTTGTGCGAGTAAATAACATTAAGGAACAACTTTTAAAGAACAACGAGAAAATTAATTGGATACCTGCACATGTTAAGCAAGGCCGTTTTGCCAAGGGACTTAAATCAGCACCGGACTGGGCCGTTTCACGCAACCGATTCTGGAGCGTACCCATGCCTATTTGGGAGTGCAGTAAGTGCGACGAGCAAATATGTGTTGGTAGCGTCGCAGAATTGCAGAAGTTAGCTGCGGCCACAGATGAGCAAGTAAAAGACATTCATCGACCGTATGTTGATGACCTATATTGGTCATGTTCAGTTTGCGCTGGAACGATGTCCAGAGTACCGGAGGTTTTAGATGTTTGGTTTGATTCCGGCTCCATGCCATATGCACAGTGGCATTATCCGTTTGCCAATAAAGAATTAGTGGAGAAAAGCTTGCCCGCGGATTTTATAGTAGAAGCAATTGAAATGACACGACTCTGGTTTTATGTTTTACATGTTTTAACCGGAGCCTTGACCAATAAAGGGGGCGATTTAGGAAAAGATAAGCCAGCTTTTCAGAACGCCATCGCTTCGGGACTTATTTTTGCTGAAGATGGACAAAAACTTTCCAAAAAACTGAAAAACTATGCTGAACCAGAGCCTGTTTTTAAAAAATATGGAGCAGATGTACTGCGTTTTTATTTGTTGTCCAGTTCAAGTTTAGGTGAACCATATAGATTCTCTGAAAAAGATATGAATAAATTGCGGCAAAGCCTGTATATGACACTTTGGAATGTCTATAGCTTCTTTGTCCGATACGCCAATACACATAGTTGGAGACCAGGTAAGCATCAAGCAAGCACCCATATATTAGATCAATGGATTCTAGCCAGAATTGGGCAAATTGAAAATAATTTCATCGCAGTCGCCGATTCATATCAAATTGATCAAGCTGCGAGACTCTTTGTTAATTACATTAATGACCTAAGTAACTGGTACGTACGACGATCCCGAAGTCGTTTTCAGCGTCCAGCTAGTAAGAATGAAGCTGAGGCAGCTTTTGGCACGCTGCATTCGGTGTTGGTACGAACCAGCATGTTGCTTGCACCATTAATGCCATTTGTCTCTGAAAGCATGTATCGTAATTTAACCGGCTCCCTGTCGGTCCACTTGGATAAATTAGTTGATCCTCTACCCCAAACAACAGAACAAGATGAATTAATTGCTGCCATGGCTGTTGCTCGTGCAGATATAACGCAAGGTCTTGCCCTACGTGCCCAGTCTGGAATCAAAGTTCGGCAACCTCTTGCGAGCATGGTGAGTTCATCTGAAGTGCCCAGTCGATTTCGTGAGTCACTTGGGGAAATAATTCGACAAGAAGTAAACGTGAAATATTTTTCATATACTAATAAACTTCCGCATGGAGCAGGCTTCAAATTAACGGACCCGAATAATCCGGTGCGCGTAGCAATTAATATTGAGCTTACTGATGAACTAAAAGCGGAAGGTATTTCCCGGGAGATTATTAGGCACGGGCAGTTATTGCGTCGTGAGGCAAAGTATGCACTCAATGATCGTATTAAATTGAGCCTCATAACCGAGGATACAACCATTCTTACTGTTATTGACGAGCATAAACAAATGATTATGCAAGCCCTTCAAGCGGATATGCTAACGGCAGATAATAAATCACAAGACGCCAGTACTGAGATTGTGATTGATGGCCATCCGCTTTATATCGGAATCAGTAAGTCCTAAACAAAAAATTTGCGAACAATTACTAAGAGACCACCGCTACCTAAAATCATAGAAACTAGAGCAGACGAACCAGGGCCAGTTGGCGCTGTAACTGGCACATTTCCACTATAATATTTTACAGACTGAGTGGTGCGAGCCGCCACCGGTGTAATGCGTGGTCGCCGAACATAGGCAGCCGGCTGAGACTTAGCGTATGGGGTATTTAGACCGGCAACTTTGCCAAAAGGCAATACCGTATCGACATCAATATTGAACGCGGAGGCGCCAGTGTCAGAGCTATTAGCTATAGCTTTAACTACCAGTACCCTATTTTGTACATTGTGTCTGGTTTGGGCAGTTACCTCAAAAATTAAAGATTCGTCAGCAGCTAAGACTAAATCATACCAGGTTAAGACAGTCGAACCTGAGGTTTTCAAAGCGCCACCGGTATATGAAAGTACGTCGACCTCATTGGGAAAAGTCGCTTCAAGATCAACATCAGTCAATTTTCTTTCAGCAATGTTTTTTATCCTGATAATGTAGGTTGCCTTGTCTCCTGGTCGAACCGTGCTTCGCCCATCGTCAATGTTTACTGTCAGACCAGCTGGGTCAGTGACCTCTCTATTCTCCGGACCCTCATTAGGACGATATGAGTCATCACCGTCGTGTGGAGTACGATCAGAGTGACAACCAGGATCGTTTTCATCAGTTTTGCCGTCGCCATCATTGTCGATACCGTCTGAGCACTCGGCCGTTTGCGGGATAGGAGTTGGCGTTGGCGATACTGTAGGCGACGGAGTCGGAGTTGGTGTTACGATTGGGGTTGGACTTGGTGATAGACTGGGTGTTGGCGTTGG
>CAYJQW010000014.1:7761-18557 GCA_964372635.1 uncultured Candidatus Saccharibacteria bacterium
GACTGGGTGTTGGCGTTGGTGTGACAGCAGGACTTGGGCTTGGTGTCGGACTAGGTGATGGGCTGGTAGAAACTTGGGCTTGAACCTGCTCTGGTTTTACAGCCGAAGACAACGTTGCCTGTAAAGGCAATAATCCAACAAAGCCAAGCAGAAATAATGTACTCAAAAAAACTCTACCGAAAAGAGCAATTTTTTTTATTAAAATCCTTTTTACCATAGCCTATCAGCATGCCAACACCATCATAAAAACACAATACAAATTAGAATATGCCTTCATTAGTCTTACCTGAGCTATACTAAACAGCATGGTAAAGCGTGAGAAAGTTAAAGCCCTAATCATTTCACGGCGTAATATTGGTGAAGCCGACCGGCTTATTACTCTACTGACACGAGAACATGGTCTCTTAAATACCTTAGCTAAAGGTGTGCGACGTATTCCCTCGAGACGTGGTGGTCATTTAGAACCGTTAACACGGGTTTTAGCCATCATATCAGTCGGTGAGCGTCACTACATGACTGCCGTTGAAACAGCCGATCACTTTATGCCTCTAAAAAAAATGACAGCAGCCCTAAACCATGCTCAAGAAATAAATAAACTTCTGGTACGTGTGTTAGGTGAGAATGATTCACAACCTTTTTTGTTTGATGCTTTAGTTGAAGCGTGGTCAGTTTGGCCGACGCTACCAAAAAGTAAACAAGAGTTGTTAGAAGTAGTCTTATCTTTATATACCTTGCGTTGTGCGGGTATCCAACCTGATTTAACGGCTTGTGTTTTGTGTCATAAACGCAAGCCTAGTGAAGCAGCTGTTCTCGATGGGCACACTGGAGGATGGCGTTGTTTAACTTGTCATGGATCATTAAATGGAGCGGCTTATTCACTATCGCCGCGATTACTTAAGGCCTTAAACTGGCTGGCTAATAATCCGCACAAAGCATTGCAGTTAGCTGTCGATGACGAAGACAGTCGGCAATTAATGGCAGCGATGCGATCTTATCTAACCTCTTTAGAAGCCTTTAGCCCTGTCTGGCCAGGTAAGGTAGCGGTTTCGACTTATGCCTAGGCCTTAAAACATTATTATGCAAGATTCAATCCAGCCATTAAAGCCATCAGGACCAGACAAAGAACAACCGCGGCATTTAGAAAACTTACAACAAGAATTGTATTCGCGTGAGCCGTCAAATAATTTACTAGCCCGTGGTGAATCAGTTCGTCAGTTAGGCATTCGACGAAAAGAATTATCACGGTCGCCGCATCGTCCGGCAGAACCGCTGGCTCTCAAGAATGTCATGACAGAACGAACTGCCCGTCGGCATAAATTTTTTCGAATAACGCTGCTGATAATAAGTTTGTTAGGTTTGGCTGTGGCTGCCGGTGTTGGTACCTATTGGTATAGGTCATCTCGAAATATTACGGTGGATGATATACAGGCGATCTTGGCTGGTCCGGAAGCGTTTACTTCGGGTGATCGTGTGCAGTACACGATCTCATACCGTAATGATAGTGCCGTTGATTGGGAAAATGTTGAACTTGTTTTTAAGACCCCCCCAGGTTTTATATTTGAGTCAAGCTCGAGAGAATTTAGGGTTAGCGGCCGCGAGTATTTGTTAGCCGTCGGCACACTTTCTGCCGGAGGGAATGATGAAATTTTAGTATCCGGTGAACTCTTGGCTGCAGAAAATGCTTCGGTTATAGCTTCGGTTGAGGTGACCATTACGCCACGTAATTTCCCCAGTGGACGCTTTACGAAAACGGTTATAACGACTAGCACGGCGACAGCGGTACCTCTAACTTTAGCAATTGATACACCCCGAGAAGCCACAACCGGAGAAAGAATTGTCGCAACTATAAAAGTAACTAACACAAGCGCTTCACTGCTTCGTGATGTTTATATTGTCCTGCAGCCAAATCCTGGCCTGGAACTGGCAACTGAAGATCCGCAATTTTCACCGGAATTTTCAGCTATTAATTCAGAGTGGCATATAGCGGAGATAGCATCTTTAGGTGAGGTTTCACGACAAGTCGTCCTCTTTGTCCAGGGTCAGGCAAATGAAAATCGTACCCTTGGTATTGAAGTAGGCTTAACCAAAGATAATGAAAAATTTACTCAGAAAAAATCCTCCGCCGTCATTGTTATTTCATCGGCAGAGTTGAATATTCAGCAATCTTATAATCAAAAGGCAGACTTGCTTGTGGTTCGCGCCAGTGACAGTATTTCTGGCACAGTACAGTATGCCAATAATGGCACCGAAGGATTACGTGATGTAATCATAAAAGCCCGTTTTGAAGGTGTTGGTTTGGATGAGAAAAAAATTGATTTAAAGACTGGATCCTTTGATCCTATCAGCCAGACTATTACCTGGACAAGCGCTACCGTGCCGCAACTATCCTTATTACAACCCGGGCAATCAGGAGAGATAGCCTATTCCTTTGCCGTCAAGGCAACTGATCAATTTTCTGTCCAAGGCGATGATCTGACTAATCATGCCATAATCATAACAGCTTCGATTGATAGTCCCGGAGTTCGTGTTGCCGCTGGCCAAATAGCCAAGGTTGTATCTGACCGATTCGTTATATCTATTATTTCTGACCTAGTCTTATTGGCAGACTCATTTTATGACGATGGACGGTTGGGTCTTAACAGCACTGGTCCGATACCACCGAAAGTTGATAAGGAATCAACCTACACTGTCCGAATTCGTTTGGGTTCAACCCTCAATGACATCGGTGATCTGCGGGTAGTAGCGATTTTACCAGATGGCGTGCGCTACACCGGCAACATATTTAAAACCGTCGGTGAGGTGGCATTCAATGAAAGAGCCGGAGAGATTGTGTGGACAATGCCACTTCTTTCAGGCTTGACTGGCCGAGGGGCACCTTATGCAGAGTTGCATTTTCAAGTAGCTATTACCCCAGGTGCAAATCAACAGGGTGATGAAGTAACCTTTCTTAATCGTCTGATGGCCTTAGGCACAGATCAGTTTACAGATGCAGAAGTGACAGCAGAAGTGAAGAAGTTTCCGACAACTGAGACGGCCGTACCTGGTAAAGGAGATGTCGAGTAGAACCATCAGTAATTTAACACGGACCATCATCAAATTTTTTTAGACACGGGCTTAAGCCCTAGAAAATTAATATCTATTCTGGACAACTTCTTGTGTATGCTAAATTAATGTTTGCATTTGAAGTTAAAAAGGAGCTCGGGAATGCACGTCTGACATTCCTTAAGACGCCTCATGGTGTAATTAATGGACCGTTTTTCCAATTTGTGGCGACTCAAGCTTCGATTCGCGGCTTAGTCTACTCCGAGGATCTGGAAAAACTTGGGGTAGAGATTGTCCTAGCCAACACCTATCATTTGCACGTGAGGCCCGGTGAAGATGTGATAGCCGACGCTGGAGGACTACATTCATTCATGCAGTGGGAAAAGCCAATAACAACTGATTCAGGTGGCTATCAAGTATTCAGTATGGGAAAACGTCTGAAACTTGATCAGGACGGTGTCACATTCCGCTCACCACTCGATGGTGCAGAACATCGATTAACACCGGAAAAAACAATTCAGATTCAGCAAAAGATTGGTGCCGATATCATTATGCCACTAGACATCGCCACTCCTTTTCAAGCCAATCGAGAGGATGTTACTCGAGCTGTGACACAGACCCAACAATGGGCAAAACGTTGTCTTGCTGAGCATGAGAAACGAGAAGCATGCCAGGCGCTATACGGCATCGTTCAGGGTGGACTCTACCCTGATTTAAGAGAGCAAGCTGCTTATGAACTAACAGACCTTAACTTTTTTGGTTATAGTATTGGCGGTGAGCTTAGAGACGAGCATAGATCGCGTATGGAGGAAGGTGTAGCTATGACGGTACCTTACCTACCCCCCGATAAACCACGCTATCTCATGGGTGCTGGCACACCCGCCGATATTGTCAGTGCAGTGCGGCTCGGCATTGATCAATTTGATTGTGTGTTGCCTATTCGAGATGCCAGGCATGGTCGAATCTATCGTCATCTAAATGTCAATGAGCTACACTCTTGTCTACTTGACCCCGAACGGCCTGTTTCTCCTCAGTTATTGCATGATGTAATTGATATTAGAAAATCTGCTCATACCCATAACATGTCGGTTTTTGCACCAAATAATCCAGCCATAGAGAAACCTTATACTATTGGTTATTTACATCATTTATTTCGTACCGAACCACCGAACGGCTATCGATTGAGCGTGTTAAACAATATATTTTTTTATGCAGAACTTATGCGGGAGATTCGTCACATAATTAATCAATCAGGAAAAGTGCCATTGCCATAACATGGTAGGATATTGATATGGATATTCTTAAACTTTCATTTAATCGACGACGAAACGTCAGCAACCAACCATCGTTAGCAAAAGCACCTCCACCTAGGTTTCGGGATAGTTTGCTCGGGAAAAAAGAAATAAAAAATCAATGGAATGTTCTGAAACGAGAGCATAGAGGCAGAAGAAATGCTTTAGTACGACAGGCTCGTAAAGCTGAGCAGGCTATGTACAAACAACTTGATAAGAATCGCGACGAGATGGCTCGAAAGTACCGTCTTGATGAATTTCAAAAAACAGGAGATCCTAGACTGAAAAGATCCGAGAAACTATATCGGAAAAATATTGAAACAATCAAAAAACAAATGGAAAAAAGCCATCGTGAAAATTGGCATCCTAGCACTGGAGCGCAGTTTATTCAGGAGAAAAAAAATTATCACGCGGAGAAAGAAAAAGCTCCACGCCAAATCCGTCTACAGCAACGCTATCCGGAGCAGTTTAAATCGGATCGAGCAGCCTAGTTGCCATCCTGTGAAGACATGCTATTGTATTTAGTTTTATGGTTGCAGAGAATTTATTAGACAAAATTATAGATTTGGCCAAGCGTCGAGGCTTTGTATTTCCCGGATCCGAAATTTATGGTGGACTGCGAAATAGCTGGGATTACGGACCACTAGGTGTTGAGCTAAAGAACAATATCAAGCGGGCTTGGTGGCAGCGTTTTGTCCATGGTCGACTTGATGTGGTTGGCATTGACGCAGCTTTGATTATGAATACAAAAGTGTGGAAGGCCTCCGGTCACCTTAAGAACTTTACAGATCCACTAGTGGAATGTAAAAATTGTCATACTCGTTTTCGTTCTATTCTTCAGTTTAGTCCGCGGGCAAAATTCGAAGGGTTTAAAGCGGAGCAGCAGTGTCCTAACCCTAACTGCGGGAAGAGCGACGTAACCGAGACCAAGCAATTCAATTTACTGTTTAAAACATTTATTGGCTCGGCAGAAGAATCGGCACATGAGGTTTATTTGCGACCTGAGACCGCTCAAGCCATGTTTGTTGATTTTCCGGCAGTACAGCAAACCAGTCGTCAGCGAGTGCCATTTGGAATCGCCCAAGTGGGCAAGGCTTTTCGCAACGAAATCACACCCGGTAATTTTATTTTTCGAACACGGGAATTCGAGCAAATGGAAATTGAATACTTTATTCAACCAGGGCAATGGGAAGAACATTTTGATGAGTGGCTATCTGCTATGCATGATTGGATCGCATTTTGTGGAATTGACACCAAACGCATTCATAACCTTGAGGTTGCTAAAGAAAATCTAGCGCATTATTCAAAGCGAACAGTTGACATCGAATTTGATTGGCCGTTCGGCCGAGATGAACTGTATGGGATTGCCTATCGTGGTGACTATGATCTTTCTCAGCATGCCGCCGCTTCGGGGGTGGATATGAACTACACAGATCCAGAATCTGGTGAAAAATATATTCCTCATGTGATTGAACCTACTTTTGGTGTCGACCGCACATTTTTAGCCATGATGCTATCCGCATATAATGAGGAGGAAGTGAAAGGTGAAAAACGTGTGATCTTGAAATTTCCGGCTCAGTTTGCCCCATATCAAGTTGCCGTTCTGCCTCTTTCCAAAAAACCTGAGCTGGAAAAAATAGCGAGACCGATAGTTGCCGACCTAGCACATAAGTTTCGGGTTGATTATGATGCAACCCAATCAATTGGCAGACGATATCGCCGTCAAGATGAAATCGGTACACCTAGCTGCATCACGATAGATTTCGATACAATTAATGATCAGGCAGTCACCATCAGAGATCGCGATACAATGGAGCAAGAGAGAGTGGCAATCAGCAGGGCAGCTGAAATTTTGAGTCAGAGGCTGGCAACTGGTCCTAGTTGATGCCTGTTCACTCTTCCTTATTTTTTTGGTTCGTGTGTGGGTTATCTAACGTCATTGGCAAATTGTAGGCCCAAAGCAATACTTAAAAGCTAACTAAGATAGTCGAGTATCAATTAAACTTTATTAAAACACTAATTTAAATTAACTATTTGCAACATATGGCAGCTTTCCAAATCAAACATGAAAAATTACCAACTGGCTTACAGACAATACTTCTGCCCCGAACAGAAGGGGAAACAGTGACTTTCCTCGTTCTTATTGGTGTTGGCTCCCGTTACGAAACATCGCGGCAAGCCGGCTTATCACACTTCTTAGAACACATGTTTTTTAAGGGTACGGCTAAGCGGCCAACAGCTAAGGAAATTGCCGAAGCCGTTGATAATGTCGGAGGTGAAATGAACGCTTTTACCGGCGAAGAATACACCGGTTTTTACGTTAAGGTTGCTGCAAAGTATCTTGATCGAGCAGCTGATGTAGTATCAGATATTTTACTACAACCTCTTTTCCCCCAGGAAGAAATTGAACGAGAACGAGGTGTCATTACTGAAGAAATTCGTATGTATACAGATACACCGATGCGTCATGTTTGGCACCTTTGGCATGAAGCATTATTCGGGCAGCATCCTTTAGGCCAGCGTATTGACGGTAATGAAAAAACGGTGGCTGCTTTTCAGCGTAAGGACTTTAAACAATATACGAAAACTCATTACCACACCGGCAATGCCGTTGTTTCTGTCGCCGGAAACTTTGCTGTGGCTCGGGCCCATCATTTGCTCAGGGATTTATTTGCGGACTTACCTCAAGGAGCAGCAACAAATCCAAAACCGGCGCCGAAGCAATTACCCTTCCAGAGATTTATTAACGAATATCGTCAACATCTTGACCAGACACATTTAATAGTTGGTGGACCTGGACTTTCCATAAAAGATGATGATAGGTGGGCAGCCGAGGTACTAGCAACTATTTTAGGATCAGGTATGAGCAGCCGTCTCTTTCTATCAGTTCGTGAACGCCATGGTCTAGCCTACGCTGTTCGAACCAGCTCCGATAATCATACCGACACAGGTTTGTTTGCGACACAAGCTGGTGTTAGAACAGATAAAGCTCAGCAGGCCCTTAAATTAATTCTTGAAGAATACGATCGGGTGATGGCAAAACTAGTTTTACAAGCAGAACTAGCTAAAGCCAAGCAAATGTTACGGGGGCAAATGCTTCTTGGGCTTGAGGAGACTAATGCTTTAGCATTATTTTCCGCTGGACAGGTGTTGCTTCAGGGAAAAATCAATAAACCCCATGAAATCCTTAAAAAGATTGAAGCGGTTACGGCCGATGATGTGAAAAGAGTGGCTCAAAAACTTCTTGCCCCAAAGAAAAGAGTTATTGCACTACTCGGACCCCAAAAAGAAACCGCCAAATTCGAGAAGCTTCTTAGCTAGACTTTATCTGTCAGACTGCAGCTTAACTATCTTAAGGATGCTTTTGAATCGATTTACGCTCGAAAATTTGATACATTTGAGCCATTACGAAATACTTGACCATGTATCATTTTAGTGCTACTAACGTTAGTGTCCTCAATGATCAGAAAAACAATACCTAGTGGCTACAATGAGAGTTATGGTACAATTACCTATTATATCTGGACAATTTAATGTCGTCAGATCAAATGCGTATATAATCACCAAAGAACTAAAATCATCCCCTGAATAGAAAACATTGTTATGGCACATCAAAGAATTGAAATAGGCTCCAGCACCATCTTCAGATTAATCGTGATCCTACTTGCGGTTTGGTTTCTATATTTTATTCGCGACATTGCGGTGATGTTATTTGTCGCTTTTATTATTGCTTCTGCTTTTGAACCGATTGTGAATTGGTTACAAAGATATCGGTTTCCCCGAATTTTCTCAGTTCTAATTGTTTATGTAACAGTCTTAAGTGTCTTTGGTGTGTTTCTTGCACTCATGGCTGAACCCTTAGCTACTCAAGCCTATCAATTTGCCCAGGCAGTTCCAGGTCTAATTGTTGAAGCCCAGAAGCTAATACCGTTACTACCGGTAATCGATCACACAACAGTTGTCCAGGCATTCCAGCAATTTTTTCAATCATTTGGTCGCGATGCGGCAAACATTGGTCTTAATTTATTTCAAGGAACCCGCACTGTTTTCTCACTACTATTTAGTATTGTTTTCATGATTGTTTTGTCTTTCTATTTAACACTTGAACAAAATGCTTTTAAGAAATTTGCCCGATTAGTGACGCCTGCAAGCCATCTTCCCTATGTTGAAAAGGCAATTTCTCGGGCGCAACGTGGTGTCGGTCGGTGGGTCTTAGGTCTTATTGCCCTAGGCACAGTTGTCGGTGCTCTGATCGGCATAGGCTTATGGATTATTGGCGTGCCCTACGCCTTACTTTTAGCAATTCTTGCTGGGCTCATGGAAGCATTGCCTATCATCGGACCAGTTATTGCGGGTGTTGTCGGTGTAACGGTGGCGTTGTCACAATCTTTGGTAGTAGCTTTAATAGCGATTGGCCTCTATGTTATCGTCGGCTCAGTTGAAAGCCATGTCTTAATTCCGGCAATTATGCGTCGAGCTGTTGGCCTAAAGCCTGTCGTGACCATTATTGCAGTATTAATAGGAGCGCGTATGGGAGGTATTATAGGTGTAATTTTGGCGGTCCCGGCAACAACAGTTCTGATGAGTATCCTTTCTGATATTTTTCAAAGGTCTGATCGTGATACAGATCTTGCCAGTTGATATTATTTGCTAATTAAAAAGATAGCTAAAGAAACCAATATTAATTGCCACACCAAGCCGGTCCATATATTGTCAGTTTCTAGCTGAATTTTATCGTGAAAGCGAAACCACGGCTGGATAAATTTTAAAATTTTTCGACGAAGGCCGGTTGGCAAAATATCTAAGATGCCATGCAGTATGTCTGGGGCGTTACCACCAGCGACGGCGGCTACGATAGGTAGAGTAATCGCGTCCGGTCCGATTAAAAACCAAATGGCGCCGAGACCAGCGGCAACGTCAATGCAAATTATCAGGGCAGAATTCCTGCTAAGCCTATCGTAATAAATATTCCAGTGCAGAAGAGTGTCACAGAATAAATGCCATATAAATGCGGTGATAAATATAAGCAGCGGATTGGTCAGATACAAGGCAAAAGGCAGGCTGACAATTGAATGGGTGAAGGATAACACAACTTACATGAGTGATTAGTCAAGATTACAGTCAACCTACCAAGCAGACAGCTCGATGACAAAGCTATTTTCTATTTTAAAGGCGCCCATTAGACTGTAAGGTATGATTGATAGCCATGCTCATGTAACAATGCCCCAATTTGATAATGATAGACTGGCTGTTATCGAACGAGCTTGTCAAGCAGGATTAAAAGGCTGGGTAGAAGTCGGGACTGATCTTAAGCAAAGTAAACGTGCTATAGCCTTAGCTCGAAAATATACTGGTCGCGCTCCACAACATTTTGATGTATGGGCATCGGTTGGTGTGCATCCTAGCGATGTATCAAGGTTAACTGAAGGTGTCTGGAGCTCATTAGAAAATCTTCTGACTGACGATGCCGTTGTCGCCATAGGTGAAGTCGGTCTTGATTTCTATCGTGGGGGAACGGCAGAACAACAAATACCCGTGCTCGAGCGTTTTGTCGAATTAGCCTTAAAATACAGTTTGCCCATTATTTGGCACGTTCGTGATGGTGTATCAAACAATGCACACAATGAATTGATACTTTTTTTAACTAAATTGCCTGATGATAGACGGCCACGTGGGGTCATTCATACTTTTAGTGGTACGTCAGATCAAGCGGAATCATATTTGAAGCTAGGTTTGTACTTATCATTTTCCGGTGTCGTAACTTTTTCTAGCGCAGGTTCTAGTGCAACCGTCGCAAAGTCAGTTCCTTTGCATCGTCTATTGATTGAAACCGATTGTCCTTTTTTGGCACCAATACCTCAGCGGGGCCAGCGTAATGAGCCGGCCTATGTCCGATATGTCGCCGAGCATATTGCCAGGTTACGCGGTATACCAACTGAAAAAGTTCAGAGCCAATCAGAGCAAAATACTCGGGAGCTCTTTAATCTATGAGGTATTATTGACTAGGTTGACTGAAGACTAAACAAATTGACTTACTATAAAAGACCCATAACATCGTTTAAAATCTCAATATTGATTCAATTGTTCCTTCTGTACTAATGAGTTATCCTGCAATTGATTGACGCCGGTGGGCACTTGTTGTAGGGTTTTTTGGTTAGTTCTTTTCAAATTGTGTCAAAACCTAGATCGAAATTTTGTGGAAAAGGAGATAGTGATGAGTTACAAGAAGAAAACACGGCCAGGTCAATCCACTGCCTATGAACAGAACGAAGCACCTGCTGAGATTAATGCAGAGTTTGAAATAAGACAGCCAACACATTTTACACGTGTCAGTAATCGGCAACAAACGGCAGTGATCTATGATTTTGTTGAGTCTCTTAAGCATCCGATGGCAAGCCGAATCTGGGATAGACCAGTTGCAAGATAACAAAATTTTACGCCATCTCACCCTTACCCCTTACT
>CAYJQW010000015.1:0-16546 GCA_964372635.1 uncultured Candidatus Saccharibacteria bacterium
TCCACGCTACTGGTGAGAGTGCCCCGCGGCAAGACCGCGGGGAAAGGTCAAGTTCAATCTAATGTTCTGACTTTTTTATAAAATCAATTCCAGTTAGGATTGTCTTCCGGCCGGATTGTCCCCTCATCCTCCAGCATATCAATTAAGCGACAAGCTCGATTCCGACCGATCACGAAGCGACCAACATTGAAGCGCAGCTTCTGCGGATCACGATTACCTGTTCTGGTAACATATTCACGAGCTTTATCAAGCAGTGGGTCGGATTTCTGTTTCTCGTGTGCGCGCCTACGATCCTGCCACATTTCATGAAGCTGTTCGCGTATTTCATCTTCACCCACCGCCGTTTCGCACATGCGCAACACATCACTTCTGCGATGACTTAATCCACAAAAATGGAGAACCCGCTGTAGATACGAACCATATTTTGTTTGGCTCAAGGCCTTGCCAGTCGCGCGGTAGCTGTACATCAGCAGCATGCAGAAATGTAGCATCCACTCAAAACGTGTACTGTCCTCCTGTAACACCTTACATATGTCATAGTACAGGATATAGCTCTCCTCAATGGGAAACGCTAAAATCCCATCCTTGGCAAATCTAATGGCTCGATCACGATCCTGATCAAACATAATTTTCCACAATACATCTTCATACTCGCGGACTGATCTATATGACTTTTTTCTCGAGTCATCATGCACATCAATCCGCAGGACCGACATAGCCCCAATTGATAACTTACGAAGTAAGTCATCAACTATAGGCTTATTATATGTAGGCATATTATGAGTGCTTTTTTTGGAGAATAGAAAAAGTATAAACCGCAGGTAAACCAAACTCAAATTTCGCGTTATTCTTTTTCTCGGACCAGAAATGAGACATTGGCCAAACGTAGCTAAGCAATAATATACAGTTTTCATTGCTGAGCATTAAGGCGATAGGTATAGTTTAAAAAGTGAAGAATATAATAGCTATCGATAGATCTCGCTATAATCAAGTTAGTCGGATCGATATTGAATTTAAGACTCGTCCCGGTATAGGAGAGGAGGTTATTAGACAAATTTCGGCGCATAAAAAGGAGCCGGCCTGGGTGTTGGAGAAACGCCTTATCGGTTTTGATCACTTGCTTAAAAGAGAGGTGCCAACTTGGGGTCCTGATTTGTCTGCACTCAATCTGGACGAAATCACTTTTTTTGGTGATCCAGGTCAAAAGGAAGTGAGTTCTTGGAGCGATGTTCCTGAAGAAATTCGTTCAACATTTGATCGGCTTGGCATTCCCGAGGCGGAAAAAAAATCTTTGGCTGGAGTGGGAGCTCAGTTTGAAAGCCAAATGGCCTATCATAACTTGAAAAAACAGTGGGAAAACAAAGGCGTAATATTTGAAAATTTCGATACGGCTATTCAGAAATATCCAGATCTAGTGAAGCCATATTTTATGACTCGTTGTGTGCCAACTAACGATCATTATTATGCCGCGCTCCATGCTGCCGTATTCTCCGGCGGTACATTTATTTATATTCCGCCCGGAGTAACCGTGGACTTACCATTACAGGCTTATTTTCGAATGAATGCACCAGGCATGGGACAATTTGAGCATACGCTAATAATTGCGGATCAAGAATCTAATGTTTCATACATTGAGGGTTGCAGTGCACCGCAGTATTCGGTCAACAATTTACACGCCGGGTGTGTCGAAATTTTTGTCAAGAAGGGTGCCCGAGTCCGCTATAGTAGTATCGAAAACTGGAGCAAAAATACATATAATCTTAATACAAAACGAGCAATTGTCGAGAAAGATGGCGTTATGGAATGGATCAACGGTAATCTTGGTTCTGGAGTTACAATGCTGTATCCATCTTCAATACTAGTTGGTGAGGGGGCAAGTACAGATTTTATTGGAATAGCTTATGCTGGTGAAGGTCAAAACCAAGACACGGGTAGTAAAGCTATTCATCTCGCATCTAATACGAGTTCTACAATTGTCGGAAAAAGCATTTCACAAGACGGCGGGATCACGACGTATCGTGGACTTGTTAAGGTAAATCCGGGAGCCCATCATGTGAAGTCTTCAGTCGTATGTGACGCATTGATTCTTGATGAAAAGTCGGTAAGCAATACGATTCCTTACATTGATATTAATGAAGAAGACGTTGATATTGGTCATGAAGCAAGAGTCGGAAATATCTCAGACGAACAATTACTATATTTGCGAAGTCGTGGACTATCAGAAGAACAAGCAAGAAAGTTAATTGTGTCGGGATTTATTGAGCCGGTCGTAAAACAATTACCCCTGGAATACGCGATCGAACTTAATCGTTTGATTGAGTTAGAGATGGAGGGATCAGTTGGTTAGCGCATTGAGCATTCTTTGAGTATACTAGCTAGTTATGCAAGCTATAGTGCGAACCAAAACTCAACCCATGGAATTAGCTCAATTACAACTGTCGGCAAAACATAAATTGATATCTAGTCATACAGTACCGCAGCGGTATGGAACGGCTTTTCATATCTCGGCGCCGAATGTTGATGTGCGAAAGTTACCGAAACACTCTTATCGCCACAATCATTCAATGCTTGAGAGGTTCTCTGGATTATCAATCAAAGATAGGCAAATAATGACAACTGTTGATCTACAAGATGTTTATCTGTCCTGGCTATTGTCTTGTATCGATGAAACATTGGCGGATATCATTGTCGCTGATTCTGGAGAAATAGTACACTCTCAAATTGATCGACCAGGATTAGTACTGGTGCTAGCAAAGCAAAACAGTAAAATAATATTAGAAAGTGAGTTGCAACAAAATGAGATGGCAATTAGCCGAACACTGATTTGGCAAAAGAGTGAAAGCTCAGTGAAATTTACTGGCCTTCGGGCTTCAAATAATTTTCTTAATGAGAGAGTTATAGTTAATTTAATAGGCAGAGGAGCAAGTTGCGATATTAATCATGTACAAATTGGGAGCGGTGCTTCTCAAGCGGACCTGTCCGTGCAAGTTAATCACAAAAACTCAGATACAAAAACAAATATTGTCGTTAGGATTGCTGGCGGCAATAAATCGCGCAATGTCTACAGAGGTTTAATCGACGTAGATGAAACCGCACCAGGAACAAAAGGGTATCAGTCGGCTGAGGGGTTACTTTTATCAAGACAAGCGGTGGTAGATATATTGCCAGAGTTAGCCATAAGAACTGATAAAGTCCAGTGTAGTCACGGAGTTACGACTACCCATGTAGACGATAGGATGCTCATGTATATGCGATCTCGAGGTTTATCGAAAGATCAAGCCAAAGAATTAGCTATTCTGGGATTTATGATTAAAAAACTGGAATTATCTAGCAAACTGACACATTCTTTGCAAAAGCTAATAAAAGTTTTTTCTTATGACATTTGAAAAAACAAAGCAGGACACGTCGATCATTGCCATGGCGCCGCGCTCTGACTTTCCGGTACTGAATAACTATCCAAAGCTTGCATACCTTGATACTGCAGTGACAAGCCAGCAACCGCAAAGTGTTATTCATGCTGCGTATTCTTTTGCTGAGTCTAATCATGCCAGTATAAATCGAGGTGTTTATGCTCTTTCAGACGACGCTACTAAGGCGTGTGAAACTGCCAGAAAATCAATTGCAAATTTTATCGGGGCGCGCGGAACACATGAAATATCTTTTACGGCAAATGCTACTGGTGCCCTAAACACCATCGCTTATATCTTGCAACAACGCCTCAAAAAGGATGATGAGATAATATTGACTGTTGCCGAGCATCACAGTAATATCGTGCCTTGGCAGAGAGTTGTCAGAGAAACTGGAGCTAAGATAGTTTGGGTCACACTTGCAGATGACATGCAATTTCCGCTCGATAACTTGAAGAATCTTCTAACTAAAAAAACAAAGGTGCTAGCTATTGCGCATGTTTCTAATGTCCTTGGTTATGTGGCTCCACTTTCAGACTTAGCTGCGTTAGCGCATAATGTCGGTGCACATTTGGTGGTGGATGCGGCGCAAAGCGTGGGGCATATGCCATTTAATGTGCAAGAAATGGGTATTGATTATGCGGCCTTTTCCGGACACAAAATGTACGGCCCTTCTGGTATCGGCTGGTTGTTCGGACGAGAAGAGCTTTTGAATGATGTCGAACCGTTGTTAGTTGGCAGTGGTAGCATTCTTGAGGTCACTAAAAATGTAACGACATGGCAAACGGGCGGATCACGTTTTGAAGCAGGAACTCAGAATCTAGAAGGAATTATTGGTTTGGCTGCTGCAATTAGTTATCTCAAAAAACTTGGAATGGAAAATGTATGGCAGCATGAGCAGAGTCTTACGGCCTATGCATTGACTCGTCTATCTGAAATTGAAAATTTAGTTACCTATGGACCGGTTAATCATATAGGTAGAGCTGGCGTGCTGTCATTTGAAATGTCAGTAGGCGGAAAAAAAATACACTCGCACGACATTGCACAAATAGCGGATAATTATAACGTGGCTCTTCGAAGTGGGCATCATTGCGCACAAATTTTGATGAAGGAACTAGGCTTAACTGATTTAACACGAGCCAGCCTAGGCTTGTATACTTCCTCATCTGATATTGACTCCTTAGTATCAGCCCTCTACGAAGCGAGAAAAATTTTTTCATGACAGTTTTATGCCATTAAATCAAAAATTTACTGATCAATTATATCGTGAACAATTACTAGAACATTTTCGGCAGCCAAAAAATAAGGGATTGACGAATAATCCTGATATGACAGCTTCAAAAATAAATGTATTTTGTGGAGATAAGTTCACCGTACAAGTCAATATAAATGATAATAATGTAGTAAAGATGAGATTCGATGGAAGCGGCTGTGCGATCAGCGTGGCGGCTGCATCCTTATTAAGTGAGTATGTGGTGGGCAGCCCTATTTCTTTGGTGTTAAGTCTTGGCTTAAAGGATATTGAAAAAATGCTTGGGACTAACCTGTCACATATGAGAATTAAATGTGGTTTGCTGGCGCTAGAAACAATGCAAGAAGCTTTAATTTCTAAAAAAACAGATGTCGGCCTTACTTAAAATCTCTCATTTACAGGTTGAGATTGAAGACAAGTTAATATTAAAGGGTCTTAATCTATCTGTTAAGACCGGTGAAGTCGTAGCGATCATGGGGCCAAACGGATCGGGAAAAAGTACTTTGGCTCATGTCTTGGCTGGAAATCCTGCCTATAATGTTGTTAAAGGGTCCGTAAAGTATTTAGGCCGGGACTTACTGAAATTTTCTCCTGAGGCAAGAGCGAAGCAAGGTATCTTCTTATCCTGGCAACATCCCCAAGAAATTGCTGGAGTTACTATGGGTAATTTTTTGCGATTAGCGTATAACGCGACACATAAACTGGAATTAACTATTCCTGATTTTTTGATACTCCTTAAAAAGCAATTCAAGGTATTGGCACTACCAAACACTTTTATTGCTCGAGGACTAAATGAAGGCTTTAGTGGTGGCGAGAAAAAGAAGGCAGAAATTTTACAGATGCTTGTGCTAGAACCAAAGCTTGTAATTCTTGACGAGACCGATTCCGGACTTGATATAGATGCGCTAAAAATAGTGTCTTCAGCTGTAAAACTATTACTGAAAAAAAACCCTAAAACAGCTGTCCTGCTTATCACTCACTACCAGCGAATAATGAAATATTTACCAGTAACTAGGGTGGTTGTCGTTCGTGATGGTGTGGTAAAGAGAGAAGGGTCAATCGAAATAATTGATCAGATCGAGAAAGATGGCTACGTGTCTCTATGAAATCTAAAATTTCAAAAAAAATTGTAGAGGGTGTTTTAAAAAATATTCTTGATCCGGAAATGGGTTTTTCAATATTCGATCTTGGCTTAATTTATAAAATAGGAATTAAGGAAAAGAAAAAGTCAGTCGTAATATTGATGACGTTAACTTCCCCGGTATGTCCTTTGCAGGAATATTTCAAGGGAATAATTACAAAAAAAATTCAGGCTGAATGCACCGGTTGGCGATGTATTGTTGAAATTACATTTAATCCACTGTGGAATCCTAACCTGATTAGTAAAGGTGTAAAGGAGCAACTTTTAATTTTAGGCATACCCTTAGTTGTCCGCTAAATCATGTCGGCGGAAATATCTGCTTATCACTATCATCATAAATGCGAATAGCTAAGGTTGGGCAGACACGGGCAGCTTGCATAATAGCTTCGGCATCGTCGCCAAGTTTTTCTCTGACAACAGATTTCAATTCTTCGTCAATTTCAAAAGTCTTTGGGGCAACATGTGCGCAAGTTGCGGCACCAATACAAAGATCTCTAATAACCTCAACTCTCATATTATCTATATATATGATATTTGATGATTTGTGAACTGCTCAATGTGTATACGTTCGCGTAAAATTTTTCTCACTGCTAATTTACTCATAGCCTCTTCAATGAGATCTGGCCCACCGCATACATAAAAGTCGTATTGGCTAATATTCTTTGTCCGAACTAGTACGACATCCACAACGTGTCCGACAACGCCGTACCAGCCGGCAGAAGGCTTATGGCAAACTGGAATGAATTCAAAATGAGGCTGACGCATAGTTATGCTTTCAAACTCTTTATCCATCTTCTGATGAAGCTTGGGGCTGGCACCAAAGTATAAAAAGGTTATTTGCTTCATCTGGTCTTTTAGTAACTGCGCTTTAAAAGGAGCTATGCCCGTGCCGGTTGCAATCAAAATACGAGGTCGATTATTCGTTTCTAAAATAAATTGTCCATATGGACTCAAAAAATCTATTGTGTCTCCTGTCTTTACTTGTTCGCACCAGCGAGACGCGATGCCACCTGGGGAAATATCAAGTAGAAATTCAAATAATGCAACGTCAGGCGGAGTAGCAAATGATACCGGTCGACGATATTGACCAATTATTAAACTGGCATATTGACCTGCCCTAAAAACGAGTGGTTTATTAGATTCAAGGGTTAATTTGATTACAAACTTTGCCAGTTTCTCTTTTTTAACAATCTTCCCAGTATATTGCTTTGGAAGAATGAACTTCATGGAACTTGACAGTATCCCCTATTAAAAAACAGGGCAAGCACCGTGCGTTTTGCTAATAAAATTAGTATATAATGCTTAACATATGACGAAGCAAGAACAACTAGTTTTTTGTAGTGTTAAAGAGTTGAAACGACGACGGCGCGTCACCAAGTGGATTGATAAGCTGCGCGATGAATTGACAGCATTATATATAGATGGTGAAATTATTGTTACGTCTTCTGTCTGTTTCCACATGGGTGGAGAATTTGATGTTGATTGGAAAAAATGTCAGTTTCGCTGCAAATGGCACGATTGGAAATTTGATATTAAGACCGGAGAGTCATTATCGTATTCTTTACCTGGCCGCCGCTTACAACGATATGTATTCGAACTAGAGGGAGATAATCTTATTATTCCATTGGTGCAATGATTGTTTTTGAAGATGAGAACGAACGTCACGTGAATGCAGCGGCGGCGGCTGTGTGGTGGAATTATTGGGATCATGAGCACTTGATGGTTGTTCATGATGGTTATACAGATGCCAAAATCCTGTATGAAAACGAAACAATGGGAGCTTTGTTATTAACATATAAACTTCCGGTATTTTCCTGGATGAAATCACATAGCCTAAACATCATTATTAAACATACAGAGAAGGTAATTAAAGCCATCAACGTTGGCCTTTTCGGAATTCCTGTCGTAACAACTATTACCGTTACCGAAACTAAAATAGATCATTGTGTTATTAAGATTAATCATAAGTTTTTTCTGATGGGATGGAAGCAATTACTAAAACCTATGCTGGTCATAATGGTTCCGAGGTGGAATGAAAAAGTTTGGCTGGAGGATTTGCCGCTTAAGGAGAGAAGAACAAAAGTTTTGCGCTATGGTTTTAAGGATTTTTATGGATTGCCAAAAAATATTGAGGATCGTAAAAATCCTGGGGAGCTTAAATTTATTAGAATCCCACTATCAAAACTTCGTGAAGTTAGTGTGAACGCTTGGCGAAAATTCAGCGATTTGGTATGAAGTTTTCTACCTTAGCTTTAACAGCAATCTTGCTGATGGCTTTATTAGTCAGGTTTTGGGGTATCAACCACACAGTATGGTCAGATGAAAATAAGGTTGTATCTCCTGCCATTGAACTAGTCAAAGGCGGACGATTCCCTCTGTTTAGTATTCCAGACTCACGCTATCCGCACTTATCAATTTATCTTTTTTCGTTAGGTATTTGGCCATTGAAAATTATATCGCAAGATGTACCAGTTGATTACTTCTATTGGGTGTCACGTGGTATTGGTGCTTGTCTTAACGTGTTGCTGGTTTGGCTCGTTTTTGTCGCCGGAAAGCGTTTAGGAGGAACACCCGTTGGTTTAATTGCGGCGGCCTTAATGGCAATGGCACCACTTCATGTTAAATATTCTCATTATGCTCATGCCGAAATACCTGGAGTAACACTTATGATGTTAGTCGTCCTGGTTTCCTTGAGTGTCTGGAAGACGGGACGGGCAAGATCATATTTACTAGCTGGCTTATTGATTGGCGCATCCGGTGCCACTCAGTTATGGGCCTTAGCTATCGGGGCCTCTTTGTTATTGGCACATGCTGGGTGGGTCAAACAGGAAAATATCTCTTTAAATAGAATTCTTCGACCGGCATTTTTAATAGCTCTAGCGCTAATTCCCATTGGGTTTTTTATGGTAAGCCCTGGAGTAATATTAGAGTACGAAAAAAATATACCTGTGTATCAGCAGCTCAGTTTACGAGGCCAAGCTGGTGATCTTGGACATACTAGAGATGGTATATTGTGGACACTTTACAATCAGTCGAGTGATTGGGGGCTACCATTTACCTCAGCAGGTTTTGTCTGGGAAACGGGTTTGCTAGTAAGCCTAATGGCTTTAGTTGGTTTAGCTTGGGCCGTTTATAAAAAAGATTGGGTTGTAGTTGTGATGCTTGGAGTCTTATTTGTTATTGTTTGGGTTGCGATTACTGCTGGTCTTAAATTGTATGCTGTTAAGAGATTAATGTCACTGACACCACTAGTAGTCCTGCTAGCCGCTTATGGTATTAATAAAATTAGAACATTATCTTGGAAGCCCATGCCATGGTTACCCCCATTGGCTGCCTATACTATTTTAGTGGCTGCATTGGCTGTTAATAGTTGGGCCGTTGGTGGTTTTATTTCTGCATATGCTGGCGGATCAACGCATGAAATAGCTGTCAAGTGGGCAGAAGAAAATATTCCATATGGCAGTACTATATTACAGCACAGCCCGTTAAAACTATTAGAAATTGATGACGTAAATTGGAAGGTGATACGACTTAATGAAGTTTATGCAAATTTTAATTCTGAAGACCCAGAAGTATCTCACGACCGAGCAACACCAATAGAAAAATGGGTGACTGATAAAAACGTTGACTTTATTGCTATGGACTCGAGAATAGTCGATCGTTACTTTGATACAACTTCTATGAAGTTGTATCCAGAAACTACCGCTTCTTATCGCGAGTTTTACGATTCCATTAGAAAGCAAGGTAAACAAGTTTTTCTTATTGAGCCGAAACCTTGGCAGCTTGCTGGCCCACGAGTGGAAATCTATGATGTCCGCGGTCTGGTTCAGGAGTAGATTGCTAACTCAAATATTGATCTGCCCTTTGGGGTATTGAATGATTGGTGCTATTATCTGTACCCCAAGGTGCAGATTTCAAGAAACTGATTGGGCCACTAAACCTATTAAACTTCTAGCGCATCATGTGCATATTATGATCTATCTCCGGCATTATTCTATCTCCATTGCTTGAATTGGAAGAAGTTTCAACTGTTACGACAAAAGAAGTAGTGATGACTTGCCCATGATGTTGAAACTGGGTAAAGAGTTTATATTTGCCATTCCGGGGAAAAACAACATGAAAATCTATAGTGCCGCTTTGCTTGTTTATGTACTCATTAAGAGTATGGGCATGTATAAACTCTAAGTCTCCTTCACTTAAGACTACGCTATGGCCTAAGGCACCTAGATATTTTTCTAAGTTCGTGACAGGCTTGCCGTCTTTGCGAATAGTGAAGGACACCATTGTCGTTGCTTGGGCAGTAATCGGGGTTGGGTTGGTAGTAAGCTGTACCTCGTAGCCTTGGAAGTTCTGCGTTGTGCTAGTCTCTGTTAGCAGCTGTGGTTTATAGGTAGCTACATTACCCACACTAATATCTTCATTCAAAGTAACTTCGAGCGGCATGCCGTCAGGACCCATCTGGGTACCGGTAGGTGTAAAGTCAGCAAAAATACGGTACTGCCCATCCGATGGAAACGTAAGGTTGGCTAACGTGAACTGACCGGTTTGTGTATTAAAGTCAGGATGGACGTGCTGGAACTCGGCTAAGTCCTTGCGCACGACGATCACGTGCATAATTTTTTCGTGGACTGTTTGAAAGTCCCTTATGGTGTTCCCCTGATCATCAATAATGGAGAAGGTATATAAAGCTGGTACTTTAGGTTGATACGTTTCAGCTAAATCAGAGAGAAGCGTATAGCTGCGGTGACTCTGCACCACTGGCTTACTTGAAGATTCCTCGCCCATAGACATCATTTCGTGGGTTATAGGATTTTGCACCGAGTTGGTACGTTGCTTGATTAGGTACCAGCCACCAAGCAGACCTACCAGAACAACTGCGCCAACAAAGAGAAGTTGCGTGTTTTTAGTCATAGGATACGTTAATAAATAATTAAGTGGTTGCTAAAGATTTCCGCCGTAAAAGCACAGCATTGATCGCTACAATAACGGTGGACAGTGACATAAATACTGCAGAAACAGCGGGATTAAGAACAATCCCCCACGCCACAGCCGCACCGGCAGCTAACGGCAGAGCGACAATGTTATAACCGGTTGCCCAGAACAGATTTTGAATCATCTTGGTGTAAGTTAATCGAGAAAGTCGGATAATTTTAGGAATATCTCGCGGGTCATTCTTTACGAGCACAATCCCAGCCGACTCTATGGCTACATTTGTCCCAGCGCCAATAGCTATACCAACATCTGCCTGCGTTAAGGCTGGAGCATCATTGATCCCATCACCGACCATCGCTACCTTTTTGCCCTGCCGCTGCAACTCTTCAACCTTGTCTGTCTTGTGCTCTGGCAACACCTCGGCGAAATATTGATCAATGCCAAGTTCTTCGGATACCCACTTAGCCACTGCCTGCGAATCTCCCGTTACCATCGCAACTTGAACGTTTTGACTTTTCAATTGAGCAATGGCATCGTGCGACTCTTCGCGAATTACATCACCAAGCGTTATTACACCTGCTAAAATATTTTCTTGTAAAACATAAACTATTGTTTTGCCAGTCTTGTTTTCGGCATCAATCTTCTGCCTAGCTTCTACAGTAAGAGATAAGCCTAATTCATCCCACAATGATTGTCCTCCGACCTTAACTGTCTGATCTGCAATGAGACCACTAACACCCTGACCAGGTAGACGTTTGAAGTTGGTTATATTTTCTAATTCTATATTTTCTTGTTGCGCTTTTTTCACGATAGCTCGGGCCACCGAATGCTCTGATTTGGCATCTACGGCGGCGGCTAACCGTAACACCTCATTTTTATCAGCCACACTTATAGGAAACACATCTGTCACACCATACTCCCCTTTCGTAAGGGTTCCTGTTTTATCAAACAGCACTACATCTATATTGCGTGCCGCTTCCAGTGCTAACCGCTGGCGAACGAGAAAACCATTCTTAGCAGCCATCGTTGTTGAAATAGATGCTACTAATGGAATTGCTAAGCCAAGAGCGTGAGGACACGCGATCACCAATACTGCCACCATACGTGAAAATGCAAAATCTGCACCACGCAGAGGTAGCCATACAAATAGCGTGAGTAGTCCGATTACAACGGCAATTACCGTCAGATAAAACGCAGCTTTGTCTGAAAGTAATTGTAATTTTGATTTGCTGGCTTGCGCTTCCTGCACCAAACGCATGACACCGGCTAAGAATGTATCTTCGCCAATCTTGGTGACATTGACTCGCAGAGAACCATCACCGTTAATCGTGCCAGCAATCACGGAATCGCCAATTTTCTTTTGCACTGGTTTTGATTCACCAGTAGCCAGCGCCTCATCAATGTCTGATTCGCCTTCAATAATTTCACCGTCAGCTGCCACTTTGCTACCGGGTCGAACGATGATAACATCTCCGGACTTTAATTGATCGAGTGCAATCGTTTCTGTTTTTCTTTGCCCACCGTAGCCTTGTGCGGAGGCTGGGCCGTTTCGTTCGACTTCGGCAGTGTCGGGTAAAAGTTTAGATAACTCTTGCAATGCTCCTTGCGCTCCTTTAACCGCTCGCATTTCCATCCAGTGACCAAGCAGCATCACCACGATCAAGGTAGTTAACTCCCAAAACAGTGTTTCTTCTTGGCCGCGAAGCACCTGAAACACGCTATACGAATACGCTGTCACAATTGCCAGCGATATAAGCGTCATCATTCCAGGCGCTTTGCCTTTGAGCTCACGCCAGGCACTGGATAGAAATATCCACCCGCCATAAATGAAAACTATTGAACCCAACAGGGCTGGGATAAATGTTGAACCGGGAAATATTGGAGGTGACCAACCGAGAAAAGTTTGCGGCAAAGGCGAATACAGAACGATGGGAATAGTCAGAGCTAAACTCACCCAGAATTTCTTGGCAAAGATATTAGTACTGTGACCTGCGTGTTTGCCATTATTGCTATCGTGAGCTGCCTCACTGTGCCGACCGGTAGCCTTGCCTGTCGGCCATAGCCTTGGCGACGGCCGATGCGAAGGCTGGTCTTTGGTTTCGACGAGCGCCATTCCACACTCCGGACACATGCCCGGCGTCTTTTGCCGAATATTTGGATGCATGGGACAAGTATAGGTCGTGTGGCCGTCCGATGTATTGCTTTGGTGATGATGTACGTGATCCATAAAATTACTTCTTCCCATGCAAGAAACTCAATAAATGCTTGAGTTTGAAAGGAACAATAACAAGCATGAGTGCCAGAAAAATGTAGATAAGCGGATTGTTAAATGACACAATATTCTGCAGTGAATTGGCGGCAGCAATATGTAATATAACCAGGGCAATAACGATCAGCGCGACTACGCTAAGTACAATTTGTTTCTTCCATCTGACACTCTCGTCATTCGGAAGATCATTCAGATTAAACCCGGTAAACTCTTCAGCCTGTATGCTGTCTTCACTGACCCCTACGTCAGCCAGCAACTTTTTCATGGCACTGGTCATTTCCGGCAGCCCGGCAATGTAATACATCGGAGATTGCAGATCGTTTACATATCTCTTGAGCATGGCCTGATTTATGAAGCCAGTTTCTCCTGGCCATGATCTGGCTGACTTTGCTGGTTCAGTTATGGTGGCGATCAGTTTGAAGTTGGAATTCTGTTTAACTAACTGTTCTAATTCATCTAAGAAAGGCGCGTCTTCTGGTCGCCGGTTTGAGTAGAACAGAAAGATTTTATGCAACAACTTTCTCTCGAGTGCATCTTTAATCATTGAGTACGCTGGAACAATGCCAATGCCGCCGATGAGGAAGACGGCTGGCTGAGAAGCATCATCATGCAACGCGAATGCCCCGTGGGGCACATCGAGCAGTATCTGGAGAAGAACCTTCCCGCCGATCTTCATATCCTTCAACACACGCTTGAATGCTGATTTCCCCATCCTCATGGCAAAAACCAAATCTGATTCTTGCGGCGTACTAGCGATGGACCAAAACCGGCTGTTACCTTTGCTGTCAGTTTCAGGAGGATTAATGAGGGTCATTCGTATGTGTTGACCAGCCTTAAACTTGAATCCTGCTGGCTTCTCAAAGATGAACGTCCACGTACCTTCAGCGATTTGTTTTTTGTCCTTCAGAGGCACTTCGAAGGATGCTTTCTTCATGGGGGATGTAGACTGGCCGTGCATGTGTTTATATTTCTCGTGATTCATACTACTTCTTCTTTTGCGCTAATTTGTACACTTTCAGGATTTCCTCAACTGCCTTCTTTTCTTTGCCGGATTTCATCTGCTCAATAACATGAGTGGAAAGATGGTTTTCAAGAATCAAATCCTCAATACTAGACAGGGCTTCTTTGACGGCGGAGGCTTGCGTAATAATGTCGACGCAATACGCCTCTTCTTCTACCATCCGCTGGAGACCCCGAACTTGACCTTCCAGGATCTTCAAGCGGCGCAGGGCTTTCTTTTTAGTTGCTTGCTTCATGATGTAAATATACCCCCTAGGGGTATATAGTCAAGAAATTTCATTCATAGCGTATCTCAATCTGATCGCCGTCTTTCATTCTGTAATTCTCAAATTCAAAGTTTTCATCGCCATTCACGAACATCTTGACCACACCTTCTTCACTATTACAAGCGTCAAGGATGCATTGTGAGCTGAACTCCTTACCCCACACGTTAAAGAACACGCCCAGCCTGGTATCGCTTTCGCGGACAGAGCGACTCATTTCTAGATGAATCTTGTCGTTTTCTTTGTGGGTATGAGTGTCCGAATGAACCGCACCTAGACCGATGTTGGCTGGGATGGTCACTGGTTCTCCTTTAATAGTGATGGAGAGATTAGGGTGCCAGTGAATACCGCGGCGAGAGATAAGTGGATTATCCTCGTTCGATGTCTTAGGTGAACGGGCTACTGCCCATACACCAAGCACAATTAAAACAAGTGGGACACCCCAAAGCAATACCCGTGTAATAGTCTTTTTACGTTGAGCTGCTAACCGTGCTTGTTCTTGTTGTCGCTGGCGATCTTCCCTCTGCTGCTTTTTTCGCAGCGCTTTGGTCGGTTTTTCTTCTGTTGGCGAGCCATCCAGCTCAGGTTCATGGTTCATAGAAATAATGATTAAAAATTAATGGGAATGCTCGCCGCCGCAGGCATCGGATAAATCCCAGACTTCGGCGATTTGTTCAGCCGAAAAGTTATCATCGATAATGAGTTTTTTTGCCAAGCCTTCGTAGGCATACCAATGCCAGCACTTGCAACAGCACGGACCTTCCTCTGACATTTCCATGGCAGCATCATAAATAGCTTGTTGCTCGGGAGATAAGATTTTTGCCTCACTGTATGCAATCATTTCTTTTGCCCAATCTACGGCAACGTCATATGGATCAGGAGGAATAATGTCGTAGTCAGTATATTTTTTGAGTCCTTCTATCTGCTCTTCATAACTATGCAGGCTCATAGCGCCACAGCATGAACCTTGCATGCTGCCATCGTCAGCCAGCGACTTTACGACATCCTTACCTCCCCCGCAGCTGTTAGTTCCTTGTTTGCTTAAGTACTCGAATCTAGCCGCCAGAGCATCTTTGCCAAACTTTGGTTGGAGTTCGCTCAGTCTGGTACCATGCGAGTCGAGATAGAAGTATCCAACCAAGGCAACCGCACCGCCGAGCAATAATATTGTTGTTATTTTTTGGTTCATAGAAGTGTTACGAATAAAAACAAGACGTTGCTTAATTGACGCCACAAAAAGCAGCGTCAGCACGGAAAATAAGCACTAGTAAATTTGAGGGTGGAGAATACCTTGTGAGAATTGTTTTAGCAAATAACAATCCTGGGGTCGCAGAAGAATATTACGAAATTTCAGCAAACGATGAACGATACATCGTGTTGATATCAATTGGCTCATCAACACAATGATCCAAACCGCTAAGAAAAACAGGATGGATGTTAGGAAGGCTAAAGCCAAACTTGAGTCTAAGTCTTTCTGAGAAACAAAAAATTCACTGGCAAACATACCAGCACACTTCATATCTCCAATATGTATGGCTGACATTGCTGACATAAAGTTCGTGCCGCAGCTAAGCGCAACAACTGTAAATATAATTAACAGACCAAACCAAGAAACAGAAGAATGAAGAAGATTCTTTATAAGAACAAGCAACATTAGAATAAATATATCTAGGGTTTGATAATTTTTCCAGTTGATTTTTAGGGTAACTCGGTCTCTGACTCTACTAATACGATTAATGCTATGTTCGAAGAAATCAAAAACATACTTGATCAGATAAAATGATTTTTCAAAATTGTTAAGCCCCATTGGATTGCGCCCATGGTTTAACACCGCGGGTAATCCGTCCCATGGGCGAGTTGAACAGAGTTTCACAGTATTCTGCGAAGTGGGATGAGCCAGCAAATTTTGGGGATTATAGGCGCGTAGTTCGCAATCAAGCCACTATCACGCTGTGAAAAAAGTTTGGTTATCAGGATCATATCAGACTAAAATTAAATTATAGGAATTTGGCGATTAATTTGAGATATCTTGCTAAGACCCATGCCAACCATATAATAATGTTAAGACATTTCCGTCTCCTTATTGACACAACATAAACTTTTGTCTTTAAATAGACAGCTCTGTTCTTTATTTGATCGTTGAAAACAGAATATACACTTTCGATTCACTCTTAAAGGTTAAAAAAATGTTTGCTGAACCTCTTGAATGTCAAGACCCCACTTTCTCGGACACTCTGTCCGGGAATTTTTGTGTAGCGTAGA
>CAYJQW010000016.1:0-4438 GCA_964372635.1 uncultured Candidatus Saccharibacteria bacterium
TCTACGCTACACAAAAATTCCCGGACAGAGTGTCCGAGAAAGTGGGGTCTTGACAGGACAGAAATGCACTACTTGTTACTTAATAACTCAGTGTTGAGCGAACTTGTATTTCCTCCGCAGGGAAGCGTGACAGTAGATATCGAAACGATTGTGTTATACGGCGAGCGAGAAAAGGAGCTTTGGAAAAAGTTAGTTGAAGCAGCGCGGGGAAATCAATTGGTGCCCATCTACGATAAGTATCTACCGTATGCGCCCAAGTATTATCCAGTTAAAGATGCAGAAGAATACTCGTCGCTATTAAGGAAGGCAAATGATGGGTGTGAAAGAAGGCTAGAACAAGAGTTGCAGAAGATTGCTGAGCGAGGCGTACTCATCTGTCGCAGTGACCTTCGTTATCCAAGTCGTGAATCACGCCCAAGCGTTATGAAGTTGCGTCATGGCGGAGCGGAGTTAAGGACTGGAATTGTTCACCCAGACCCGGCTGACAGTTGGAAGGACGACATACACGTCGAAGACACTGGAATGCTTGGCCCGGAAGAAGATGAACTTACACGCTACCCGGCCAGCGGTGACGTGATTTACGAGCTAGGGTTTTGCACTTCTGCTCCTTCCAACGAAGAGGAAGATGATAAACAAGACGAAGACAGTGCTGATACAGACGAAGAGGCAATTCACAGTGCTTTACGCAGCAGTTTCGCTTTTGTGTTTGAAACACCGTGGGAATCGGTAATTGCCTCCGTTGAGATTTACAATGTCTACCGTGTTCTTTGAAACATCAATCGCAAAGCAGAAGTGGCGTGAAGTAAAAATTACTTGGCTCGCTTCTGCTTTTTATTTTGCTTCTCGCAATCGGTACCGAGCCTATTCTTTCTCCGGCGTCCAAATACGCTTGTTTAACTTAATGGTTTCAGTTCGGAAGTAGTCCTGCTCTGCCCGCCCTTCGACAAACTCAGGGCTTGTGCAACGATTTTTTTTGAATTACTGCTCTCACGCAGCCAACCCATCTATCAGCTAATCTGATAAGCAGCTCACTTTCATCCCGCCGCATTTTGACCAGTCCCAACGATATACTCTCAACCCGCTGGGCATTAGTTAGCTCCTTCGCCTTCTTACGGTCAATGCCATCCACATACACCTTTGTTTTATATTGCCCTTTTGCCTTAGCCATAATCGCTTTCGTCACCAAATTTAGTAGTGGGAAGAAGTAGGGTATTGTATTTTCGTATGAGCTGTAAAATAAATCTCCTTTGGCGATGCCCTGGTCTAGAACCATCTGTAATAATTTTATCCGTCGATCGTGGCTGGCATCGTGCCATTTTCTCAAACCAATACCTGCATCCTGTTCGGCATCAATGAGCTATTGGCGAAGCTGGCATTGCTCTTCTTCGCTGACTACGACAACCACAATCAACACATTGGATTGTGCGTCCTGAACAGTCTCGTCCACATAGCAGTAGAGCTTTTGCATATTCCTATTGTACCGTATCAGAGATGGTAATACGGATTCTATGCTATAAGAATGGTCTGATAAATTTTTCTAAGCTAATATCAGAATATGGAAGAGGATCGAACAGAGGGACCACATAAGGAAGAAAAGAGCCAAGGAGTTCTGCAATCAATTCCTAATGCTGTTATGACATTAGTTTTAGTTGCCGTTCTAATTGGGGTCGCAGTTATAGCCTCTGTTTATTTTGGGAACAATAGCTCGCAGAGTGACAATCAATCGGGAGCTGAGAACAACGAGGAAAAACTGGCAGACGAAGGTATTTCATCATACAGAGAGCCAGATAGCGTGTTCGCGTGGCATTACAATGGAGAGGGTATTGTTGCTGAATTAATTGACCACATAACTGGCGAAAGTCTTAAAGAAGTGTCAATAGACACTACTCTGCCAATCGATTCTACTTCTTTTGGAGCCTTACCTGATAGTCACCAAGTTAAATATAATGGCGCGAGCGACTTGATAATTTTTCAGGTCAACAACAGTAGCGCATATGATGGAAGTAAGATTGACCCGAGCTTAGATTTTTGTGAAGCACTATACGCGGTTAGCTTTGCTGACAATACGCCGCGACAAATTTGGAGCAGTGGCAAAGACTGCACACTCATCACTTGGTTAATCCATCCCTGGAAACCAGAAATGTATATTGTAGAGGGGGATGTGTACCGTCAAGTTCAGCTAATAGACCTGAACACTAATGAAGTAGTTAAGTCTGTGGGTTACTCGGAAAATATATCCGAGCTTGCTCTCAACTATGAAACTGGTGAGCTGGCATTTATGAATTGGCTTGGCACTGTCAATTTTGAAGGTGATATACAGTCATTCATTGAGATTGGGATTATTGATCTTCTGTCAGACGAAGGAAGAAATAACATATTTGTTAGAAATTCCTTCAAGAGCTTTCAATTTGCCTACTATGCTATAAATCTCTCCCCCGATTTTAGATACTTTCCTTATGGTTCTGACGACTTTGGTTACATTGATATAGAATCAGGGGAAAAATACCCTAATGGTTCTGACAACTTTGGTTACATTGATATAGAATCAGGGGAAAAATACCCTATTCGGGTATTTCAGGGTGACTCCATCGAGAATTTTCTCATTCTCTGGTCTGGCGACAGTTCCAAATTGCTTTTTAGTACTGAGTCAGGTCTCAATATCTTTGACCGCTTGCGGAACATAAAGGAGACTATTCCCACCACAGAGCGACTTATTAGGCAACAGTGGGCACCGGCGCAAAGATACATACTCTTCGTTAGTGAAAGCGAGGGCAATGACGACATTCGCGTATTGGATACGGAATCAAAACAGTTTATCAATTTCGCAAATAGGGACGGCTTTGAATTTATAACTGGAGCTTCGTGGGCATACACATCTACGGAGTGAGCACGAGAATTTATTGTGGCACCTTTTGTCGCTCTGATGTCCAAATAGGCTTATCAAGCTCCATAATTTTGGTCTGGAAGTAGTCCTGCTCTGCCCACAGTCAATATTATGTATAGAGAGACCACCTCGCCTGAGATGGTTGAGCGACCGAGATGTTTAGTTGTTTTTGATTTTTCGGCAACAAAAAAACAGCCCCATGAGGCTGTAAGCCAGACCGACTGGAAATAATACAGACCGAAAAACGGCGCTCTTGAGGAGAGAGATCACGTCCTTATCTTCCGCAGAATATAAGAACAAGACCGTACACTGTCTCCCGATCTGATTCCAGTAAGGTGACCAACAGCCTTATGGTGGCTGAAGTCATCAGCTGTAACCCACACGTATTATATGGACTACAGAAATGAGGGAAGCTTTTGCAATATGCCAGGCGCTTCCCAGAAATCCTGACTGCTTATAGGCACTCAATCCGGAGGATGAATTGCTGTATTTCCTCCTTGAGAACGGCAAGATCTAATCGAACTTTTGGCTTCAAGAGCTCGCTTGGTGTTGAGTGGTTGAAAATGTAATCCAATAACCCCGGTTCATTGGTCTTGATCGTAGATACAAGGTCAGCTAATTCCATGACTGTCTCGGGCGACGCGCCGTCTTCTTCGTCATCGTTAATAACCAGGCTTAGGGCGATAACGACCAAATCGATGTCGCCGATGACTGTAACAGTTTCCTCGACCCAGTATTCCGGCCAGACATCTTTGAGGCACAATACCTTGGCGTTTGTGCCAAAAAGCTGGACGATCCAGTCATCGGGACGCTCGCCGTCGTATCTGGCAAGCAGTAATTTGGGCTGCTTCGTGAACTGAATGACCGGTGTTTGACCTGTGATGTTGTACATATTTTTCCCTTCCAAAAAAGAACAATACTGTTTCTCCCGACAGCGAATCACAATGACTCACTACCATGAGAATAGAGCCAAGCACATGCGGACATGTGCTTGGCTAAATAGACACACAAAGTGTCTTTGCTATTGAGTTGTGAAGGATCTCTCCTTAAGATCAAAGGTCTAGTGACGAACTATTCGCCGTCAGGCCTCTGATCTAGCCCGGCCGCTGAATTAAAGAAGCGGTCAGGAGACATATAATCTTTCGTTAGAGAAAGAGATATACATATCACGTAACCGCTGCTTGTCAGACTTTAATACGACGTCTGGCGTAACCGCTCTCTCCTCAAAGATTATGTAGTTGGCAGGGAAGGGACAATTAGTTCAAGTAGAGCAAATCCGACACTGAACATAATATCATACTCCTTTCCCAATGATTTGTCAATCGTAGTTTAATCTATTGCATATAATGGCTTATAAAAGGCATTAATTTGCAGGGGAGCATAATTTCCAGCTTTATTAACGCTGTCAGCACAATGCTTGTTTTTCGCTAACTGCTATGGCATTGTGTGTTTATGGCAAAAAAGTTCAAGAAGACCAATGGAAACCAACCGGCAACACAAGCCGACCTTGCTATACTCGCTGGTGAAATGGCTCGCAGATTTGACCTTGTCGAT
>CAYJQW010000016.1:4538-15297 GCA_964372635.1 uncultured Candidatus Saccharibacteria bacterium
GCTAGGTTTGAAGCAATCGATGCTAGGTTTGAAGCAATCGATGCTAGGTTTGAAGCAATCGATGCTAGGTTTGAAGATGTCGACAGCCGATTCCACCGGATTGAAAAACGATTAGACAGTCTAGAAAAAGGTCAAGCTGCAATTCTCCAAGTCGTTATGTCCATCGACGCCAAGCTTAAGGACTGGAAAGACATTCCGGAACGAGTCGAACGATTAGAGAATGCCGTGTTTTCTAAAGGCTGACTGCTAAGTAACCTCCACCAAGGGTAAATTATTGATATTGGTATGAACACAAAAGATAGTCAGACTAAAATAAATGTTATCAGTCAACCAAAGGTGCTGGCCGATGACGATCGAGGTGTTATTGAGCAGCTAAACCATGATTCAGTAAGTAGCGTGCTGCGTATTACCTCGAAAAAAGGAACCGTGCGCGCTAATCATTATCATCAACATGATTCTCACACCTGCTACCTAGTACGCGGTAAAATACGCTATGTTGAGAGGCAAGTTTTGCGTGAGAGTACACCTGCCAAACCACTTATGGCTGATGAATCACAACAAACAGAGTACATCATTAAACCAGGCCAACTTTTTTACACGGCTCCGATGATTGCTCACGCCATGGAGTTTTTAGAGGATAGCGAGTTCTTGGCTATTACTCCACGTTCAGGTGATTCAGCCGAATATGAAAACGATGTTATTCGCGTCACGCTAATTGACCCGGCAGAAGCGGCTCAGCGAGCTTGATAATTTAGCAACTTTTTTTGTTTGCTGACTTCGGATTGTTTCTATTGGCTAACTTAAAATGACACAGGCACAAAAAACAGAAACGCAGGCAATTGTTCGCACACGTAGCAATTGTCGCTTGTGCCAAGGAGAAAATCTTATCCTTGTCTGGTCTTTTGGACCAACACCGCTAGCGAATGCCTATTTAACAAAGCAGCAAATGGGACAAAGGGAAGTTATGGCACCTCTTAATGTGTACTATTGCTCAGATTGTCACTTAGTTCAGCTGCGCGACGTGGTATCCGCTGACATACTGTTTTCAAACTACTTGTATGTTTCTTCGACATCGCCAAGTTTTGTGCAGCACTTTGCTGATTATGCAGCACATATTATTGACCGCTTCAAACTGACCCTAAAAGATTTAGTTATCGATGTCGGCAGCAACGACGGCATTTTGTTAAAGCCTCTGCAGCAGGCAGGAATACGTATTCTTGGCATTGATCCGGCTGCTAATGTGGCCGCTGAAGCGAATGCTTCAGGCATAGCCACTAAGACTGCTTTTTTTACACCTGCTGTTGCGCGGGACGTCAAACAGGAATACGGACCGGCGCGTGTCATCTGTGCTAATAATGTTTTTGCTCATACAGATGATATAGACGCCTTTGTTTCGGGAGTCAAAGAGCTGCTGACACCAAATGGTGTTTTTGTTTTTGAAGTGCAATACCTTGGTGATTTACTGGAAAATAATTTATTCGATATCGTCTATCACGAACATGTAAATTATTACCACATCACCCCTCTTGTTAAGTATTTTGCGGAGAATGGAATGAAAGTTTTTGATGTTGAACGTATTCCGGTTCATGGCGGCTCTATCCGCGTTTATGTATCTAGTCAAAATGACTCAGCTGACCAAGAATCTTTTGATCGCCAGCCCACCAAAAGGCTGCAAAATATCCTGCAGCAAGAGGAAACATTAGGGCTCAACACTGTTAATGTCTATCGGGCATTTGCGCAGCGTATAGTTGAAAATAAGCTAAAGTTACGCCAACTTATTGATCAAATAAAAACTGATGGGGGGCGTATTTGCGGATTTGGTGCACCAGCCAAAGCAACGACGCTAATGTATACGTTTGGCCTGACCGCGGCCGATATTGATTGCATTGTTGATGATGCGCCATTAAAACAAGGACGGGTAATGCCAGGAACCCACGTGCCAATAGTAAGTCCAAAATATTTGTATAAAGGCCTACCCGGAGCCGAGGGACTTAAGAACACACCAACGCATTGTCTGATTCTTGCCTGGAATTTTGCCGAAGTGATTATGAAGAATCATGCCAATTTTACTGAGGCGGGCGGGAAATGGATTATTCCCATACCTGCCCCACGCCTACTGTCTTCACAGACCAAGAAAGTCTAACTGATATGATGTTGCATCAAACGTGGACAATGTCGGTTGTCAAATATTAGATGTCAGCTGTTAACTATAGTCATGCCTACACATCCTATTATTCAGGAAGACCTGGCAACGATTGCGGCAGGTCTTGCGCTTGAAGCACCAAAACTTTCCGGTAAAACTGTTCTGATCAGCGGCGGAGCTGGCTTTCTAGGTAAATATTTTCTTGGCGTCTTTGATTTCCTAAACAAGAATGTCTTCGACAAGCCTGTCAGAGTAATTTCCGTCGATAATTTTATAACCGGACAACAAAAAGATGACAATTTTGAGTTCGATCGCGAAAACATTTTGGATGTCTGGGGCGATGTAACCTATCCTCTGCCGATGCGCGAAGATATTGATTACATAATCCACGCGGCCGGTTTGGCTTCGCCTGTTTATTACATGAAGTACCCGCTGGAAACAATTGAAAGCGCTGTCACCGGTGTTAAAAACTTACTTGAGTTGGCCCGAAAGAGTAAGAACCTGCAAGGCTTTCTTTTCTTTAGCTCAAGTGAAATTTATGGAGACCCTGACCCTAAGGCAATTCCCACCCCAGAGACCTACCACGGACATGTCTCAAGTATTGGTCCACGGGCTTGTTATGACGAGTCAAAACGCCTCGCCGAAACAATCTGTACTATTTATCATCAAAAGTGGCAGGTGCCGGTAACTATGGTCCGGCCCTTCAATGTTTTTGGTCCCGGTATGAAACATAACGACCGCCGTGTCATTCCGATGTTTACATATCAAGCTTTAAACGGTGAAGATATAACTGTTCACGGTGACGGACACCAAACCCGCACGTTTTGCTACATTACTGACGCTATGATCGGTTTTTTAAAGGTTTTATTGATTGGAAAACCTGGTGAAGCTTATAACATTGGCAATGAAGATAATGAAATTGCCATGCGAGATTTAGTAAAAGTTTTTGTTGAGCTTACATCTGGTCAGGCTGGCTATAAGCTAATTCCGTATCCTGATACCTATCCGGCTGGGGAGCCAAACCGACGCTGTCCGGATCTTACCAAAGCCCGCACAGAGCTGGGCTATTCACCACTGGTTGATTTTAGGTCCGGTATTGCTCGGTCAATCAAATGGTGTCAAACACAAGAAAGTTATGTTGGAGCCAAAGCAATCCAAACAAAGGCCACTATCGACATTTAAATAATTAGTGTCAAAAGTGGTTAATATGATTAAACTTGCTCTCATTGGCACTGGCCGTTGGGGAAAAAATATTCAGCGGACGTTGGAGAACATAAGTAATGTCAAGTTGGTCGCAGTGGCCGACAGTGCTAAAGAAGCCCGTCAGGTAGCCAAGATAAAAAATCTAGACGGGGTGGTTATTGCTACACCAGGCTCAACTCATGCGTCTGTAGCCTTGCCATTTATCAGACAGGGCTTGCCGACTTTGATTGAAAAGCCACTAACAACAAGCCTGGTCGAGGCGGTGCGGCTACAAAGAGCGGCGACAAAATCCGGCGCGATTGTGTTTGTCGGCCATATCCACCTGTACAATCCCGCGTTTCGGAAAGCGAAGCTGCTATTGGCAGGTCGGCAACTGCACACGATTTATTTTGCCGGCGTAAATCACGGGCCGGTCCGCCCGGACACCAGCGTCCTCTGGGACTGGGGTCCACATGGCATCTCACTTGTCCATGATATTCTAAGGCAGCAACCTCGTGCCACGCAAGCCTGGGGTAATCGCGACACAATTCTCATGCGACTTATTTATCCACGTGGGCCTTTAGTGACGCTGCATCACTCCTGGATTGCCCCGAGTAAAGAAGTCCGGTTGGTGATTGTGGCTGATGGACGATCGATTGTGGTGGACGAAACTGCAGTATCAAAAATTACCGCCTATGACCGTAAGGCTCGCGTAAGCCATCCCCGCTACTCCCAAACCCCACCTCTAACCCTTGAACTGCGGGCTTTTCTGGACACAATCCGACTACACCGTCGGTCGCCGCTGACTGATCTTGCCTCTGGCGTTGCTGTAGTTCGCGTCCTGGCAGCGGCCGAGCGGTCGCTTAAACTTGACGGACGGATGGTTAAAATCTAGGTTCAAGCCTACTTTCTTTTTTATTTAGGACGAGCTTTTTTAGACGAGTCCTGGACTGTACATGCACTTGCAAATATATAATACGTACGCTATAATGTACGCACATGAAAACGACTATTTCTGCGACAGCAGCTCGAAAAAACTTTTATAAGCTGTTGCGGCAGGCGGCCAAACCAGGAACCAAGATTACGATTACTCTGGCCGGCGAAGAGCCGGTGGTTTTAATGTCGCAAGCAGAGGTGGAAGGGTGGTTGGAAACTTTAGAAATTATGTCTGATTCAAAATTAGTTGCCGATATAAGGGCAGCGAAAAAGGGTAAAGATTTTGTCACCTGGGAAGATACAAAGAAAGAATTGGGTTTCTAAAGATAGTATATGTATCAGGTGATCCTGAAACAGACGGTTAGGAAGCAGCTTATAAAATTACCGAAGAGGCATCAAGAGAGAATAGTGAAAAGCATCGACTACTTAGCTGAGGATCCCTTCGCCGGCAAAAAACTGCGCGGAGTATATAAGAATGAATATTCTCTGCGCGTGTGGCCATATCGGATTATTTATTCCGTGCATAAGAAACGGGTGATGATTGTTGTTTTGGCT
Source organism: uncultured Candidatus Saccharibacteria bacterium (assembly GCA_964372635.1). Classification (GTDB taxonomy): domain Bacteria; phylum Patescibacteriota; class Andersenbacteria; order UBA10190; family UBA10190; genus CAYJQW01. The sequence continues at coordinate 9,355 of CAYJQW010000016.1, forward strand.
ATCGGCCATCGACAAGGGGTCTATAAATAATTGCTGGAGTATGACGCTTAAGCCACATAAAGAGGTGCGGCGATAACACTTAAGTGGCGATAAGCCGATGTTTTGAACTCTACTCTTACATTTGCCGTTCATAGCATTATCTGGTATTAAGTAGCTGGCCGCTTGCACTGTGCAAGTAAAGTTCTTTCCAATTATATTATCGGCTATGCAGGCCGGGGGAGTTCATCATGCTGTCCACAACGTGGCAGGAATATGGTTATAACATAGGCATAATTACTGAGGAGATGAAGGCGGCGGGTGGTGTGTGGCTGATCGGAGATAACTTGCCATTTTTTCCTTGGCCAGAATATCCCGGCTACAACAACGGGCTATTCATGCTCAAACGGTGGTATGCCAAAGAAAATGATGGCAAGTATGGTCCAGACCAATATAAGCTCAAAACTAATCCTGCTGGCTTATGGGAATATGTATATGTGGCAGATGGCGTGCATACCTGCACGGTTTATCGACAGGCTATTGCTAAAACTTTCGCAAAAACCGCAACTGTATCCTTAACAGCAGCCGACGCCGGGATTGATTTACCGCCGCAGATTATTCGATCGTGGCGACTAACCAGCCCATCAGCCGATGGCATCACCATTTGTCACCAACCTCAAAAAGAGTTATTTATACCCGGTGAAGGTCTAGGGTATACATGGCGCAATTGGAACACTCGCTACACTGACTTAGAAACCATGAATTTATTAATGACCGAAAGGCATCGAATGAAAACATGGTCAAGTCTGCTAACCCTGATATTTGCCGGCACACTTACCTTAAAACTTTTTCAGAATGGAGAATTGCTTAAGCATATTATAAATGAGGATAACTTCATCTTCATTAATAAAGGTGTTGAGTTTGAAGTCGATGTTATCGGAGAAGCTCGCGGCCTGACTATTTTTTTCTAAAGTTACCTTGCATCAGCTTAAACGCTGGTGCTTTTTTCTTGCTAAGAAAGCACTTATTCTGTATTCTATTAGTTTAATTAGATATGGCAAAGATTCACGCGCGCAGTCGCAATACGACCAAAATCGCTGAGCTCCAGCAAGAGCTGGGTTTGTCCGAACGTGATTTTCAAGATATTGTCCGGCAAGTTAATGTGCGCATTGAAGAAGATCAACGGAATCTTGATCAAAATGAAGTTGGACGGATTCGCAAATATTTAAATGATCAAAAGCGCCGCCATGAGTTGCAAGGTCAAACTATCAAACTTCCTTCAATTGTCCGCGTCCAAGATTTTGCTGACGCTCTTGAAGTTTCAGTGGGAAATATATTGGCTGTCCTACTTAAAAACGGTGTGATGGCTAATCTAAATGACGACATTGATTATGACACCGCAGCCATCATTGCCCAAGACCTTGGTTATCAAACAACGGAAGATGTAGGCAAGCTTGAAAAAGATTTTCTGACACCAGAGAAGCTCGAGGAGATATTAAAAAAGGACCCAAAGGCGACGAAAGATCGATCACCGATAGTGACTATTATGGGTCACGTTGATCATGGCAAAACAACACTACTCGATACTATTCGCTCTAGTAACGTAGCCAAGAAAGAAGCCGGCGGTATTACCCAAGCAATTAGTGGCTATCAAGTTGATCACAAGGGACGCACTATAACTTTCATTGATACCCCAGGCCACGCTACGTTTGAATTTATGCGTCAGCGCGGAGCTTCTTTGGCTGATATTGCTATTCTCGTAGTGGCCGCCGATGATGGCGTTAAACCGCAAACAAAAGAAGCTGTTAAACATGCTAAGGCAGCTAAGGTTCCAATTGTGGTCGCCATTAATAAAGTAGATAAGAACACTGCCAATGTAGATAAGGTTAAAAAAGAATTAGCCGAACAACTTGAATTACAGCCTGAAGAATGGGGTGGTAAAACGGTCATGGTTGAAATATCCGCTTTAAAAGGAACGGGTATTGATCAACTTCTGGAAATGGTATTACTAGCCAGCGATGTTGAACCACCAAAAGCAAATCCAGATCGAGCCGCACTGGGAAGCGTAATTGAAAGTCATCTTGATACTAATTTAGGACCGCTAGCAACGGTCTTAATTCACACTGGAACATTGCATTTAGGCGATAATGTTGTCGTTGGTTCAAGTACCGGCCGCGCTCGTCGTCTGATGGATTTTAGAGGAAAAGAAGTTAAGCAAGCTGGTCCGAGTATGCCGATAATGATCATTGGTCTTGATGATGTGCCTCTAGCTGGAGAGATCCTGCAAGCGGTAGACGCTAAAGAGGAAGCGATGACTAAGGCTCAACAGCGGCGGGCACCAGCCAAGACATTGCATAAAGCTGATGACGATGATGATAGGCAAACGCTTGCCCTTGTTTTAAAGGCTGACTCTAGCGGATCTATTGAAGCTTTGCGAACAACAATAACTGCCATGGTACCGGCCGATGTTAGACTTTCGATTATTCGAGCAGACGTGGGTTCTGTGTCCGATTCTGATGTTTTAACAGCCCGAGCAGCTAAGGCACTCATTTATGCTTTCAACACCTCCATCGGCGGCATGGCTAAGAAACTAGCTGATAAAGAGAACATTTCGGTCAGACAGTATGATGTTATCTATGAACTCATTGATAATGTACGTGAAGCTATTAAAGAAAGATTGCCAACGGACATAGTTAGAACAGAGCTCGGAACTTTAAAAGTACTCAAAGTATTTTTCGCCACGCCCAAGAGAAAAATTATTGGCGTTGAGGTGGCATCCGGAGTTGTCGAGAAAGGCGCACAAGTAATTATTTGGCACGCGGCTAAAAAAATGATAAATGATGGCAAGGCCGGTAAGAAAGAAAAAGAACGCATTGGCAGCGGTAAGGTTGTAGAATTACAACGCGCTAATAATGAGATTTCTAAAGCCGCACAAGGTGATCAAATAGGCCTGACCTACGAAGGGAAAGGAAAAATTAAGGCTGGCGATATATTGGAAGTTTATCGTGAAGAGAAAGTTCGCCGCGATCTAAATAAAAAAATAGAGACTAAAAAAGAAAGTAAAACCTAGCCGCTAAATGCGAGGTGCCCGCGATCTATGAATTATCGAATGAAAAAGATTGATAAACACATCCAACGAACATTCGGGGAGATCTTACAAAAGGAAGCGGATATGCCAGCCGATGTCTTAGTCACCATTTCCCGAGTTGAAACAGCAGCTAATTTAGCAATGACCACAATTTGGCTATACGTTTACCCGCTAGAACAAGCTACGGAAATTCTTGACCACTTGAAACCACAACTTTATGATCTTCAGGGCGCTTTTAATCGTATGCTTGACCTGCGACCACTACCACGTATAAGATTACGAATTGATTATGGAGCAGAATACGCAGAAACCATCGATAAAACACTTGACCAGCTCGGCACAGGCTAATAAACCAAAGCGCCTCTTGCATGGTCATGAGCGAACTGTTGGTCTTATTATGGATCGTTTACGCTCGGCACAGAATGTTTTAATCGGCACGCACGAGCATCCTGACGGTGATGCTATTAGTTCTTCTCTGGCTGTACTTAATGCCCTGCGTCTACAAGGAAAACGCGCCACTGTTTATATACCTGATCCAGCTCCGGAGCACCTAGATTTTCTGCCTGGTTTTTCTGAGCTGACGACTACAAAGCCAGATGCTCGAAATTACGACACTGTTCTCCTGCTTGACTACACACAACTTTACAGAACGCATCTCAAAGAAGAGGTTCACCGCCATCCAAACAGTATTTGTATCGATCATCACTATGACAATGCTGGAGAAACAATACTTAATTTAATTGTTGGCGATGCCGCGGCCACTGCTCATATATTATATGAACTTTTTACTGAAAATAATGTAGTTATCACACGCGACATTGCGACATGTTTACTAACTGGAATTTTCACTGATACAGGTTCTTTCATGCATGATTCAGTCACACCCCACATTTTAGGCATTGCCGCAGAACTTATGACAAAAGGAGCACGTTTGTCCCATATCGCCCATGAAACTTATCAGAAAAAAGATTTACCTAGTCTTCGCATTTGGGGACGGGCCCTGTCACGAGTTATGGTAAATTCCGAGACGGATATTAGCGTATCTGTGATTACATATAAAGATCTGGCGGAATGCCAAGCAACGCTCGATGATCTTTCAGGTGTTGTGAACTTACTTAACACGCTGCCCGGAACAAAGTTTGCCTTACTCCTAGCTGAGTACGCTCCGGGCAAAATTAAAGGAAGTTTAAGAAGTGAACCACATAAGGAAGTGAACGTGAGCGAAATTGCTCAAAAGCTTGGCGGCGGCGGACATAGGCTAGCCAGCGGTTTTGAGGTATCGGGGCATATAGTTGAACGCTCTGGCCAGTGGAGAGTTATACCCGTAACATCGGAAAGTATAGTGACTCAAGCCTAGTCATCCGTGCACTAAATCAGCTGATCTAATTTTTATTAATTTTAAAGTATCTACAGTTTTAATTTGTATTAGTACTCTATGAGATTTCTGATTTTTGGCGACGTGGTCGGACGCCCCGGGCGAGTTGCGGTGACACAGGCACTACCGGAATTAAGATCTGAATTTGCTCCAGATAGTGTTATTATCAACATTGAAAATCTTGCCCATGGACGTGGCATATCGCCGCAAACTTTCACTGAGGCCGAAGCGTGGCAGGCTGACGTTTACACGACCGGTGATCATGCCTGGGATAATGAAGCTGGTATTCCATTACTGGAAAATAAAAAATTACCTATTATCCGACCGGCTAATTATCCTAAAACCGCACCGGGGCGAGGTTACCATATATTTAGCAACGGCGCCTGGCGGATAGCCGTCATTAATTTACAGGGCCAAGTATTTTTTAGGAACCATCCGCTTAGTCCTTTTACGACCATTGATACATTACTTGGGCAAGCCGATATTAAAGAATGCAATATTGTTCTAATTGATTTTCAAGCGGAGGCCACCAGTGAAAAAAGAGGTCTTGGTTGGTATTTAGACGGCCGGATCACGGCCCTTTGGGGAACACACACTCATGTACCGACGGCTGATGAACAGATTATGCCAGCTGGCACCGGCTATATTTCCGATATCGGTATGAATGGAAATTATCATTCAATCATCGGCGTTGATCGAGCTATACCTCTAAAACGCATGATCCAACAAATGCCAGCCAAGCCTACATTTGATGATGAGGGCCCAAAGGAAATAGGTGCTTTGCTGTTAGAGGTTGATCCTGTTAAAGGTATTACAACCAGTCTAGAACATGTTCGTCGTATTTTTCCTGCCTCATCTTAAGCCATAGAACTACCCGAATTACTCACAATAATAAATGGGGTTTAAATCCTCTTTACAAAGTCAATATAAATTTGTACTCTGGTTAATATTAATGATAAAAGCTTAAATAATACTATGATCAATAAGCAAGAACTCGTTGAGAAAGTTACTGATGTAACCCGCCAGCAACGGAAAGACGTTGAAGAGGTCATCAATGCCTTCCTTGAACTGATGATTGAAAAACTTTCTTTAAACCAAAAGATTAATCTGACTGGTTTTGGATCCTTTGAAGTTCGAGAGCGTAAAGGCCGACGCGGCGTTAATCCGCGTAATCCCAACCAAGAAATCCAAGTGCCAACAGTGAGAGTTGCAAAGTTCCGTCCGGGCAAAACTTTGAAAGAAGCCGTCAAATAGCCCGTGGGCTGTTTCAACAACTGACCGCTGAAAATTGACAACTGACGGGGTCAATGGTTAGTTGTCAGTAGTCATTTTGACTTTCGGGGTGTCGTATACCGGCAGTACGCATGGTTTGGGACCATGTAGATTGGGTTCGATTCCCAACACCCCGACCAGCCTGCGCCAAGGCTTCGGCTGGCGTTTCGCCAGGCGAGCCGAAGGCAAAGGCTGAGCACGTCGGAGCTTTATGCGAAGGCGGGCCAGTCAT
>CAYJQW010000017.1:0-15265 GCA_964372635.1 uncultured Candidatus Saccharibacteria bacterium
TGACACCGAATGAAATACTGGCCCAAGAGGTGCCAGAAGTGGTTAGTTAAAACAGAGTTTCTTCTCATAAAGCGGCAGGCTAAGAGTTATGGCAGCGAAAAAGAAAATATACGCCGAGGTAGCTCCCGCCGTTCCACTGCCGACCACGGGACCTCAGACTTATACCTACGAAGTACCGTCTGATAAAAATATTACTGCTGAACTCTTTACCCAAGTTCGAATTCCCCTAGGTAGACGATTTGTTTCTGGTGTTGTTGTCAAGCTGCACAACAAGAAATCTAAATTCCAAACTAAGGAGTTAGCCCTGCATTCCCAGTGGCAACTAACAGCTCATCAGATTGCCTTCGCACGTTGGATTGCCTTAACAATGCAGGGCGGACTCGGTTATACGTTGCGACTGTTTTTTCCATCGGTTCGCCTGAGTCGCACTCATTTCAAAGACAGACGAAGCAGCAATAGGCTACACAATTTGACACTTTCGCCGAGAGCAAGTGTCACCCCATTACATTTAGCCGTTATTCATGGTGATAAAGCAGAACGTGGGATTGAACTAATGCAGCTGGTCCAAAAAGTCGTTAAACGTCAAAAGCAAGTTTTAATTCTTATTCCGGAAAAAGCGCTGGCTCATCGCTTCCAAAGCTTACTTCGCGCGATAAATGTTACGGGTATAGTTGTTGACAGTGCTCTGTCCGACTCAATATACAGTGACACCTGGTACAAGGTGCAGAACGGAGCCAGTAATGTCATTATTGGCACGCAGAAAGCACTTTGCCTGCCTTGGTTGAATCTAGGACTTATTATTGTCGAAAATGAATCCTACGGAACACACAAATTGTGGGAGCAGTATCCCCGTCTTGATAATCGCTATGCTGCTCGTGAGTTGGCACGTATACATCGGTGTTCCCTTGTCTACAGTGGTAGTGTGTCTTCACTTGATTTACAGCATCGGTTGCGTACTGGTGAAGTCACGTCACTAGTTGACAAGCCGTTAGCTTATAAAATAAAAGTACTCACCTCAACGTTTGACGATCGTCGCAACCATTATCTTCTACCAACTGAAGCACTGACTCTTCTTAAGAGTTGGCTCGCCCAGCGTGACCACATCTTTATTTTTCATAATCGAAAGGGTACATGGTCGACTGTACTTTGCACGAAATGTAAACACACGCTTTCCTGCCCAAACTGTGACGTTGCCTTGACTGTGCACGGCGAGAAAGGTCAGCGACTAGCATGTCATCATTGTGGACACACTGTCGACATGCCAAAGCAGTGCCCCTATTGCCAAAATAAGCATTTGCGCTTGTTTGGTCCGGGCACCGAGAAGATTGCTACCATCCTGCGCCGTCAATTGCCCAAGGCCAATGTTATTGAGCTCAACGCAGATACCTTAAGAGCACACGCCGTGGTGCAGCTAAGACAGAAGTTGCGTGGCAAGAAGTCGACACTCTTTATTGGTACCACCGCTGCTTTTCGCGTTCTTAGTGCGATTGAAATTAACCGCGTATTATTTCTCCGGCCTGAGAGCATGCTCCTCTATCCTGATTTTAGGAGCTCTGAGCGGACACGAACAACCCTTTTTCGTTTACAGGAGATATTGCCGAACAAGCGACAGGTAGTAATCGCCACACGCCTCAAGCGTCTTGTTGATGAAACGCTGGCACTAAGCAATCATGACTTTAGTGAATCTGAGCTCAAACATCGCCGTCAACTGTCTTATCCGCCATATACGGACCTGATACGCCTGACGTGCTCAGGTAAAACGAAGCAAGCGGCTGAGCTGAAAGCTGTCGCTGTTCGAGATAGACTGGAAAAAAAGCGTACTACTAAAGTATCTATTCGTGGACCATTCGTAAGTTATGTCAAGAAACGAAGAGGCAAGCATGAAGCGCACCTTATTCTCTCAGGATCACTTAAGGATCTGACCTCACTTTATCAGAATATCCCAGTTGATACCGTTGACCTCAATCCGGAACGTATATTGTAGATTTAAGGAACATATCTCTATCAGTGTGTAGACTTTGTCAGAAAGAATTAGTTGTTCTTCGGATCCTTTGGCTTAGCGCCGCTTTTTAAAGAGTTTCTTTACAAAGCGGTTTTTTATTGAATAGCCTTCTTGACTGCCATGATTGTTACTATGGCAGCTCGCTCCTGTTCCTCCAACTTCATGCGGATGTAACGGGTTGTTTGTCTCAACTGAGGAATTAAAACATATTCAAGAGCGTTCACTCGGCGGCGCGTCTTTTCAATCTCTTGGGCAAGTAGTTGCGCAGACTTTTCGATAGCGGCGAGGGCCAGCAATTTTGGCAGAACCTTCTTGAACGAATACATACCAACATCAAGTTCAGCCGATGTCTCCCAGGCATTGTAGCGTTCACCTGTTTCGTGAAGAGAAACGTCAAATTGCGGAATACGAACACCCATGACATTTCGCTCAGAGACAATCAATTCAGGCCGATACATTTGCAGGTGTTGCAAGATGCCGGTCGCTGTCGAAACCATAGAAGCTTCAGCTAGGCCGAAGTGCTTTAGGGCAACAGCCAAAGCAGTATCAACTTCCCGGCGTAATTCTTGAACACCTCGAACAATCTTTAAAAACTCTTGCATAAGACCGTCACGTTTTTCCTGCAGGAGTTTGTGACCTTTTTGGGCAAGCTTTAGGCGCTTACGCAAACGTAAGAGCTCCATTCTTGTTGGATTGATACGTTGTTCAGCCATGCGTTTTGAAAAGCACCATGATGGATTTCACCAGCTATGACCAGGCCTTAACTGCCTGTTTTTTAATTGTCGAACCTACGGCATATCGTTTAATGTCATCAGGCTTGACGCGCTTGAGTTCACTCGTTGGTAAAATTGACAAGAGTTTCCAAGCAAGCGTGAGGGTCTGCTCAATGGTCCGATTTTCATCGATACCCTGACGAACGAAAGAATCCTCAAACTTCTCAGTAAACTCGAGGTACTTCTTATCGGTGACAGTTAGTGCTCCTTCGCCCAGAATAATCGCTAGTTCACGCACTTCCTTACCACGCGCATATGAAGCAAATAGCTGGTTAGCAACTCCTGGGTGATCAGCTCGTGTTTTGCCTTCGCCGATTCCTTTTGGCATCAAGCGGGATAGTGAGCCTAATACATTGATTGGCGGGTAAATACCGCGTTGATGGATATCGCGTGCCAAAACGATCTGTCCCTCAGTGATATAACCGGTAAGGTCAGGAATAGGATGAGTTTTATCATCCTCTGGCATCGAGAGAATCGGCAACTGTGTAATCGAGCCTTCTTCATTAATTAAACGGCCAGCCCGTTCATAAATGGTCGATAAATCGGAGTAAAGATATCCGGGATAACCGCGCCGGCCAGGTACTTCTTTACGGGCTGAACTAATTTCGCGCAACGCCTCAGCATAATTTGTCATGTCAGTCATGATGACGAGAACATGCATCTGCTGAGTGAAAGCGAGATATTCAGCCGCGGTTAGTGCCATGCGGGGGGTAGCTATGCGCTCAACGGCTGGGTCATCTGCCAGATTAATAAAAAGAACGGATCTTTCAATCGCACCGCGACTGGTAAAGTCATCAATGAAAAATTCTGCTTCTTCGAAGGTAATACCCATAGCAGCGAAAACGACGGCAAACTCAATTCCCGACGCACTAGGGACAGTCGCCTGACGTGCGATTTGTGCGGCCAGTCTGGCATGTGGCATACCAGCACCGGAAAAGATCGGTAGTTTTTGACCGAGAACCAGCGTGTTCAGGCCATCAATCGTTGAAATGCCAGTTTGTATAAAGTCATCCGGATAAGCGCGAGCAGCTGGATTGATTGGCGAACCATTAATATCTCGTTCCTCATCGGGGATGATAGCCGGCTTACCATCGATTGGTGCACCAGCGCCGGAAAAGGTTCGTCCGAGAAGATCGGTCGATACCGATAATTTAAAGACGTCGCCAGTGAATCGTACTTTTGTTTGAGGAACATTGAGACCACTGGTTCCTTCAAACATTTGTATGACGGCTCGATCACCATCAATTTCGAGCACTTTTCCACGCCGTGTTTCGCCGTTTGCCAACTCGACTTCGACGAGTTCGTCGTACGAAACATCTTCGACTTTCTCAACAATGAGCAGCGGCCCAGTAACCTCGGTTGTTGTTTTGTACTCTTTTCTCATAGGTATTAATAATGTAACAAGTTAAGCAGTCGCTGGAGCTGATTCAATTTCAGCTTTCTCGATGACGCCATCGGTGGAAGTTAATGACTTCACAGCAGTTTTAATTAATTCTTCTAGTTGGTCAAATATAACGTCGACCTTGTCTTCTTCCGTCATCTTGGCTCGAGCTATCTCTTCCCAGAGCGGTAGGGCTAAAAGATCAGCTATGCTGTAGTTGATGGATCCTACATGTTCGCGAGCAACCTCATACACACTCAGAATAGCTCTAAGAAGCCGGTACTGTTTGTGAAGCGAGTTGTAGGTATCAATTTTGTCGAATGCGTTCTGCTGAAGATAATCTTCCCGCAATGCGCGGGCTATGTGCATGGTGATTTGCTCCTGTTTAGATAACGCCTCGATGCCAACCAGCCGAACTATTTCTTCAAGACTGGCTTCCTCTTGCAAAATTTGTAAGGCAGTTTTGCGGAGTTCCGCCCAGTCTTCGCCGGCTACCTTAGTAAAATAATCAGTCAGTTGCTCAAAGTATAGGGTGTAGCTTGTGAGCCAATTAATGGCCGGATAGTGCCGACTATAAGCCAGCTTTTCATCAAGACCCCAAAACACTTTTACTACCCGCAACGTGCTCTGTGTGACTGGCTCTGACAGATCACCACCGGGTGGTGAAACAGCACCAATGACCGTTAAGGAACCAGTTCTTGTTTCATCAGAACCAAGAATTTTCGCAACACCTGCTCGTTCATAAAATTGAGCCGTCCGAGACCCAAGATATGCTGGATACCCCTCGTCGCCAGGCATTTCTTCAAGACGGCCAGAAATTTCACGGAGTGCCTCAGCCCAGCGGCTTGTCGAGTCAGCCATTAAAGCGACATCGTATCCCATATCGCGAAAATATTCGGCGATAGTAATACCGGTGTACACCGATGCCTCACGAGCTGCCACGGGCATATTCGACGTGTTGGCAATCAAAACAGTTCGTTCCATGAGCGGTTTACCCGTGTTAGGGTCTTTGAGCTCAGGAAATTCCAAGAGCACATCTGTCATTTCATTACCGCGTTCTCCGCAACCAATGTAGACGATAATATCAGCATCGGCCCACTTCGCAATTTGCTGCTGGATGACAGATTTACCTGAACCAAATGGCCCGGGAATTGCGCCGGCGCCGCCTTTGGCCATTGGAAACAAAGTATCGATAATACGTTGGCCGGTAATAAGAGGCGTGTGCGGCACCGTCTTCTTTCTAACAGGTCGTGGTAATCTAATCGGCCATTCTTGAGCTAAGGTGATCTCATTTTTCTTTTGGGATTTATCGGTAATAATTGCGACGCTGTCTTGTACCGTAAATAATCCTTTCTCAATCGAGGTAATGGTTCCAGTAATAATCGGCGGTACCAGGATTCGATGCTCAATTGAGCTGCCTTCTGTGACTATTCCCAGAACATCACCGCCGGTCACGGTACCCCCTACTTGCACCACTGGTGTAAATTCCCACTTCTTTTTTTGATCAAGAGCTGGCGCTGAAACACCCCGTGGAATAAATGCGCCCGCCTGCTCTCTGATAATCCCAAGAGGCCGTTGAATACCATCATAGATATTATTGAGCATGCCAGGCCCCAGTGTCACCGTTAGGGGACGTCCCGTCGAAATCACAGGATCATTTGGGCGCAATCCGGACGTTTCTTCGTATACTTGAATAGACGCAGTATCATTATTTAGTTCAACAATTTCGCCGATCAACTCGGCTTTCCCAACACGCACGACATCATACATGTTTGCACCCCGCATGTTAGTGGCTACGACGAGTGGTCCGGAAACCTTCTTGATTTTACCCTGTACTTTTTTGTGAATCATATCTTTAGAAATTAATTACTTAAATTGATTTGATAGTTCGTAATCAACCGTGCGCATGTTGACATATGCACTAATGACTATGAATTACCGAATATGTCTGAACCCACAGCTCGAATGACTAAATCGTTCATTTCCTTTTGTGTTAGATGCAGTGGATTATTCGGGTTGGGTAACAATACAATAGCTGGTAGTGGATCATTATTAAGTTTACTAATATCTTCGCGTACATCGCTAACCAGCTGCTCATCTACAAATACAATGCGGTATGTCCCCGTCTGTTTAAAAGAACGAACGAGAGCCGTAACAGATGGACCATCCACGGCTTCATGCACAGCAATTCCTGCTAGGCGCAAGCCAAGACCGGTCCCAGGGAATCCTATATAGGCCAGGACGCTGTTCATACGAAGTGGCGAAAGAGCGGTCGTTGCAAGGTTTGCAGTGTCTCTCGTGTGAAGCCTTGAGCTTTAGCTAAAAGGAGCAGTCGAATTGATTTGACTTCAAGTTCCAGAGTTAACCAATAAGCCAGAAGAGCATCATCTCCCATGACATCAGCTCGATGCTGACGTAAGTATTGCATAAGTATGGCATCCCACTTTTGCTCGTAGGCCACGGCTGACTCGTAATTATTTAACTCTTGAAGCATCTCCACTGTAAATCCATTGTAATCAGCCCGACCGAGTTCCCTAATAATGTCCTCAAGTCTACCGTTAGGTTTCAGTGTTCTTAAAGTAGTTGTCTGTGCGCCTTTCGTTGGTTCGGCAAAACGAATAAGGTTATCAATTGAGGTTTTATCAGACCAGAAAATGGCCAGCTGATGCTGGAGTGGCGTTGATGCATGATGCCTCAGTGCGTCAATAGCAACGCTGCTGCCTCGTGTTAGCAAAAGAGTTGTTGCATTTTCAAGATCTTTGGAAGCCTCGCGCCAGGTAGTAATAAAATCACGCCAGCGCGCTGGCATCACATCTTCTCTCTTACCTTCCCATATGGCGGAATGTAATTCTTCGTGCGGTAATAATCCTAGCCGTGAGAGTCCGGGTGATTCAGGAAGACCTCCCCGATAGGCAAGTAATGCCTGAACAACATTCAGTGCGTCATAACGCTCTGACATAAAGACGTGGAGAGCCGTTGAGTCAGTTCCCTGAATGAGCCAGCGCCATGTTGTGTATAATTTTTCATCGAGCGCCTCAAGGACAGCCGCCACATTTGGCTGTGTGGGTAGCCATTGACCGTAAGGAGTTGCAATAAGGACAGCTAGTGCCTCAGTAACTGTCGGTGCATTAATAAGTCGAGTGTACTCATCTGCTTCGAGTAAGTGGCGCTCATGATTACGAACAATGCCGATGAGATAAGTGCTGTCGAATGCCATAGTGCTACTTTAAGCGAATAGTGCGGCAGCCAACTCGGCTCGATGACGAGTGAACACTTGTCGCACGATAGCGCGAATTGATAAATTAATCTCTGTGAGCTCGTTTTTATAGATCAATCCACCGTCATTTGGAATAATCTCAGCCGACAGTTTATACTTGGAATTCTTTTGAAGCGCTTTAGCAATTGCATCTCGATGAAGTTCTCCCGGAACTATTGTCCCAGCCTTGGACGGCAACTGAGCCAGCAATTGGCGGATTAAGGTCGATGTCATGTCTTGATCCTGGTGCAATTTATGGACAAGCGTTTCTTCAAGTTCATTCAGTGCATCTTGTTTGGCAGCAAGAACCGTTGCTTTTGAGGTCAGTATGTGTTCTTGGCGAAGCCGTGACGCTTCGCGCTCCGCAGCCAGTTTTGCTTCCTCTAAGATTGACTCCTCGACGTCGCGAGCCTGTGCCGTAATACGCTCTTTCTCTCGCTGAGCCAGCTTTTTATATCGCTCTTGAACAATTGCAGCCTCGTCTGCTGCTTCGGTCAGGATAGCTTTTTGTAGCTTATCAAAGCTCATACGAATCGATATTCAAAACGATAACTTTTAAGATGATAGCCCAAGTCCATTCACGAGGAGAATGGTGACCAGGAGACCTAAAACAGCGTAAGTTTCAACGATTGCTGCCAGAATAACAGCTTTACCGGAAGCATCAGGTTGTTTAGCTATGATATTGACACCAGCGGCGGCAACACGACCTTGGTACCACCCAGAAAAAAGTCCTGTTATTGCCATGGGTAAAGATGCCATGAGTACAGCTAAGCCTTGAGCGATGTTGATATCAACAGGATCGCCAGTAAGCAGCCCAATGTTGTTGGCGATGATGATAGCTGCTAGGAATCCATAGATACCTTGCGAGCCGGGCAACGCTGTTAGGAGTAATACTTTACCAAACTTATCTGGATCTTCAGACACTAGACCAGCACTTGCTTGTCCAGCAATCCGAACTCCTAGAATCGATCCCACACCAGCCAGCGCCGCAGCCAACGCCGCGCCTGCCAGTGCAAACATGAGTCCATATGGCATAGAAATTTAATTATAATGAGTTAAATGGAATAGTGCCCTATTCCTGTCTGCTGCCCAGTCAGTATCGTTGGCAGCACACAGCAATCAAGTAAATTCCTGAGGATTATCGACATACTTACTCACTCGCCCGAACGGCTTATACGCCTTACCACCACCTTCGATGAACTTAGGGAAAAACTCAACAAACTGGAGACGACCAGCATGAATAAATGCGCCAAAGGTATTAATTCCGAGATTAAAAACATGCCCGCCAAATAAGACAACAGCGGCAAGGATAAAGCCAACTCCTGGCACTATCTCCATCACCATACCACCGATCAGATTCACGACGAGGCCAATAATACCCGTGGCAAGTCCGAGGGCAAGGAGCCGCGAGTAACTTAATATGTCAGACAGGAAATTCACGAGTCTATAGAGGCTCAAAACTCCTGAACCAAGCCGCAATGCAATATTCTTATACTGGCGTCCTTGCGACATAACAAGGATGAACATGTTTACTATGAGCAAGGTTGTCACCATGAGATTCAGTGATGCAGTGAGTAAACCTAGTCGGATACTGGTCCATACAAGTATTAAAAGAACTATGGTGACCCAGGCGCCACTATCAAGGACGGCTTTAACACGATGACCTTTTCGCCACTCATCAACAGCGCGAACAACCCAAGCAAAGAGCAGCTGAATAATCCCCAGGATAAAGACGATAATCAGCAGCTTGATCGGCTGCGAGATCGGATCAATTAGCTTAATGGCCAGGAGGGCATTACGCACTGAACTTTCTGGTAATTCTTCAAGCGCAATACCGAACCAGCCACCGGTCAGTGCCCCGATAAGCGTAGTCGACATTCCTGCTAGGAAAAGTAATCGTACCATCTTGCGCAAACCGCGCTTCAATCGAAAAAATCGCTGGGCGGTAAACATGAGGAGCATCATAATAATGCCATAGCCAGCATCAGTCAGTGCTAACCCGAATGAAAGTAAGAAGAAGACAGCAAGTAACGGTGAAGGATCAAGCTCAGTGTATCGAGGTTTGCCAAAAATATCAGTTACAACCTCAAAAGGACGAAACAGTGCTCGATTTTGGAATGCAACCGGAGGTTCTTCAGCAGGCAGCACGGCCACTGTTTTAATAGACGAGTCCGAAAATGATTTAAGTAGTCGTTTCGTTAATGAAGGCACGGTCTTGGTTGGTAGCCAACCGGCAATGACAAACGCAAATTTTGTCGTCTCAGTTGCTTGATTAAGCAACTCACGTTCTTGCTTGTGGAGTAGTGCGTCATAAATCAACTTAAAGTCATCTTCTTTGGCGATAATTGGATCGGTTGAGTCAAGCAGTTTTATATACTGATCGTTAGCTGACCTAACTTCAGACTGTATTCTTTTTAAGGCACGAGCTGGCGACTCGTCTTCGCTCATAGGTAGTTGTGCTGTTTCAACTCTATGCTCGATTAGGAGTTGCGTAAGAGATTCAGCATCAGCCTTGTGAGCACTAACTTCGAGGTAAACAATTCCGCTTTTCTTCTCAATCACCCGGCCTACTTCATGCCATACAGCCGTTCTAATACTCTGGTCCAGAGCCGCCAGAAAAATCTTTTCTCGAGTCATAGGCAAATAAATCAATAGATGAACTGCCGAGGTTTCATCGATTTGGCGAGGCGTAACGTTAAGTTGGCCCCAGGGCAACAGCAGTTCATTTTGCTTATCTAGTTTCGTGATTCTGGCCGTAATATTACCCAGCGCATCACTGAGGACGCGAATCTTTTGCAACTGCCCAATAAGATCGATTTGTGACAATACTTGTTCGAGCTCTTGCAGTGATGCAATCGGTTTATATGCAAAAAGATTGCGCCATGAACGCCGTATCTTGATAGCCCTCTCCGAACGCATTCGTGTTACAAATTCAAGCGCAAACTGAACCTGGGCCAGGTGGTAAGCTGTTTCTGATGGTGCAGCAGTAACTTCAGATTCTTTAGTCAGTGGAGCAATATGGAGAGCCTCTTCTTCCTGAAGCCATTGTAAAAATTGTTCTTGGTCAGTCCGAGGGACCCCAATCTGCACCTTTGTCATTTTAGCAATCATGTCGTTTTATTGAGAGCAGCCTCTACGGCAGTGAATTCATGAATAACGTACGTGCTAACGCTAGTGCGCTCCCATGATTTTTATGCGCTGTCTCTTTGATAGTCGCAAGTGTCTGTATATACTCTTGGCTCAAATTCTTGATTTCGGCTCGAGCTAGTTCAATTCTTTCCTTCTGCATATGCTTAGCTTTTTCCTGTGCCTGTTCGCGAACACCATCAACCATGGCTTGTTCGTTTGCCTGTAGTGCATGGATTGCCCGCTGGCCATTTGTTTCTGCTTTTTCAATTTGACGAGCGGCTTCTTGTTCAACAGCCAGGATGTTCTCGAGGAGTGTTTTCATAAAATAGTGTGTAGTGTAGTCATAAAATTATTTATGTGTCGTCTGAATCTTAAATAGCCAGTGTAGAGTGTAGAATAATCACGCACCCCATCATTTATATTCTAGCCAAACAAAAAACCAGTGCAGTACCGGATTTAGAATGGACAAAGTGTACATACTTCAATTTCTCTGTCAATAGGAGTGACTATTGTTAATTTATGAAAACGTGTTGTAATACAAATGTCGACATGACTCATCGAGCCTACCGTAAAGTAAATGATGGGTCTCATAAAGACTGACAATTTTGGCCTTAAATCTTTAGAAATAAAACCAAACTCACAAGAAACCAATAAGTAAAAGGCTAATAAGTAATAGTAGTAATACCAACTGAACAACACGCCGTTGCCTCGTTGAAAAACGGCGCTGCTGGGCGCGAATCTTAATCATTACTGTGGACCCAATAGTCCTCCACCACCGCTTCGAGTCGCTGAACTTCGATCAGAACGGACGACAAGGGGTATAGTGGAAACGCCACCGCCAGGTTTGAATACTTGCAGAGTATAAGTGTTTGGTTTTTTGATTTCCCAGCAGCAGAATTCGGTTTGGTCAGCACCGACTGTTATATTTGAAGGTGTCAGCGGTTCGATTGTGCCGTCTTCAAGTTTCAAACGAGCTGAGAGGTGTACTGATTGTGACAGATCATCACGTTCAACGCGAAGCACTAATTGATCTGTATCCAGATACTGTTTTTTAGTTTTAAAAATATTCTGACCGCTTGAACCGGTAGTTGGCAGAGAGTAAGTGCCTAGGGTCAAACCGGTAATACGAGGCTCACTTTCATTTTTTCCAATTGAATTGATCGGATTCAGATCAACGTTTAAGGCTACGATAACGCCGCTTATAACGGCGATGCCGGCCAGAATTACCGCAACTAGCAGGGCACGCTTCATGGCTACTTAAGTCCCAACGGGGTTTAGGGCTGGTTTACCAGCCAGAACAGCCAAGACGTTTTGAGCTGCCATTTTTGCCATCGCGGCGCGAGTGTCAGTTGTTGCTGAGGCTATATGGGGAGTAAGCACAACGTTAGGTAACTCTTTAAGACCGGGCTTGAGTTTGGGCTCATCTTCAAACACGTCAAGTGCCGCCCCGTTTATTGTCTTGTTCTGCAAGGCAAGAACTAAAGCCTCCTCGTCAACAATAGGTCCGCGTGAAGTATTAATAATTAATGCTGACCTTTTCATAATGGCTAACCGCGCTGTATTGATTAAGTGTCTCGTTGCTGGCAAGAGAGGTACGTGCAGTGTAACTACATCTGAGATTGGCAATAGGTCATCAACATTTTTATAAAAAGTAGCCTCTAATTTTTGCTCAAAATCAGCATTGGGTCTTAGGTCACTATAGGCAATTTTCATACCGAAACCGTGCTTGGCTCTTTGTGCCACTTCTGATCCGATGCGTCCGGAACCAATAACTCCTAAAGTTTTTCCAGTCAGTTCGGTGCCAAGTAGCAACATTGGCCGCCAACCTTGATAGTGACCGGCTCGCAGATAGGCATCAGCTTCAACAATACGACGGGCCAAAGCTGCCAGCAGAGCAACAGTGTGTTCGGCCACGGCATTAGTTAAGACATCCGGGGTATTAGTCACAATAATTCCTCGGCCTGTTGCGGCCCTCACATCAATATTGTCATAACCAACAGCATAGTTAGCGATAATCTTTAATTGTTTACCTGCCGAAGATAAAATTTTCTCATCAACTTTTTCAGTCAGAAGTGTAATAATGGCGTCGTATTGTGCCACTGCAGCCGTTAATTCGTCACGATTAATCAATGATTCCTTTGAGTTAACCGTTACTTTGTGTCCGGCCTTAATCAGCATGTCGATGCCTGCTGAAGGTATTTTATACGTTACAAAAATAGATGCCATATCTTTTATCAATCTAAAATTTACGTTTCAGGACACGTCGCACTGCATCGATGATTGCCGCTGTATCCATACGATATTTCTTTAATAATTCCACTGGTTTACCAGATTCACCAAAAGAATCCCTCATGCCAACAAATTCGATTGGCACTGGATAAGTCTTTGCCACCTGCTCGGCAATGGCACTGCCAATACCGGCCATAATTTGATGCTCTTCTACCGTTACTATGGCTCTGCAGTCTCGAGCAGCCTGCTCTATGGTCGTCTCGTCGATAGGCTTAATGAAAGGATTATTAATCACTCGGCAAGATATTCCTTTTTCAATCAAATGATCTGCTGCCAGTAAGGCGGAGTGAATAATCGGTCCGGCACCAATTATGGCGACATCCCTACCTTCACGCAGCGTGAGCGCTTGTCCGATCTTAAAAGGTGTTTTGTTAGTCGTAAATACAGGCGTCGCTTCTCGAGCAAAACGAAAGTAAACCGGGCCATCAATTTCCGCCGCAGTGTGCACGGCTTTTCGCGTTTCTTCCCGATCGGCCGGCACAATAACTGTCATTCGTGGTAAGACACGCATCAGTGCCACGTCTTCTAAAGCTTGGTGTGTAGCCCCATCCGGTCCAACTGAGACTCCAGTATGAGCGCCCGCATATTTAACATTGGCGTCATTATAAGCGCCGGAAATGCGGATCTGATCCCAATTTCGGCCAGGGCAAAATACAGCGTAAGTTGCTATAAATGGAATTTTACCTTGGAGCGCTAAACCAACTGCCACATTTGCCATGTTTTGCTCGGCGACGCCCATTTGAATAAATCTTTCAGGAAAAGCATCTCTAAACTTGGCGGTGCGGGTTGAATCGGACAGGTCGCCGCATAAGGCGACGACATTCGGATATTTCTCACCAACTTCGACAAGACCAAGACCATACCCATCACGAGTTGGAGCCATTTCAACTTCGCGACTCAAGGTGTCTTTTTTTAGGTGAGACTGTTTGCTTAGCATAGTGTTTTCATAAGTAAAATTTTTATTCGTGTCCGAAATCCTTAGAGATCAGAATTATCAATTCTGCCTTGAAGAGTACGCAGTTGTCTTAAAGCTTCCCGTCCTTGATTTTTTTTAACCGGGCTGTGCTCCGTTTCTATGCTGCCAGGCGGGCTGCCGTGCCAGCGATAATCATATTCCATAAAATCAACACCTTTGCCGGGGATAGTGTGGGCGTTTATAACAACTGGCTTTTCAACAATAGCTTTCGCTTCATGACAGGCATCAATCACTTGCTCAATGTTGTGTCCGTCTACATCGATCATGTGCCAGCCAAATGCCTCATATTTATCGCGAAGCGGTTCCTTGGTCATCACGGATTCTGTGGGACCATCAATTTGAATGTTATTGCGGTCGATAATTGCTGTGAGATGGCCTAATTTATAGTGGCCGGAAAATTGTGCCGCTTCCCAGGTAGAGCCTTCGTCATGTTCGCCATCGGACAAAACAACGTAAGTTTGATAACTTTTCTGGTCAATCAAGCCGGCATATGCGCAACCGGCTGCAATGGAAAGGCCTTGGCCAAGACTGGCCGACGAAGATTCAACGCCAGGTATGATGCGATCCATGTGCCCCTGCAGTCGACTGCCAAGCTTACGCAAGGTCTTTAATTCCTCTACGGGGAAAAAACCTGCTTCAGCCAGAACTGCGTACCAGACAGGTGCGGTATGCCCGCATGAAACAAACAAACGATCGCGATCGGGATCGTTTCGTTTCTTCGGGCTAATATTTAGAATATTAAAATAAAGTGCGACCGCAATGTCGGCTAAATCAAGTGGACCAGCCGTGTGCCCGGAACCGGCCGCTAATAACATTTCAATAATGTCCTTCCGCACCGTGTTTGCCATGCGGTTTAAATCCCCAAGTTGTGTTAATTTTTTCACTATCGCTAATTATACCACGCTCGCGGCGACAAGCCGCAGCTGTCGGATGTTCTCTACTGGATCACCCACTCTAAATATCGATGAGTTGGCACACAGTATTTTTGCGCCAGCTTTGACATATTGGGGTATAGTTCTTAGATCAACATGACCGTCAACGGCAATCGTCATGTCGGGATTTTTAGTGTGCCAACCACCGATTTTCTGGAAAACAATAGGGTTAATTTCTTGTCCGGACCACCCCGGATTATATCCCATAAAGAGTACATAATGAACTAAACTAAGCTGGTCCTGTAGCCACTGAATGGGTGTCCCGGGGTTAATAGCCAGTGCTAATTCCGTGGTTGTATCTTGGCGCAATCGTTCATAAACAGTACGGACATGTCCCCCATCAGCGAATGCTTCAATGTGAAAAATACAACGAGCCGGATTCAAATCAATCACATCGGCCACATAAATTTCGGGATTATGCACCATCATATGAAGTTCAGTTTTTTCACTCTCAACAAGTTTTTTGAATTCGCGCACAATGCGCCAGCTACCACAGCCAGCGAATACACCAGCAGTCACATCAATCT
>CAYJQW010000018.1:0-15086 GCA_964372635.1 uncultured Candidatus Saccharibacteria bacterium
ACGGCCCCCCACGATACGGCGGTTCGAGCCGACGGTTTTCAAAAATTGTTTCATTTCAGAAAAGTTTTGGGATAATACCAAGTTTTTGGCTTGATTTGCTTCAATAACCCAGTTTCGAACGAGTTCGAGCCAATGGTTTCCTTTCCGTTCAAAATCTGATAATTTCTCTTCAATATCTTTCTTTTGGGACATTAGTTTGTTTTTCTTTTCTTGGAACTCTACTAATTCAAAACCTCCTTCAAGATAGCCGTCCGCAAGACGGCCTATTTTTGTTTTGACGGCAGAAAGTTCGGTTTTTAGGTTTTCAGAAAAAAGATTTGAAGATTGGTAATTTTCTTTTTCCCATTCGTCAACTTTAGCAAGGTATTTTTCTTTCCATTCGTCAGGCAAAGAAACTTTTTGAACATTTTCTGTTACTTGTTGGGTCAAGGCTTCTTCACGCAAAAACTTTTCGGTACAGGCAACAGTTTTACTTTTGTGGGTACAGCGATAATAGACAAATTTCAGCCCGCTTTTTTTGATGTGCCTTTCTGCGGTAATGGAATATCCACATTCTCCGCAAACTGCAAAATTGAGGAATTGGAAGTTTTTCGGCCCTCGGTTTTTACGGGGCTTACCGTTGGCAATTAATGCTTCCTGAACTTTATCAAAAAGTTTCTTTGAAATCATTGGCTTGTGGCTTCCTTGGTGTACTTCGCCTCGATAGCGGAAGTGTCCGTAGTAAAAGGGGTTCGTTAGCATATTGTAGATAGTGGAAAGGTGGGGAAGTTTCCCATCTTTGCCAACCAACCCAAGAGAAAACATTTTGCGCTGGATAGCAGTTAAAGTATATTCGCCAGTGGCAAAAGCCCTTAACAAAGTTTTCACTTTATTAAAAGTTTTCCTATTGGGTTCAATAGTTCTTAACCTTGGTTCGTTGAAATATCCAATCGGGGCTTTTGCCGAAAGCTCGCCTCTGCGAATTTTCTGGCGAATACCACGCAAAATGTTTTCTCTCAAATTATCCGTGTAGTATTTGGCTTGTCCAAAGGCCACGGACAACATGAATTTTCCTTGTGGAGTTGGCTCAAACCAAAAAGTAGGGAATTTTAGTGAGACAATTTTCTGTGTGTCCACAAGATAAATGACTCTTCCGCCGTCAATGGAATTTCTGGCAAGTCTGTCAGGATTCCACGCTAAAATTCCCGAGGCGTTGCCTTTTTCAATTTCTGAAATCATAGAGTTAAAAACCTCTCTACCAGGTTCTTTGGCGGTTTTGCTTTCGTAAAACTCTTTGACCACGAAAAGAGAATTTTGTTTGGCGAAATCACGCAGTTCTTGGAGTTGAGCTTCAATAGATAAAATCTGCCGTTCTTCATCCTCACTAGATTTTCGACAATAAATGAAATATTTTACCATATTGTTTTAAAACTTTTTTACGAACCGCCGTATCGTGGGGGGCCGTCTTAACGTTTCGTTTACAAAACCGTGGAATTGGCTCTACGAAATCGGTGAAAAGCATCCCAGCTCCGCCGTCGAAAAATCCTCGGAAATCCCAAATCTAAAAATGTGGTCTTTATTGAAAAAAGTTAGAACCCATTTTGAACAGAACGCCGAGCCCAACTGATTTCATTTTAGCAAAGAAACGGACGGACGACCAGCAAAAAATTTCCTGGGGCGGGGGCAGGAAATTTTTTGCCCGTGTGCCGTTGGGATATTTTTGTTCTTTTAAGGGTTAAAAACTGCCTATTTTGATTTAGATATATTTTAGAGGGGTTAATTGGAATATATAGGGAAAATGACTTTGGGATTGCGGGGGGCTTGACAAGGTATCTTGGTATATGGTAATATAAAGGTGTAAGCTGAACATTGAAATTCGCCTCATTTCTGGGGCACGGCTAATGGTAAGCCGAACTTTTTCTCTCGAAAGGAGAATACCATGACTCAGCCTCTGTACACCTACGAACTGTTCACCTGCGTCCTGACCACCCTGGATATCGTTGACGATGTAATCGTCGGCGGAACCCTGGGCTTCCAGAGCAAGGTGGGCGATCGCATCGTTCGTCGCAAGAAGTGCGACTGGAACGATAGCGAAGTCGTCGTCTTCGCCCGTCCGCTCACCATCGTCAAGGTGGAAGAGTACAACGGGCGCTGGACGTTCCGCGACGCTACGGGAGACGGCGTGGTCTACGATCACACTGATCCCGTTCAGATCGCGGAAACCGTCCGGCAGTGGCCTGACGTGACCGAAGACGTTCGGCAGTACGTCGAGCGCGCCGCCACCGCCTACACGGAGTACCGTGAGCGGACGGCCAGAAAGTTGGCGGCTGTCCAACTCGCGGCCAAGGAACAGGCCAAGGCCACGGGACGCGCAGTCGCTTATGCCGACTGCTACGTCGGTTGCGGTAATGTCGCCACACGTTGGAGTGTGGCCACTCCCGACGGTCGCCTAGAGACGGCAGTCACCTTCTACGTGGGCCCCGAAAAGGTCTACGGAGAGGGCTACCTATCTCACCACGACGCTCGGGAGGCGGTCATCGCCTACGACGCGAAGGGCTGGGCCACGGCTTACGCTGTGGCTTGAAAAAAACAACCGAATAACGCTACGGTTGTAAATGGTTAGCGTTGCTCAAGGGTTTTACCAGTGTCCCTAACACTGGTTTTTATTTACAAAAAATTGATATTTTATATTTAAAAGTGCTATACTGATATTGTTTTTAACCCTTAAAAGAACAAAAATATCCCAACGGCACACGGGCAAAAAATTTCCTGCCCCCGCCCCAGGAAATTTTTTGCTGGTCGTCCGTCCGTTTCTTTGCTAAAATGAAATCAGTTGGGCTCGGCGTTCTGTTCAAAATGGGTTCTAACTTTTTTCAATAAAGACCACCCTTCGACTTCGCTCAGGGTAAACCCGAAGGACCTAAGCGCAGGGCTATCAACAGGCCAGCAAATAGGAGGATAAGCCGAGGGGGCCAGTAGCTCAGTGGTAGAGCGCTACATTCGCATTGTAGAAGTCAGGGGTTCGACTCCCCTCTGGTCCACCAATTGAATCTATTTTTGTCTATTGTTAGTCAATAGACAAGAGTCCTAATATGAAATCTGGAGTGATTCGTTATATGATTGTGATACGGGATATATGATCTTAGCTGAAGATTATTTTCGGAGCGTAGCGCAGCGGTAGCGCGCATCGTTCGGGACGATGAGGTCGTGGGTTCGAATCCCGCCGCTCCGACTATTGTTATTTAAATATAAAATTTCTGGCAAAATAAAATTCCAGATAAAGTCCCAATTAAATACCTTGCTCGTTCTACGTGCTGGGGGTCGATACTATTTTTTAGCCTTTATCTTTTTAGATTTTTTCGTCTCTTCCCTGGATGATTTGGAGGAACTATTTTTCTTCTCAGCAGATTTTTTCTTTTTCGATTTACTTTCGGTAAGCGCTTTGATACTCAACCCCAGGCGATGCTCAGAAGGTTCAAGTGAGATTACTTTAAAGATTACTTTATCACCGGCGGTAAGAATTGATTGAGGGTCTGCTTGTGCTTCGGTTGGTAGTTCAGAGACATGTACCAATCCGTGAATGTCCTCGTCTAACTTAATAAATCCGCCAAAAGCCGTGACCTTTAAGACCTCGCCTTTGACCTCATCTCCAACTGAAAACTTTCCACTAACACTTTTCCATGGATCCTCTTTTAGCTGTTTTATTGATAATGATATGCGAAGTCCATCGACACCAATTACTTTTGCCTTCACATTTTCACCAACTTTTACAATGCTGGCCGGATCATCAATTCTTTGCCAGGCTAATTCAGAAATATGAACAAGTCCCTCAAGTTCCTGGCCATCGACATCAAATTTAACAAATACCCCGAAATCCGCCACGCCACTAACCATGCCTGATATGATAGCGTCTCCCTTTAGTTTACTTAGAGTTTCGCTTAATTCATCACCAACAGCGGCCTTCTCAGAAACTATTAGTTTTTCATCATTTTTAAGAGCAGTCAAGACTTTTACTTTAAAGTTTTGACCAACATAACTTTTTAATCTCTCAAGTATTTGTGACTTATCGCCACCATCAACTCTTGGATAGTGATCAGGCGCAAGCTGTGAAACAGGAAGAAATCCCGTGACCCCGCCAACTCTCACTATCAAGCCCCCTTTATTGGCATCTAGAACTTCTGTTTCAAAAATATCACCGTCGGTAAGCTTTCGATTAAGCTCATCCCAACTTCTCTCTCTTGTAGCCGATCGCAATGACAACTCAACATAACCGTCATCATTCTCAAGCATCTGAATAGTAGCCTGTACTGGATCACCAATCTTTGAGCTCTTGTATGTATCCATGTCATCGTAAAGTTCACGACCAAAGACAATACCAACACCAAGCTGATCAAGATCTAAGTACATGGCGTTACGCGATTTATCCAGAATATGTCCAGTCACTATCTCGCCTATTTCTGGAACTTCGAGAAGATCCTCGTGTTCATCCAGAAGTTTTTGCATTACCGCCGATGGTTTCTTTTCATCATCGATGTATTTTGTAGCCGCCATATGGCGTCAATAATGACATGGGCTAAACATTAGTGCAAGAATTATTATATTAAGGATTCTGGCTAGTATGTCTCCACTTATTTTTCAACCTTTATAATTACAAGATGTGAAATTAATAGCCACAATTAGGGCAAAAGTACTATTATTGTCATTGTTAAAATAATACGGGTACAATATATGACATGAATATATCGTGGCTGGGTAATTACAGCGTCAAAATTCAATCATCTGACTTAATTGCTCTAATTGATCCTAACTCAAGCACCACAGGTTTATCACCATATAGGGGTAAAGTGGATATTATTTCCTTTACTAATCCGAGCGATGAATCAATGTCTAATTTATCCTCGCAGGCAAATGAGGCTATGATTATCTCAGGACCTGGTGAATACAGTATGAGTGGTTTTACGGTTTACGCCTACGGTTGGCAGAACGATCGGAATATTGAACAAAGTATTCAGCGTTGGCACATTGAAGACATGGTACTGCTGTATGTAGGAGCGCTTAATAAAGATCTGTCAGACAAGGAATTGCAAGATATACAAAAGTCTCCAATAGATATCTTACTGTTACCCATAGGTGGCGGAAAAGGTTTGGAGCTTTCGCCAGCTCTTAAATTATTGCGATTGATTGAACCTAAAATAGTGATTCCAATTCACTATTCAACCCCAGGTCTTAAGGAAAAAATTGACGATGTTAAGAAGTTTGCCGATGAAATGGGAGTTGACCCTGGGCAGGCAGAATCGCGTTTGACAATGAAGGCCGGAAAGCTTCCTGGAGAAGAAATGTTAACTGTCATTCTAAAACCATAGAGCTTTAGAGAATTTTCAGCCATAAAATGGTACCATAAGTCTATGCAAGGACTGCGAAAAATAATTCATCAATTGCGACAAGAACCTCAGCATGTTCGTTTACGAGCAGTTTCAATCGCAACAGGGGTATCAGGAATACTTCTTTTTGCAGTTTGGGGACTAGTGCTTCTTCCTCTTCAATTAAATTTTAGTCGATCAAGTAATGATAATAATCAACCTGATGATCTAGGCCAAGTATCAGGAGTGATAAATAATGTAACTGAGACTCAAAAAATAGCTACACCTTCGCCCCAAATTAGGGTCAATCAACAGCTGCCAACTAATAATTTGTTAGAATCACCAACGCCGATAATAAGTGAGTTTATATCGCCAACTCCGTCAATTACTAGTCTGCAAGAAAATCAAGAATCAAGTGAAAACTCAACCGATGATAAATCTATACCAGTTGATATAACAGAAGATAATTGATATATCAGATAGATGTAATATGCTGTCTTTGGTATGGAACTTGTTAAAACAAAACATCATCAATGATCAGCTTTAATTTTTTGTATATATTCTTTGAATAATTTTTGAGATATGCCCAAGGAGAAGATTAATTTAGATTCTAAAAAAGATAACAGTCTGTTTGGCACCCTGATAAATCAAGATCTAGCTGAGGAAATTCAACGAAGCTATCTAGATTACGCCATGAGCGTCATCGTATCTAGGGCATTACCGGATGTCCGCGATGGCCTAAAACCAGTAGCACGTCGCATCTTGTTTTCGATGTGGATGCAAGGTCTTCGTTCCACATCAAAGTTTCGGAAATCAGCCCATGTCATTGGAGATGTCTTAGGAAAATATCATCCCCATGGTGACACAGCAGTTTATGACGCCTTGGCGCGCTTAACTCAGGATTTTTCGTTAAGATATCAATTGATTGCGGGACAAGGGAATTGGGGAAGTATTGACGGTGATGCCCCAGCAGCTATGCGATATACCGAAACTAAATTATCCAGGATCTCAGACGAATTGATGACGGATATTGAGAAGGAGACGGTTATGATGGTTGATAATTACGATGGAACCCGTCAGGAACCCAAGGTTTTACCTAGTAAACTTCCTCAGTTTCTTTTAAATGGAACCCTTGGTATTGCCGTTGGTATGGCTACTAATGTGCCTCCGCATAATCTTAAGGAGATTTGTGGAGCCCTAAATCATCTCATCGAGAAACCTTCATCTACAGTCGAGGATCTCATGCAGTTCATTCAAGGTCCGGATTTTCCAACCGGTGCCGCCATCTATGATAAAAAGGAAATTCTCCAGGCATATGCGACTGGTCGTGGTCGTATTGTAACGCGAGCCCAGGCTTCAATTGATGAAATTAAAAGCGGTCACAGGATAGTAATCACGGAAATTCCTTACCTCGTGAACAAGGCAAACTTAATAATTAAGATTGCCGACCATGTAAAGTCGAAGAGGTTGGAAGGGATTAGAGATATCCGTGATGAATCAGACAAGGATGGTATAAGGGTGGTAATTGAGCTGAAAAAAGATGCCAATCCCCGTAAAGTCCTAAATCGCCTCTATGCGATAACTGATCTCCAAAAAACCTTTCATATGAATATGCTGGCTCTTGTTGATCGTGGTCGTCAGCCAAAGGTGTTAACTCTAAAAGAAGTATTACAGGAACATATCAAGCATCGTCAGGATGTAATAACCAAGCGAACTGAATTTGATTTAAAAAAGGCCAAAGCCAGAGCACACATATTAGAAGGTCTTAAAAAGGCACTGGATCACATTGATGCCATTATCTCAGCCATTAAGAAAAGCAAGAATAAGGAAGAAGCCCACATCAATTTAAAGAAAAATTTTTCTTTGTCAGACGCTCAAGCTACGGCCATTCTTGAAATGCGTTTACAAACGTTATCTGGTCTTGAACGCAAAAAAGTCGAGGATGAATTGAAGGAGAAAAAGCAGCTTATAAAGGATCTTGAGTCAATTCTTGGTGATCCAAAAAAGGTTTTGAGAATAATTAAGGATGATTACCAATCGTTAGCTAAGGTTTACGGCGATGAACGTCGCACCAAAGTTCATGCTCGGGGCGTTAGTGAATTTACCCAAGAGGATTTAGTCCCGGATGATCCGACTATAGTTAGCGTAACTAGAGGCGGATATATTAAACGCTTGAGTCCGTCTACATATAAATCCCAAGGACGTGGTGGTAAAGGTGTTAAGGGAATGACAACAAAAGAGGAAGATGTTGTTGATACTTTCTTGGCAACTACAACCCATCAGATGCTGTTATTTTTCACAAATCGTGGACGGGTTTTCTCAACTCAAGCTTTTGAAATCGCTGAAACAACACGTACCGCCAAAGGTGCTGCCCTACAAAACTTTTTAGAACTTGGCGCCGATGAAAAGGTAACGGCTGTCCAAGCCTTACCCAGCGGTAGTGAAAGTAAATATTTAGTTATGGCGACGAGACAAGGTGTTATTAAAAAAACTCCCCGTGCTGATTTCACAAATATTCGCCGCTCTGGACTAAAAGCTATAAACCTCAAGGCGGGCGATGCTCTCGAATGGGTTAACGCCTCATCAGGTGAAGATCAAATAATTTTAGTGACAGCTCTGGGGCAAGCTATAAGATTTTCAGAAAAGGGAGTTCGACCCATGGGTCGAACAGCTGCCGGTGTCCGCGGAATAAAACTCAAAAAAGATGATGAAGTGGTAACGATGCATGTCATTGCCGCGCAGGATAAGTCCGACTACGAAGTACTAGTGATTTCCGAGTCAGGTTTTGGTAAGCGGACAAAATTGCAAGAATATCGCCAGCAGGGCCGCGGCGGCAGCGGCATTAAGACAGCCAAGGTAACTGCCAAAACTGGCCGACTGGTCGCAGCAGATATTATCGAGACAAAACAAGTTGATAACACAGACCTGTTTATTATTTCCGAAAAGGGGCAGGTTATTCGTATTGATGCAGCTTCGGTTCGATTGACCAGCCGGGCCACCCAAGGCGTTCGTGTTATGCGTCCTGATGCCCAAAATGGCAAGGTTGCTACTTTCACCAGTTTGACCCGGCCAATACCTGCCACATTAAAAAAATAGTTTATTGCCGACTTGGCATTAGACTTTGCGCAGCCGTGGGCGGTCGGGATTATTATGCTATACTAATGTCATAAAGCTATGGCAGAAACAACTGTCTTCATCAGACCAGATGAGTTGTGGCGAGAGCTTGGTTTACAGGCCGGTCAAACCGTCGTTCACTTGGGCTCAGGTCCAGGCTTTTATCTGATTCCTGCTGCACGTATTGTTGGAACTCACGGTAAAGTTATCGGTGTTGATATTCAGCTACAACTTCTAGCTGAGGCTGAAAGTCGTGCCGCTCGTGAAGACCTGACTAAAATTATTCACACCGTTCGATCAGATCTTGAACAGCCATCCGGCAGCACCTTGCCGGCAGACCAAGCTGATTGGGTACTTATTGCTAATATCTTGCACCAATCTGACCCCGTGAAAATATTAACTGAAGGCAAACGAATTGTTTCTCCCCAAGGTAATATTGTCGTCATTGAATGGGACACGGTTGCCACACCGTTAGGTCCGCCACCTGAAATCCGTGTCAGCCGACATAAGGTCGAACAAGTCGCCGCCGAGCTTGGTTTGCAAAAAAAATCTGCAATTAAACCAAGCCCTTACCATTACGGTTTAATCTTCAGCAAAGAAAAATCAGATCAAAAATGAATAGGCTCAACTTCCAAATGACAGTTAGTGGTTTTTTACCTGATACATATTTAGCTTTTCTCGTTAGAGGCCGACGTCCTTCGATTGATGGCTAGTTGATAAAATACTTAACATCATGACAACATCAAAATTACGCCAAAGTTTTCTATATATATTAATAGTTTTTATAACAGCGATTACCTTGACTGGTTTTGGTTGTCGTCGCCAAGTTCCAGGCGGTGCTGATAGTGTTGATCAGGAGCTTGTCGTTTGGGGATTATGGCAGGAAAGCTCACAAATTGCTCCGATCATTTCTGCTTTTACGGAGAAAACAGGGATTAAAGTTAATTACAAGAAAATCGCTTCGGTGGCCTCATATGAAAAAGATTTATTAGCTTCTCTAGCTGAAGGACGCGGACCTGACGTCTTTGTCATTCACCACACTTGGGTTAACGGTAAGCGTGGCATAATGAGTCCGGCTCCGGCGGATATTGTTGATCCTCGCGCTGTCTCCGACGAGTTTGTTGATGTGGTATCAAAAGATATGATCGTCGGTGGGCAAGTTTACGCGCTGCCGACTTCAGTTGATTCCCTAGCCTTGTATTATAATCGTGATCTCTTAAATGCTGCCGGCGTGGCTCGACCGCCCGCCACCTGGACAGATTTTCAGCAAATGGTGGAGCGAGTTACTAAAGTGAATCGTGTTGGGGTTATTTCCCAAAGCGCAGCTGCTCTCGGCGCGGCCGCTAATATAAATAGAGCCAGTGATATTTTACAGCTTCTTTTTCTACAAAGCGGCCTTCCTATAATTAGTGAGTCCGGCGATAAGATTGATATTGATAATGACATTGGTCAAAGATCACTAATCTTTTATACAGATTTTGCTAATCGGGCCAAAAGAGTTTTTACCTGGAATTTGCAGCAGGACTTTTCGATTGACTCATTTGCGGAGGGCGACACGGCCACCATGATAAATTATTCATATCATTTGCCGACTATCAAAGCTAAGAACCCGCGCTTAAACTTTGCGATCGCACCAGTTCCGCAAATTGCTGGCAGTTCTGAGGGTAATCGCATTAATTTTGCTGCTTATTGGCCTTTTGCAGTTTCCAATTCATCACCAGCTCAGAGGGCGGCCTGGACTTTTGTCCGATATTTAACGGGCCCTGATGCTGCTAAAACTCTTAATAATTCCCAAGGAGCCCCACCGGCCCGGCGAGAAGACGTGGTAGCATTACAACGTGACCCTGTTATTGGAGTCTTTGCCGAACAGGCGCTCACTGCGAAAAGTTGGCCTAGATTTGATATCGCTGCCACCGATGCAGTCTTTAATGAGCTTATTGACAGTGTTGTCGGTGGTACCAGCACAGCAGAAGCTGCTTTGCAGCGGGCTGAAGATCAGCTTAATCAAATAATTGTACCGAAATGAAATTAGTTAGAAATATATCAATAATATTGACTTTGCTGGTTTTATTGACAACGCCAAGTCTTGTATTGGCGGTAAAAGGATCGGCTACTGATCCAAAAGCAACTTTTGAGAATCCTCTTAGTGGTGCACAAACAGTTACCGATTTAATTTTAAGGGTGATCCAGTGGCTTATCGGTATAAGCCTTATTCTAGCTTTTTTCTCTTTAGTTTGGGGCGGTATCTGGTACATCATATCTTTGGGTGATGAATCAAGAGTTAAGCAGGCCAAAGCAATTATCTTCTGGGCTGTGATTGGCGTAATTATCATTCTTATAGCCTACATTCTGGTTAATACAGTCGCCGAAATTTTTGGCGTAGCTGCCCCCTGATATTTTCTATCTTTTTAAACGTGTTACACTGAAACTCATGCAGCACAGCAGACAATTATCTTTGGGAGTATTAATAGTCGGCCTTATGATACCGGCCTCACTAATTTTTGCTCAATCAGTGGCAGTGACTGACCCGACTTCAATTGGTGGAGCAGTTACTGAACTGCAAAAAACTGCGGCGGCCTCCGGTATCGTATCAACGGGCACTTTTACTGACACTCTATTGGCTGTCATTGGCTGGCTTCTGAGCGTCTCGGCGATACTGGCTCTCGGCGCGCTTATTTGGGGTGGAGTCACGTACATAATTTCTTTGGGCGATGAAAAAAGAGTGAGCCGAGCTAAAACAATAATTCTTTATGCAGTAGTTGGTATATTTGTTGTGCTGCTATCATTTATTATTATATCTACCATTAAAACAGCCTTGGGCTTAGATACAAAAACAAAATAATATGGCTGATAAACATCATCCTTCTTTCTTATGGCAGGGTAAAGGATTAACTAACTGGCTCAAGTTAATAGTAGTATTTTCTGTTTTTGGTCTAGCAATAATTAACCATCCAGTATTCGCTCAAGATAAAGTGCCAGGTTTCGATACTGGTATTAAGGCCATTGAAGATAAAGGGGAAGATTTGGGCTTAGTTGATGCAGGTAAAGGTGATAAGGCGAAAGGCCTGAGCGGGATTCTACTTGATATTATTAACACCGTTTTATACTTCGGGGCAATTTTGGCTCTAGGTGCTTTAGTTTGGGCTGGCGTGATGTATATTCTGGCGTTGGGTGAAGACTCGAAAGTGACCAGGGCTAAACACATAATTTTATATTCCATTATTGGTCTGTTGGTGATGGGTATATCTTATGCCATTATTGCAACTATTCGAGGTATTTTTTCATGAAGATTAATCATAGTGTCATTAGGTTAGTTGCCGTTACGCTTCTTGTTTTTTTTGGACTGCCGCTACTATTGCAAGTTGCGCAGGCCCAAGAGTCGGCAGATTATGCTGCCAATGACGGCAGATTTGGTTTTCCGGCTGTCCCTGAAAGCGAAAAAGCCACTAGTGGGTCAACAGCCAAAGGTTTTCTAAAAGGGTTTGAGGGGGTTGCTGGCGGTTTAAAAGATGCCGGGATAAAAGATCGCTCACTTAAAGATTGGGTGCTAGAGATTATTGCCGCCTTTTTGGTCTTGTTGGCAGTTATTGCCTTAGCCGTTTTAATTTGGGCCGGTGTTATGTATATACTCTCGCTTGGTGATGAGACAAAAGTTGGCAAGGCCAAAAAAATGATTCTTTATGCTGTTATTGGTCTCATTATTGTCTTGATATCCGGCGTAATCGTTAATGTCATAACAAACGTATTAGGCGCCTGAAATATGTCTCATTTAAGATTAAATCGATACCGTCAAGATTTAATTCGTGGCGCGTTATTATTTATATTAGTCATTTTCTTAATATTGAGTGGTGCACAAACTTCTCTCGCTCAAGGTGCTGCTGGAGCTAAAGGAATCAAAGCTCTTGATGCCGGCGATTGTGGCATTCTTGGTTTGAGTTGCCCGCCGGCTGCCTCGGGCAGAACCATAGTTGATATGATCCTTATAGTTTTAAATGTTGCCCTTCTTGTCATCGGTGCCATTGCCCTAGCCGTTATTATCTGGGCCGGAGTAACATATATCGTATCTCTTGGCGATGAATCAAAAGTGGGCAAGGCGAAGAAAACACTTTTATTTGCCATTGTCGGGCTACTTGTCATCGGAGTCGCGGGTATAATCGTTAATGTCATTATAAACATCTTCTAACCACTATTTTTTCTTGATACTATGTTCTATACTAAATCTATGAATTTCAGCCGATCAGTCGCAATCTTCGCTCTAGCTCTCCTTTTAACTGCTACTCCGGTTTCGGCTCAATTCACGCCCGTCGACTGTGGAGGCCTTGGCATTTCTTGTGACGAAGGGGCAGACGCCCAGTCATTTGTTGATGTCATTATTGATATTCTTAACTTTATTCTGATTATCGTCGGTGTTATTGCCCTAGCCGCTCTAATTTGGGGAGGCGTGCAATATATCATTTCACTTGGTAATGAAACTGGCATTGAGAAAGCGAAAAAAACCATTATCTACGCCATTGTTGGACTAGTCGTGGTCGGCTTATCGGGTCTGATAGTGAACTTTGTCATCAATCTTTTCTCAGGTAGTTAGTCGGTCTATTTAACGTATGAATAATATTGTAATAAGACATACCAAAGGAGGTGAGGGTGTATGAATCTTCGCGCACTTAGTCTTTCCACCCTTAGTCTGGTACTCGTTCTAACTCCAGCTCTAGTTTTTGCTCAGGGACTGGACTTTATTACGCCGCCTGAAGGCACTGCCCAAGGAAATCTTATCGATGCAGTCATCTTTATTCTAAACGGATTGCTTATTGTCGCCGCCTTGGCTGCTGTTGTCTTTATAATCATTGGTGGTATCCAATACATCTTCTCCGCTGGTGATGACGACAAAGCGACTGAAGCAAAAAACACGATTCTCTTTGCTGTTATCGGTCTGATTGTTATTGGCTTAGCCGCGGCGCTAGTCAACTTCGTAATCGGTGCTATTCAACAAGCCTGAGAATAAATTATCTTGATTAAGTTAATGCCTAAAGGCGCCCTTACAATAAGGCGCCTTTTTGGTGGTAATATGCAGGCAGACAAAGTGTCTTAAATTACAGAATGAAAAATTGTGATTCGAAACCCTACAGCATTGTTTTATTTCCAGAGTTAATATTAGACATTTTCTGTGCAGCCTAACCTTATTTTACTTGCCGTAAACGCCGCTCTCCTAATAATTTTGATATTTGTTATTGTAATCATTATCCGTCTTGGTGTTCGACATGAATACAATTACGGTATTGCTCAAATTCAGTGGCCTATTAAGCTAGCCATGATGAGGTTTGTTTTATTTCTAGTTGTCCTAGCTTTGGCTGCCGCCATATTTAATATTTACGGCCCGCAGCTTTTGCCATAAACAATTGAGTCGCAGGTAAGAAAAAACCCAGATGAAGTGATCATCTGGGCCGCAAAGTTTTATCAAGAAACTTTACTTTTTAGAGACCAAGGGTACTGTGATACCGCAACGGTCTTTCGTACGGCTTCACTGTTATATGCAGATCCAGTATCAAGGGCATTAAGGTTGCTCTTCCTTGAATTAGCCCTTCAATGGACCCGTCATGGATGGCTGTGAATCCCAGGTCACTGTCTGGCCCTTCAGTGTTTACAGTTACTGATGGTCCAACAATCTCCCTGGACAGTACTTGATCTTCGGATACTACTTGATCCATCGGACCAAGGCTGTAATACCACAACAGTCCCTCTGCGGGCTGGCCATTGGGCAAAAACCAAGTTGCCGTTACTTCGGCATCAAGAGCCCACCAGCGGGTGTCAATCGCTGGTAGTTCTTCACGGCGTTGTCCCGGAGTAAGTTCTCGCGGGCAATCCGTTAGAATTTGCACAATAGGCACTCTAATACCCGGCGGTATGCCGCGATACACGATTGTCAGTGATAATGGATTATCACTTCTTCGTGTCATCGGCCGCATGAACAGAAACGGTTCATCTGGACATTGAGCTTTAACCATCTTCTCGAACAATTCAAATTCGAGAGGCTCGTTTTGACGCTTTTCGTCCTTGTAAGCCTGGTATCCATTCCAGCCCTCATAAGTCTGTATGTCCATTTGGGCAATTAGCTCTTGAGACAATTGCCGCGCCGTATGATTGTACTCCTTCAGATTGAGCTGACGTGGTTTTTGCACGGGCTCAGGTCTTAGTGCTAGGGCATTTTGTTCGATCAATGAATCAAACTGAACGTTTGAAACATTGGAATTACTTGGCCATGAATTTATTACAACAATTGTAATAACAATCAAGGCCACAATAGCTAGGAATTTCTTCACGCCTGAAGGCGTATTGGTCCAAAGCCACTGCGCCTTGTGATTGATCCAGGTTTGCCAAGCTGGTGGCACAAGCCTTACGTACAATGCGACCACTAATCCGAAGATTATGGCTGCAAATACGATCCAAATGACAAACTGCACCAGTGGATTTAACTGAAACATGCCTATAACCTCCTTAATTGGTATTTTTTTAAATGTACGCTATGCCACAATACGTGACCTTTATTTATACCTTATTATTGAAACTATGTCAATTAAATTTGGTGTAACTACTCACAACCCTGAGTAAGTGATATACTCAAACCAGCCTAAAACAAAC
>CAYJQW010000019.1:0-14588 GCA_964372635.1 uncultured Candidatus Saccharibacteria bacterium
CAACTCCTTCTTCAGGACTTGGCGGGTTTCTCGGTAATTTGTTTGGGAACAATCAGACTTTGGGACAACCACCAGCTCTACCTGGTCCAGGTACTCCACTTGCCTCGAATCCTGGCAGTAGTGTACCAGCCGCCTTACCTACACCAAACTCTGGCGGATTCTTTGGTGGTCTGTTTGGTGAAAGGTCAACATCGGGAACAGTTGGTAGTGTACCGTTGCTTTGTCCCGCTCCAAAAATTCTAGTATGTTCGGCATGCAGTGAAGGGAATACTCCTGAAACTTGTGATTGTCGCTGTGTTTCCAGCAATCAAGGTTCTAAAACAGGTTTTATCTCTCGTTTTACCAACAATGCGATAGAATTCTTTACTGGCAGTGAATCCTCACGGTCTTCGACACCAGCGCAAAACCCTTCTTCTCCAATTCAATTTTTACCGGTTCAACAAAATACTTCTTCAGCTCAGAATGTACCAGTAAATCAGCCGGTTTTTTCAGAAGCACCTCTTGTGCCGATTGGTAGCATTAAGCCAGAGCCAACAGATAGTGGTGCTCTAATTCAAGCCTTAAATCGATTAAAACAAGTTATCTCAGAGCTTGCCAAGCTTTTAAGTAAATGGCAGGGATTCTTTAATCAAAGCACGCAATAATAAATTAAGACATTATTCGCGAAGCTGAATAAAATTTGATTTTATACCCAATAAAAAAGATTTGTCCCCTTGAAGGACGAAGTGTTTACACTGAGCGAGGCTCGTGCTGAAAGCACTGGCCAAGTCGAAGTGCGGCCGGTGGGACTTGAACCCACAACCTCTAACGAGGCATAGCTCCTCAAGCTATTGCGTAAACCGATTCCGCCACGGCCGCGTAAGAGGGAGCGTACCTACTTCATAAACAGAATTCAAGCAATGCGCAAAATTGAGCCGTCTCTTACGAACCCTACTGGTTGTTTCTTCTCTTTCGCCAAAAGATTTGCCTGCCACTGACGGTCAAGCTTTTCTTTCTTACGATGAAGATACGGAATTATTTCACTGTAATACATGGCTTCGTACAACCGCCGTGACTTTTGTTTGGCAAAGCGAAGATTATGAGCACCGCTGGAATACTTCTTACTAACTACTCCGGAAATACCCAATAGACTATAAATAGTTTGATCAAGCCATATCAAATGCTTAACGCTTGCACATGCGAAGCTAATGTAAATTGAAACGCTGCTGTGCCACCGTGAATCCCAATACGCGTGGGAAGAGCCATCACCATCAAATTCACCGCGCAAGTAATCGAAGAAAAACTGGCGCGGAATCTTAATTTCAGCAATCGTATGGGTTTTGCGAGGTGTAATCCCAATCGAAATAAACCAGCGATAGAGGGCCACATCACCAAATTGAACATGAGAACCATATTTTCCAGTCTTGCCGCTGGGTTTCCGACCAATTTTATTTTCCAATCGCAAGCATTGTTTGAAAGTCTCAAGCTGATCTAAATCATTTGAGGTCAGAGACATGTGCCGCCCATCGTTATAAAGGCACCCATCTGTCGCCATCAATCCACAGGCGTAAGCTAATTCCGGCGTCCAAATTGGATTCGCTGCTGGTTTTAGCTTTGGACCACTCTTAGCCACTTTGATATTGTACCACTTCTGTTCGTGCCGACTATAGCAAACTCTTTTGTGCTTCCTGTCTCGCCTCGCCGTAGCTTGTAGTAGAGGCGGACTGAGCTTCCTCAACTTTTCCTTCCATTATCATCCCCAGTACCTTAGGAATTTTACCAAAGTCTGCCGCCAACACAGGACGCAAATTGCCACGATAAAGAGCTGCTGCCGGATGATACATTGGCATTATGAAGCGTCCACCACGGCGTTTTGGCTGACCGTGAATATTTGATATAGATAATCCTTCACCTAGGAAATAAGCCATAGAGTATCTTCCTAGAGTAACAATTAGTTTTGGGTTTATTATTTCTACTTGTTGAGCAAGCCAGGGCCCATACGCTTTAAGCTCTTCGGGTAGCGGATCACGATTATTCGGTGGGCGGTGCTTAACCATATTGGCGATAAACACGTCCTCTCTTTTAAGGCCAATCGATTCAATAAGTTCGGTAAGAAACTTGCCGGCAGCACCAACAAAAGGCCTGCCCTGGATGTCCTCATCTCGGCCCGGACCTTCGCCAACAAACAGTATGTCGGCATTGGGATTTCCTTCTCCAGGAACGGCCTGTGTAGCGCCAGGTTTGAGCGGTAGGTT
Organism: uncultured Candidatus Saccharibacteria bacterium; assembly: GCA_964372635.1. Classification (GTDB taxonomy): domain Bacteria; phylum Patescibacteriota; class Andersenbacteria; order UBA10190; family UBA10190; genus CAYJQW01. The sequence continues at coordinate 2,235 of CAYJQW010000019.1, forward strand.
CTTCGTACTCCATTTCTGGTTAAGAGTATTAAGAGCGGTCTGCTTCGTAGATCTGTTCATAAAATCACAATATCTAAATCATAAAAGCACAAAGCCTAAAACACAAAGACCAAACAAACTCCCAAAAAGCCTAAATTCCAAACACTATTGAGTAGGTTTTTGGTGATGTTTTAGCTCTGTGCTTTGTTTGGTTTTTGGATTGTTTTGGATTTGAATCATTTTATCAATCGGTGCTTCAAAGTTGTACCCGATGTTTTTTTAGAAAAGCTAGATCTTGCGCTAGCTGCTGGTCGTGCTTAGTTTCCAGAATAAAATTCACTTTCTGAAAATCCTTGTGGGCCAATAGAGCCTTAAAACCAGACACGCCAATTTTACCCTTGCCGATATGCTCATGACGATCTTTGTGATTATTAAAATCACCTTTGGAATCATTCATATGAACCAGTTTTAGATGCGCTATGCCGATGTGCTGACGGAAGGCTTTCATTGTAACTTCAATAGTTTTAGCGTCACGAATATCGTAACCCGATGCAAACAAGTGACAAGTATCTAAGCAAATATGGACATCTTTACGTCCCAATCCTCTTAAAATATAGCCTAATTCTTCAAATGAATCGCCAATGACAGCTCCAGCGCCGGCTGAAATCTCAAGTAACAACTGGGTTGATAGCTTCTTTTTAGTCGCAAATATGTCTTTAAGTCCAGCAATCGTTTGTTTGAGGGCCGCAGTCGGCGTCCGACCAGTCGCTGCGCCCGACCAATCTTTGGCGCTGCCCAGATGCGTCATGACATATTTCACGCCCAGTTGGCTGCCTCGTTCGAGCTCTTCACGAACAATGCGTGGGGCGGCCCGACTCAACGATTTTTTTGGTGAGCCAAAATTAATATAATAGGGAGTGTGAATATAGCTCTCAAAATCGTTGCGGTTACATTTTTGTTTGAATAACTTAACCTGATCAACAGAAATAGTAGCAGCAGCTCCGCCACGCGGGCTGCGCGAGAAAAACTGAAAGCATTCCGCGTCCACCTCTTTGGCGTTATCGGGGGCGTTTTCAACACCACCGGCGGCTGAAACGTGGAGTCCTATGCGCTGATGTTGGTTCATAATCTTTTGGGGACAGCGGTATAAACAGCCGATCGGTGTTGGATGGCGAGTATTTTTACCGCTTTTCTCTCTAAGCGGAAGATAATCCGATAATCGCCCACACGCAGTTTCCGATATCCCTTTAACGAACGACGGAGCGGCTTACCGTATAAATCAGGATGCGTTGTCAGCCGCTCGGTGATGGCGCGCCGTATCTTATTTCGCCACACGGCCGGGAGATTGGGAATATCGTCCGCGGCCACTCGCCGGTGGTAAATGACGCGCCACATTACCGCCAGACTTTGTCAGGCGGGAGGTAGCGCGCGCTTTTTGTGTCCCGCCGCTTGGCAATATTCTCCCATATCTGATCTTCTTCCAATTCGAGGGCGTGTGGTAGAAGAGGCGCTGCTGTGGTTGCCTGTTGCAGTTTGTCGCGTCGTGCCATTCTAATCAAGGCTTCCCGCACGCTTCGCGGCAGACTAATATTCAACCTGGGTTTAGTAGTCGGCATATGTGTAAATGTATCAAAAGTGTATCAGGGAGTCAAGGCCCCCTAGAAGGTACTAGTTTGCAGTGATAAGTTGTAGTCGGATCACGAATTACAAATCGCTAATTAATCATAGCTGACTCATCCGACCAGGCTCAGAGTCAAGCTGAGTCGTATCGGAACTTGATTATCGTGCCACCGCCTCTGCTCTGGTTTCCCTGATGACATTCACTTTAACTTCACCTGGGTATTGCAATTCAGACTCAATTTGCTTGGCGATCTGCTGGGCTATTTTTGTGGCTTGGAGGTCGTCAATTTTCTCGGGGTAAACAAATACCCTGACTTCCCGGCCGGCATGAATGGCATAACATTTGTGGACACCCTCATAACTGGTAGCAATATTTTCAAGATCTTCCATGCGTTTGATGTACTGATCGAGACTTTCTCGGCGAGCTCCAGGTCTTGCAGCTGAGATTGCATCAGCTACTTGAACAATAATGGCTTCAACTGATCTGGCTTGATAGCCCTCATTGTGAGGGTTTGCGGCATCTATTACGGCTTCATCTAAAGCAAATTTTTTCATTATTTTATCGCCGACTTCAACGTGGCTGCCTTCCACATCATGATCGATGGCTTTTCCGATATCATGCAGCAAGGCGGCTTTTTTCGTGACACCAACATCGGCTCCTAATTCCTGGGCAAGCATGGTGGCGATGTGGGCAACCTCGACACTGTGCTTGAGCATATTTTGCGAATAACTAGTGCGGTATTTAAGCCGGCCAACCAAATGAACTAATTTTTCCGGAAAATCCAAGATGTTGAGTTCATACATGGCCGATTCTCCGGCTTCAAGAATATCTTTGTTGATTTGTTTTTTTGCCTCCTCAACCACACCTTCGATCCTACCAGGATGCACGCGTCCGTCTTTCAATAGTTTCTCAATAGCAGTTTTCGCTACTTGGCGGCGAAGTGGCGAAAAACAGGAAACCATGATCGAATTCGGTGTTTCATCAATGACAATCTCACAACCGGTAAGACGCTCCAAATGTTGAATATTACGGCCTTCTTTGCCGATTATTCGACCGATCATACTTTCATCGGGAACATTAACATGACTAGTCACGGTTTCTGCCACTTGGGAGCCACCATATCGTTGGATAACGCTGGCTAGAATTTCTCGTCCTTTGGCTTCAAGCTGTTTTTCGCCCTCTTGCTCTAATTTATGGAGACGTCGGACGATATCTTCTTTCGTGCGCTGTTCGGCCAGTTCTAAAACGCGAGCCGATGCTTGGTCTTCCGTTAGTCCTGAAATGTCAGCAAGTTTTGTTTCCTCTTCAGTCTGCATCTTCTTCAAGTTAGTTCGCTCAACGTCAGCCTGCGTTAGCTCTTGTTTTAAATGAACCTGTTCTTTTTCGATCTCTGCCAGTTTATCTTCAAGCTTGCTTTCACGTTCAGCGAGACGCTGTTCTAGCTGAATCATTTGTTTGCGACGATCATCGAGTTCTTGTTCACCCTTAGCTTGAATTTTACGAGTTTCTTCCTCAGTTTGCCGACGTAATTCGGCAACTTTCACTTTCGCTTCTTCAAGCTTTTCCTTAATTTTTTGTTCAGTCGACTCTGCTTGTCCTCCCCTAAATTTCAGTCTATAAAAGTAACCAACACCGGCGCCTGCCGCGGCAGCAACAACTGCGGCTACGATTGTAGTCGTGGAAAATATTGCCATAATATGTTTTGTTGTCCTCCAGATTCTGCTTCAAAATAATAGGAGGTATTAAAAATTAAGATCCTAGATGGGCTAGCACCGTTCTTTTAAAAGGAGTGTGCTAGCTAGAGAAACGGTTAAAAGTATCTTTACTAAGCCTTTTTAACAATATTATCGATCAGGCCGTACTTTTTAGCCTCCTCTGCTGACATATAGTAATCGCGATCGGCATCATTTTCCACTGTTTTTATCGGCTTGCCGCTGTGGGCTGCCAAAATCCGATTTAAACGATCTTTCATTTTCAATATATGTTTTGCACTGATCTCAATATCTGAAGCTTGTCCTTCTGCACCACCCATAACCTGATGAATCATTATTTCTGCGTTGGGCAAAGCTAAGCGTTTGCCTGCAGCTCCACCGGCTAGGAGTACAGCCCCCATGCTGGCGGCCATCCCGAGACAGATAGTTGAAACATCTGGTGTTATAAATTGCATTGTGTCGTACACGGCTAAACCTGCCGTCACTACTCCGCCCGGCGAGTGAATATAGAAAGTTATGTCTTTTTTAGCATCTTCATGGGCTAAAAAGATCATTTGGGCGATGATTATATTGGCTACCTCGTCATTTATCGGTCCACCTAAAAAAACAATTCGTTCTTTCAGTAATCTTGAATATATATCGTAAGCCCGCTCGCCTTGCGGAGTTTTTTCGAGAACTGTAGGTATCAGATAATTCATATGTGTTGTCGTATAAAAATAAAAATATTATTTTCTTTTGATAAACATTATATATTAGCTCCAAATGAAATAGGTGGACGAATGATTCAATACATTATTTATAATAAAGAGTGAGTTTAAAGTTTTGTCTTGGAATGATCATTCCTTAAGTCTTGCGAAGCTTTACTAGAATATACCCTATAACCCCTGCTAGTCTAAGGGGAATCTTCTATGTTGTGGAATGTCATACTTGGGCTCTTAATACTGGTCTCACCTTTTATTTTTGTTGGGCTATTTTCCAAAATTCGAGATGGCATAATCTGGATACTGATATTATCGGCTCTTGAACATATTGGCATTGCTCTTATTACCCAGTTTTTCCAGCTATTTGTCTATAGCACTGTCTTGGTCATTCATGGGGTTATTCTCGTAATTCTTGCCATCATATTTAGGGATTACTTAAAAAACATATTTTCGAATAGAGGGACATTTTTTAGAAATTGGGTAGCAGTAACAGACTGGGTCTTGGTTGGTGTCGCCGTGATATCGGCAATGTACCTGTTCCAGGCAAATTATAATTATACCGGGTTTGTCAGTAGTACGCTTGAGCCAGGGTATCGCTGGGTCAGCAATGAACGCTACATATATCCATATTATGTAGACGAGTGGTATGCCCTAGCCTTCATAAATAATTCAATTGAAACAGGGCAATTACCAGTGCGCTATCCATTTACTAATACGGGCGAGCCTTTTCCTAATTTTGAAGCAGTATTTCATTCTTTCCTAGCAGAGATTTTCTTGCTGCTTGCCTTAGATCCACTGCGGCATTACACCCTGCTCAGTATTGTTGTCAGTACGATTGTCTGCATGTTAATTTATCTAACGTTGCGACGCGGTAACGCTACCCCAATTTCCGCCAGTCTAGCCGCTTTGTCTGCACTATATATAACTAACAGCGCTAATTTACCCGGTTTGTGGACTCTTATTCCGGTTGTACTTGGCAGCGTTTTCTTCTTAACGACTGTTTATGGAATGTTTGTTCGATCAATTAAAATGGTACTTCTCGCCAGTACCGCAACTTTACTTATCTATCCTCCTCTTGTTGTTCTGCTGCTCCCTGGAACCTTGCTTTGGTTGTTCTCTGGCCGCGACAAAACCAGGGGGCAACTAACAAAGCTTTTATCATGGTTTAGCCTGACCTATCTGGGAGTCGGGACCATAATTGCTAGCTTCTTTTTTATTGCTATGGGAGTTGAGGCGAGTATTGCTGGCAACTCTTTTGTGCGCTCATTAGCCGCAGCCTTCATCTATCCAAGTTTTACACCGAAAAGTATTCCAGAATACCTACCAACGAATATCGTTCCTGCTGCCAGTATCTTCTTGGCACTAGTTGGCAGCATGATTGTTGTCTGGCGCCGTCTTTGGTGGCTTCTTGGCGTTGGGATGATAGGAATACTTTATTGGATAGTTTATGCAAATATAACGTGGCGATTCTTAATTGATTATCAGCGCATTGTATTTATTACGAGTCTGATCATTGTACTTTTATCTGGTTTTGCCATCGATTTGATATGGCGTTGGTTGCTAACTGGACTTGACGTTTTTGAAAAGCGGCGTGCGGTCGTAGGCGCTAAAGCTGGAATATTAATTATTTTTTTATTTTTACTGCCTTCATATACCGGCAGAGTTGTTTGGCAGAATTTACAATTAACAAATATAACCACTGCCAATGTGTTTAAGCCGGCAGCGCCTGCTAATCGTTATTTACAGCCAGATGATCTACGACTATTTCGCGATCTCCATAATGAGCGATTCTTGAGCCCACCTTGGAAAGGGACTGTGCTAGGCGTGGCAACGGATAATCATCCATTGTCCGTAAAAGGAGGAACTATAACCATTGAGCCAAATCTATATAATCGTTTTATGCAAGCCACTTGCAGCAGAAAAAAAAGTTTGGCTGAAGAAAAAACAATAGGTTATGTTTACGCCGAAACATTTAACTGTCCGGGATTTTTTGCAACAGGAACAAGTGCAGAAAAACTAACTCTATATAAGGTTGAGTTAAATTGATGGGAGCTAAAACCTTGGCTATGATTACGGCCATGACTTTTAACGAGCCCCGGCACTCAATTGACGTTTCTGTGGTACTGCCGTGTCGTAATGAAGAAGAATCAATCGGGGACTGTCTCCAGCAGATTCAAAACGTTTTTGCAAAGCATAATGTTAAAGGAGAAATAATTGTTTCTGATTCATCAACAGATAATTCGACATCCATTGCCTTTGCAGCAGGGGCTTGCGTGGTCAAACATGATACATCCGGATATGGCAATGCATATCTTGCCGGTTTTAAGCATGCTAGGGGCAGATATATTTTTGGCGCAGACCCTGATGGATCTTATGATTTTTCTGAAATCCCTCGTTTTATGGAGGCATTACGGCAAGGGAGTGACCTGGTTATAGGTAACCGTTTAAAAGGGACAATAAAACCAAATGCTATGCCTTGGTTGCATCGTTATATAGGAACACCGCTTTTGACCCAGCTTGTCCGCATTTTTTTTGGAATTAGACTCGGCGACAGTCAATGCGGAATGCGTGCTTGGCGGACAGAAGCGTTAAATGAATTAGAGCTGACGGCGTCAGGAATGGAATTTGCTTCCGAAATGATTGTTCAGGCAGCCAAGCAAAAAATGCGAATCTCGGAACTACCTATTGATTATGCCAATCGGCTGGGTCAATCAAAATTACGCACTTGGCGTGATGGTTGGCGTCATCTTGAGTTGATACTAAAGATTCGTTTTGGTCGGATTTAGGGATTACCCTAAACAACTTTCTATTAAGTGTTCGTGTACCATAATATCGTGTTGTCAGAACAAAAAAGAGACTTGATTTGGGAGTTAGTTATAACGGAATTTAAAGTTCGTTACGCCGGTTCGCGTTTTGGTTATCTCTGGGCAATTTTGTATCCGTTGCTATCGTACCTGCTGCTAAATTTGATTTTTAGTAATGTATTTCGCGACAAAACATCTAACTATTCGATTCATCTTTTTGCTGGCATTGTGCTCTGGACATATTTTGCAGAAGGGACAAGGGTCGGGCTGAATTCCCTGGTCAGTAAGGCCCGTATTATTACTAAGACGCCTGTACCATCAGTTGTCATTATTGTGGCCGCGATCGTGCATACCACCATCAGCTATTTAATCAACTTAGTGATTCTCGGCCTTTTCTTTTGGTATTATCATTTGCCTCTTACGCTGTTCGCACTTGGCTCTACTTTCATTTTATCTGTCTTAATTTTGGCCTATGTTGTTGGCTTTAGCTTTTTATTAGCGCCACTTTATGTGCGATTTCGTGATCTTGATCAGATTTGGAGTATTGCTCTGCGCTTAGGTTTTTATGCCACGCCGATTATTTATCCTTTAAGCATTATCCCGCAAGCATACCAGAAACTTTTATGGCTTAATCCGATGGGATACTTAGTCTATTTCGGAAAAAGCGCTTTAATTGAAAGCCAACTTATACCAAGCGGCCCGCTGTTGATTATGTTCATTATGGCGCTGAGTATCTTGTTTATAGGTCTTTTGACGCATAGCGTTCTGAAACAAAAAATTAACGAATATCTATGAATACCGCCATAAATATCTCGGGGGTAAATAAGTATTTTCGGGTAGCGACTGATACACCGGACACTTTATACGAAAGCTTTGTGCATTTCAGACACCAGCGACTGGCAAAGCTTGTTGCTGTTAAAGATATTACTTTGGCAATTGCCAAAGGAGAGTGGTTTGGTATTATCGGCCCCAATGGTTCCGGGAAAACAACTTTGCTTAAAATGATTTCAGGGATTTATAAACCAGATGCCGGTACGATCACTATTCGAGGACAATGTACGGCCCTACTTGGTTTAGGTACGAGTTTTATTCATGAATTGACTGCTCACGAAAATGTATATCTATATGGTTTAGTTCTTGGTTTGACCAAGGCTCGCATTCGTTCCCGCTACAACGCCATAGTGTCATTTTCAGAACTTGAGTCATTCATGCACATGAAACTTAAATATTATTCTAGTGGTATGAGAAGTCGTTTAGCCTTTGCCATCGCCCTGCAGCTTGATTCGCCAATCTTACTTCTCGATGAAGTCTTTGCTGTTGGCGATGCTTCTTTTCAAGATAAGGCGCTGGAAGAGCTGGTCCGGTTACGCCGCGAACATAAAACCATAGTCATGGTCAGCCATAGTCTGCCTCGCATTTCAGCCAGATGCGATCGTGCCGCCTTTATAAATAAAGGAGTGATAGAGTATGTCGGCCCAGCGGCGGAGACCGTGGCGGCATACCAAACATTTCTTAAAGAAAAACGGCAAAAATTGCGCCATCATCTTAAAAATACTTCGCCAGCATCTTAAGTAATTAACCTGCTGCTCATTAACCCCACCTCGCGGGGTTTTTCTCGTCCCGCTGTGACAGGACGAATCATCGTTCGATGCTCCGGCCAAAAGCTCGGGAAGTTTCACGAAGCAGACGTTTCAATATATTTTTTGAGGCCGCCTGCCGGGGCGTATTACTAGTGGTAAAACAATAGGCTAATTCAGTGTCCTGACAGTACTCTTTGATTTCTTCATAATTAATTACCATCTCATTTATTGGTTTAGTAATAACTTTAGCCACGGCAATAGGTAATTTTTCCCTCGGCACACCAAGGTAGTCTTGAATTAATTTCATATTTTTATCCCACTCGGCCACTATATCTTCGTAGTATATTGTCATTATTCGACCGGAAAAAAACGCGTCGAAGTAGGCAGCCGTACGCGTAAGATAACGAGAACTTTTCAAAAAATCATCGACATCAACCATGATTGGTGACTCATCAATAAACGGTCTTTTTGGTTGACGGAACCACTGTCGGTTACGACTGGCGACTGCTTGTGACACATATCTTTTGAATAAATTATGCCGGCGAAGATGAATAATTAGGATATCATTACGCGCCCGCAAATAATGTCCAACGCCGTTAGGGATTCTGGTTAAGTGATAATAGAGAAGTTTAAAGCCATCGTATTTTTTTAAAACTTCATCGATATAAAGACTATCAGTTATTATTGTGCGATCTTCATCAGACAATTCTTTCCCTTTTAGAGTTATCCCAAAAAGTTGTTCAGCAAGTTGACGGGTAGGTATCCCAGATATATGCCCGCAGAGAATTTCGCCCGTATATTTTAACTGGCTGTGTCCTTCCAAAGCTTTTTGGAGAAGCGTACTACCAGTGCGTCCCGCGGTTAAAATGATTGACTTGTAAGGTCTTTTCTCCATAGGGTATTACCGTTTATTTCATCCTGAGCACCTAGTATATAGGCTGTCTGACATTGAATATAATAAGAAATAAATGTACGGGTAGTTTCCTCATCAGCAATTTTTACTCGATTCTTCATTATGGCAGACATATCTATTAAGTTTTCTAGTTGACATTGTACATAATTGTGATAAATATCGGCTGCACTAATGCCCTTATACTGCATTTTATATTCACGGATGTCGGCTATACCTTGTCCGTAATATCTTTTAAGTAAGTATTTAATATCGGCTCTCTCGGCTGGAATTTGATGCTCTATGGTCATGTTCTTGTCGTATAAAATACCGGGATGAAATTTTTCTTTAGCTTGTCGAATGAAGGATAATTCATCGTGGGCAATAAATTCATCACGGCCGTGATAACCAATGTTTTCCGGAAAGCCGCCAAGTTGATCAAACACGTCTCGGCGGAAAGAAATATTAGCCGAGGCTAGATGCATCTTGTGGCCGCTCCTAATTTCAAATGGCATTCGAGCATACTTAATAGTTTGGTGGTTATGCCAATCAATTTCAGAAAGGACAAGAGTTAATGGATAGACAAGCCAGCGTGGTCGGCCATCGGGAAATATTAAAACCACACTACCTCCAATTACACCGGCACCCGGATAAATTTTATGTATTTTTTGAATCCGTTTAATCCATGTTTGGCTAGACAAGCAGTCATCGTCTGTCAAGGCAATAATCTTGTGCTTTGCCTGTCGTATGCCGACATTACGGGCTGTGTTAGAGCCCGACTTTGATTTTAGGTAAGTAATATCAAGATTTTTTTTGTAACGCTCCACCAACGGTTTTACGAAATCTGTGATTGTATGGTTTTCAACGACAATCACTTCAAAATCTTCTTGTCTGGCCGTTTGCTGCGATAAGCTATTCAAGCATTCTTCTAAAAAAATTGGCTGGCACGTTGGAATAACCACACTAACTTTTTCCCGCTCCATAGATTTTAGAGGTGGACCGTCGGTTTTCCTAATACTTGTCATTATTAGGCCGATTCTCTTCAAGATTTTAGTGACTAACATATTTTTTATTTTGTCATAGATCTTGATAAAGTGGCATGCGCGGTGGCAACACGTTTTATATGTTCAATCATTTTTACCACATGCTTTTCAGTCGAAAATTTAGCAGCTTGTTCTTGGCAAGATGAGCGCCAACTTGATCCCGATTGCAAAACTTTTTGTATGCCGGAAACTATTGCATCAATGTTAGCCGCCACCAAATAACCAGTTTTTCCATTAATGACTGTTTCCAGATAACCGCCTTCTGCCGTGGCCACTACTGGTTTTCCGGCCGCCATAGCTTCAATAACTGTTAATCCAAAGTCTTCATTTTGTGATGTGGTGATAAAACCGCGACAACCGGCATATAAAGCCAGCAGTTTTTTTCTGGACACGGCGGGCAGCAAGGTGACATTTTTAGGTAAATTATCTTGAATACGCGTGGCGTACGATTGAAAATGCCGGGCATCTTCATAGGCACCAACAATGATCAATTTTTCTTGGGGCAGACGCCGAAATGCTTCCAGTTGCAACTCCACGCGTTTATAGGACACTAAGCGGTTAACCGACAACCAATAGTCTCCAGCAGGCTTATTATAAAAATCCTTAATATCTATTGGTGGATAAACAAGTTCTGAATCGAGATGCAAATATTGTTTGACTCGCTGCTGCGCATTTTTTGAACTGCAGATAATTTTATTGACATGAGCAGCATACTTATGGTTAAGGTACCTGTTATACCAAACCCACCAGTCATAAAGTTTGGTTGTATGAAGCCAAAGAGTTTGGGCTCGAATATCGTCATATAAATCCCACAATTCGCGGCTGGGGGAATGGCAATACCAGATATTTGGTTTGTTTCGGACTGCCGCCGCCAGTGCCCAATCACCAGCAATGATAAAAAAATCATATTTACTTTGCAGAGAAAGTCGGCGCATCCTAGCTGCGGCTATCTGCTGCCGCCACGGCGCATTGATAGGGACCCAGCCGATACTTTTAATCAGTACCTGAAATCCCATCATTTCAATCGCTTTGGTATCGACAACAGTTGAGTAGACATCTGCCTTTAATTCACGGGCAAGTGTTAAGAGCGCTATTTGAGCGCCGCCGATATTATCCATGTAGTTGTGCAGAATGGCTATTCGCATCTGAGAGAGCATAACAGACTGCCTGGCCAATATGCGAGATTGACTTTAGTGCTTGCTTAGCTGTTGGACAAATATGCACCACTAATCCAGCCAATAGTGCCGTCAGGAGTCTGAACACGATACCAGCCGGATTGAACAGTTTCATAGGACATTTGAGTGCCCGGTGTCACGGTAGACAGCTCACTACTTGTCGTACTTGGTTGGGATCTGATTCGAACCCAGCCTGTTTCAGATGGTTGGACAATAACAGTGCCTTGAGCTACGAAGCTAGGTGTCTCAGGTGCAAGAGGAGTTATTGATGGCACAGGTGAAGCTTGAAGTATGGTCGGTGTTGGACTTGACGTCACACTCAAATTTGTTGAATTGATTGGTGATGGTGAGACAGAAGGTTGCGGGGTGGCTGCTATTAAATCTGCAGGCCGCGTTTCATGGCCAGCTGAATTTTTTGTATCAGCCGTAACTTGAGGCTGAGCATGCGCAATCTCACCCTCACTTGTTGGTGCGACCGAAATTGTACCGGCAACATTTTGAGCCGCAACGGATAATGTTAGCCAACTGAATGTCAGATCACGCTCAGTTTTCTTTTCCCCCAATAAAACTATTGAGAAGCCGTTTGAGGTTACATTTGCTACGGCATAATCCGGCCAAATAGTTGGTCTTGAATCTTCTGTATCAGACAATAACAGTGGCGTAATTTGCACTAATGGAGTCTCAATAAATGGCTTTGTGTAGTTCACAACAACTTCTGTAGAGTCAGCCTTGATAGTTGCAATTCCAGCCTGTTGCTCACTTAGACTTAACTCTCCACGAATGCGGGCATCCCCCTCAACCGTCAATTTCCCAAACAACGTCGTATCCCCATGAACATTCAAAGCAGTCG
>CAYJQW010000020.1:0-13516 GCA_964372635.1 uncultured Candidatus Saccharibacteria bacterium
GACACCGAATGAAATACTGGCCCAAGAGGTGCCAGAAGTGGTTAGTTAAAACATTCTAGTACTCCGACATGTATATTGAACCGTGGATTTACTCGTAATTTTTAGTAATTGCATTAGTTAGGTTGCGTCTAAAGTCATATGTAGACCTAAAATGATGTGACATGAATAGGCTTGAGGCGCTTGCTTCCTTTCTTTCGAACCCCGATACTTTTTATGACTGTCAGGTATAATCTAATACTTAATAGCGATTATATAACTTGCCTATGAAATTACTGGTTACAGGTGGAGCAGGATTTATTGGCAGTAATTTTATCAATTACTGGCTTTCTGAGCATTCATCCGACAAAATAATTAATCTTGACGCATTAACATACGCTGGCAATTTGAAAAATTTAAGTACCGCCGTCGGTAATAATAATTATAGATTTGTTGAAGGGAATATTTGCGATAGTAAGATTGTCAATGAACTTGTGGCTGAAGTCGACACCATTGTTCATTTTGCTGCCGAGTCACATGTCGACCGATCTATTTTAGGCCCGGAAACTTTCGTGGAAACAAACATTAAAGGCACTTTTGTTTTACTGGAAGCGGCTCGAAAATATCACAAACACTTTCAACACATTTCAACTGACGAGGTTTTTGGGGCTTTGCCTCTGCACAGCTCAACCAAATTTAATGAAGACACGGCTTATCAGCCGAGAAGTCCGTATGCGGCCTCAAAAGCTGCCGCCGATCATATAGTCCGTGCCTATCACGAGACTTTTGGCGTCAACGTTGGTATTACTAATTGCTCTAATAATTTTGGTCCTTATCAACATCCTGAAAAATTTATCTCGCGCATGATAACGAATCTTATCGACAGCGAGAAAATAAAAATTTATGGCGATGGTCTTTACGTTCGTGATTGGCTCTATGTCGAAGATCATTGTCGGGCGATCGACCTAGCTCTGCAAAAAGGAAACAACGGCGCAACTTATCTAATTGGTGGTATGTCGAGTGATGTTAATAATCTAGCTGTAGCCAAGATGATCCTTGAATACATGACCATGGGTGAAGATAAGCTTGAATATGTCAAAGACCGCCCCGGACATGATCGTCGCTACGCCGTTGACTGGAGTAAAATCAAACATGACCTAGACTGGGAGCCGGAACACACATTTAAGGAATGGCTGCATCAAACAGTCGACTGGTATCAGGCAAACGAAGCCTGGTGGCGCCCACTAAAAAAGGAAGCCGAAGAAACCTATAAAAAGACCGGTCAATAGTTTTGTGATTTGTAATTCGCAATTAGACATGAGTGAGCAAATTGTTCCCATTGCTACCGATTACTTCCTACGACTTACTCCGTAATATGATCGGCGTCTTTGATTCCGGCTATGGCGGATTAACTATTTTACGAGCGCTTGTAAACCGCTTGCCGCAGTATTCCTATACATATTTTGGTGATAATGCGCATGCCCCATACGGTCAGAAAAAGACAGTAGAAATTACGAAGTATACTAAAAGCGGGGCTGATTTTCTTTTTGAGCGTGGAGCCCAGATTGTCATATTAGGCTGCAACACAGCCTCGGCTGCTGCCTTAAGAGAACTGCAGCAAAAATGGTTGCCTAAAAAATATCCTGACCGACGTCTGCTGGGGATTGTCGTGCCCACAATCGAGCAGGTAACTGGTACTGGCTGGAATCATACAAAACCGATCACTACACCCATTTCGGACGAATTATTCACGGTTGGTGTTTTAGCCACACCAGCAACAGTGTCCACCCAAGCTTTCCCGCGAGAAGTCCATAAAAGAAATCCATCTATAAAAATAATTCAGCAAGCATGTCCGGGTTTGGTTGAGCTCATTGAAAGGGATGCCCCGAAGCAGGAATTAAAACAACTTGTAGGCCATTATATTGATACATTATGGAAAGCAGCAGAAGGTCGGTTGGACGCGATACTACTTGGTTGCACTCATTATGAACTTATTTCATCACTTATAGTTTCACTCCTTCCAGCGAATGTGCGCCTTTACCACCAGCCAACAATTATTGCGGCTAGTCTGAAACAATATCTAAGTAGGCATCCCAAGATAGCTAGTAGTCTTAGCGCAGTAGATCCTTTAAGTGGACGAACAAGTACGAGAGATTTTTTCACTACAGGTGATGAAATAACTGTATCTGCTATTGCCGCCCGCTATTTTGGCAAGATAGTACAATTTAAATCTGTCAATATTAAATAGACTTTTAGTTGCTACCTAGTAGAAATGGTCTTAAATATAGATCAACAAGGCACCACAAATTTATTATCGGCAAAAATGGTTATTACTTTATGACAACATTTACTAATGTCCTAATTGCTATAGTGTCAACGTTTACCTTATGTAATACTTAAGCGCATGAATAAGTTGAAACCATGGGGTAAATCTGTGGCTATTGATTTGCATGATTGTGATCATGATTGTCTTACTGATCCAGATCTGCTGAGGGAATTTGTTGGATCTATGATCAAAACGGTGGATATGGTAGCTCACGGACCATGTTACGTCGACCGTTTTGGCGAAGGCGACATTGAAGGCTATTCTGCCATGCAGTTTATCAAAACTTCGGCGATCACTGTACATTTAGATGAAGTAGGTAATCGAGCATTTATTGACATCTTCAGTTGCAAAGATTTTGATGGTGATAAAGCAGCCCAATACTCTAAGGAATTCTTTAGAGCAAAAAGAGTCAAATCAACCGTACTTGTTCGCTAGCCTCTTGGGTTGGACGTGTAAGTAACCTAGAGAGTAATATACACTCTATGGATTTTATATCTGGGTCGTTTTTGTCAACAAAAATTTTTATTTACAGCGTGATTATAGCGGTTGGGATTGTAGGAGTTATTGGCGACGTTGCAGTTTACCAATGGGCACGCTCATCTCGAATTGAGTGGTGGATACTCTCTGCGATTATTTGGATTGGAGCGGCTACCCTTTTTGGTCTTGTGTTACGACAAGGATATTTTACATTCGGTACTGCTGTGATTTTAGCCTTGTTAGTACATTCTATTTCAGCCTTGTTAATTGACTTTTTTTACTATCGTGTGACACTCAGTCATATCTCATTGTTAGGAGTTACTTTTGCCTTAATTGCACTTTATCTGATCGAGGCTGGTCGGACCACTGGATCTTAAAAAATATAAAATTATGGATAAACTTGAACTATATAGCCCGATTTTATATATCGATGAATGTCTATTAGACGTTGAACGAACCGAAGCTTTTGGTAAAGCAATCGAACGTACAGTAAAAAAGGGCGATACAGTACTTGATGCTGGTACCGGATCTGGGATTCTTGCTTTGATGGCCACTAGAGCAGGTGCAAAAAAAGTCTATGCGGTGGAAGCTAATCAGGAATCAGCTTTACTTGCTCAAAAGAGTTTTGCTGCCATGGACAGTCGCATAGCCGTTTATGGACTACTGGTGTTAGTTGGCATCACTGGCGCCCTTGGTGATATTGCTGTAAATCAATGGGCAAAATCATGGCAGTTTAACTGGTGGCTTGTTTCTTGCGCAATCTGGATTATCACTGCAACGATCTTTGGGGTAATCCTTCACAAAGGTTACTTCAATTTTGGAGTTGCGGTTGTGCTGGCGCTATTGGTGCATTCCGGGCTTGTGCTGCTATGGGATGCGCTTTGGGAAAAAGCGCACCTTTCATCTTTGCAATGGCTGGGAGTGATCTTTGCATTGTTGGCGTTCTGTTTTCTTGAAGTCGGCAAGATGAAAGAGGTCACTGGGCAATAGGCCCATCTGGTTGCTAATGGAAATAAAGAGCAACACACCGGAAACAGAGCAATATGTTTCCGGTTTTTTATTTAAGGAAAATATTGTACTCTTTTAATCATTAATAAAATAACAATATGGAAAATATAGAAAAATTTAGCAGCGTCATGTACGTAGATGAGTGCCTACTAGACGAGAAGCGCACTCAAGCTTTTAGTAAGGCAATTGATGAAGTTGTCAAAAAGAGCGATCTTGTTCTAGATGCTGGTACGGGCTCAGGAATTCTTTCGCTTTTTGCTGCACATGCTGGAGCTAAAAAAGTATTAGCTGTTGAAAGCAACAAAGAAGTAGCTTTATTAGCCCAGAGAAGTTTTCAGGCAAATCCCGAGGGCAACAAAATAGAAATGATCGTAAGTGACGTAAAGCAACTGCGCTTAAAGAAACCTGCTGATGTTGTGATAATGGAATTACTTGATACCGGATTAATTAATGAGGAACAAGCGATAGCGATCAATGCTTTGCGCGATAATGGAGTGATTGGACCAAAAACTAGATTAATCCCCGAGCGTGTTGCTTGTGTGCTTGAGCTGATAAACTACGATTTTTCGTTATATGGTTTTACTATGCCTCTAATTATGCAGGCGAGAAATGGTGGCGTTGACGGGCGGATCAACACATATTTATCTGAAAAGGTAATTTATCGTAGTATTAATTTTTATAAACCAATAGATACTTCTGTTGAGGAGACGGTTTTTGTGCCAGCTAATAAAGAGGGAATGATTAATGCGTTGCGTTTAAGTACAGAGACTTTTTTAACAAAGAACATATCTCTCTGGGAAACTGACGATATGAATATGCCCGTTATCATTCCCATTGACCCGATTAATGTGATAAAAGGTAAAGAAGTGAAAGTATTGATTAAATATGAGATGGCGAAAGGGTTTAATTCCTTTCTAGTAAAGATATCTCCTAATTAAAATTGGCTTCGAAAGGGCCCAGTGGTATAATCTAGGTGTGCGCAACTTTCTGAAAAACAAGTTCCTAGTAATACTCATCTGTTACTACTGTTTGATAGTTGCTTGGTGGGCTTGGATCAATATTAATGGATTAAACGATTCATCCCATAGTTATTTATATGGGGGAGCTTATGCACTAATCGCTTTAGCGGGGGGTATCGCTGGTTTAAAGCTTTCATCAAAATGGGGTGGTTGGAAAAGTATTATGGGGAAAGGGATAATATTTCTTTCCCTTGGCCTGCTTGGAGAGGCTTTTGGTCAGCTAAGCTGGACATCCTATAATATGATATGGAAAGTTGAAGTCCCGTATCCATCCATTGCCGACATAGGTTATTTTTCGATAATTCCTTTTTACGCATTGGCTATGTTTAGTTTTGCTAGAGCGTCTGGTGCAAGGCTTTCGTTAAGCACATTCTTGAATAAGTTACAGGTTGTAGTTGTGCCTGTAATAATGGTTGTTATTTCTTATATACTTTTCTTGCGGGATTACGATCTTGATCTCTCCGCTCCAATACGTGTATTTTTTGACCTAGGATATCCAATGGGGGAAGCTATTACCATATCTATAGCAATTTTGACATTAATACTATCCAGAAACTATCTGGGAGGGATAATGAAAGGGAAAATTCGATACATCATTTTTGCATTTTTTGTACAATATCTTACTGATTATACTTTTCTCTATCACGCTAGTCGTGAGATATATACCAATGGAGGCCTAGTAGATTTGCTGTATCCGACATCCTTTATTGTAATGAGCGTAGGTTTATTTATGCTCAGTGACATTCATATCCCCTCTTCTGTAACAGATAATGCTAATTAATATGTTGCAACTAGACCAAATTGCATCCAAGATTATTAAGGAACAGGAAACTATTATGGGTCCTATTGCCTGGGAAGAAGCTGGGAAGGTTACCGGACTTCGGGTGGATATTGCAGGTCATCAGGTAAGTATTGAAGGCAATTCTCGGGAGGTTTTGGAAAAACTGGTGGCGCAGTATGAGCGCCTGTTTGGCCCCGCTTCCCGCGAAGTCTGCCGCGATGCCGTCCGCCCGTTATTATCCCAAATTTCCCCAGACGAAATCCCCGCGGTGTTGAAGTAGGCACTTTGCAATAAAGTTGAAAGGTTCATATAGTATTACTATGGTTGCTAAAAAGAAACACATCAACTCCCCAGAGCCAGCCACCAAAGGTGACCTGGAGGATTTACGGGAAGATCTTCAGGCTGATATATTTAAAGTGACAGACAGAATAGACACGAGAATGGAAGGAATGGAGCAAAGCATCGATACAAAGATGGAACAGTGGAAAGATGAAATCGTTCGCCATTTTGACGTTGTTGCGGAAAATATCCATCAAGATGTAGCCGGTGCCAATCGCGATGAGATTTCGATGATTAAAGATAAAGTTCAACACCACGATGCAGATATTGCCATTCTTAAGCAAAAAATTAGTAGCCCAGTATAAAAACTGTTCGGCCTTCTCCTCCCGCGAAGTCTGCCGCGATGCGGCTCGTCCACTGCTAGCACAAATACCTGTTGATGAAGTGCCCGCTGTTTTGAGGTAAACGTTCAACCGAACGCAGTTCAAGAACTCTTAGAGTTGATACTAGTTCGCGTAGTATCGGTGTATTTTGGTATAATCAAGAAATGACTGGTTCAGATTCGAAGGGTTCCAACGAGCTATTCTTTCGTAAAGACGACAAATCTCGTCGGTCACGCAAGATTAATCTGCGTCCGAAGCAAGACAGGCGGGTTGTTCGCGCCGAACCTATTAACCAGGAACTGTATAAGCGTAATGCCGAATTAGCCGTTCGAAATAAGACTTTGGCGCTTTTACGACAATTAGATGACATTTCGCTATCCACGTCTTCGACTACAGACGTTGCTTCCGGGATGACGGCTGCTATTGCGATTGCCCTGGGGTATGATGTTGTCTCGATCGCGATGGTGAACGAAAAAGAAAACGTTTTGCAATGGAAGAGTCTATCATCATCTGTACCTTGGATTACAAAAGTTATTACCAAGATTGACATAAAAAGGCTTAGAGCATCAATGTCTAATGGGCTTGCTTCAGTGACAGCACTTGCCGGAAAGAAAGAGCACTACATTGACGATCCCGGGCAAGTCTATCCGCAAAATTTCGTCCAAGCCTTACGAGAGGCTGATCAGTCACCCGATATTGAAGAAGTCAAACATAGCATTTTATACCCTCTGCAGTTTGGCCGAGAAATTCTTGGGTTACTAACACTGTCCTCGAGTCGGTCGCTTAAAGATTTATCTCGTTATGAGCAAGATGCTGTCAACGGTATTACAGGACTGGTTGCTCTGGCTATGTATAAAGCTGAATTGTATGAAGATTTGCAAATCGCTACTGAAAAACTGGAAGATGCTAACAAACAACTGACCGAACTCGATAAGGAAAAAAGTGAGTTCATGAGCATTGCCAGCCACCAATTATACACGCCGCTAACAGCACTTCGTGGTTATATATCCATGTTGCAAGAGGGAGACTTTGGAGATATTTCAAAAAAACAGAAGCCTATAATGAACATCCTGAATGCCAGCGCCGAAAAACTTATCGGTCTAATTAAAAACTTACTGGACATTTCTCGTATTGAAAGCGGTCGACTTGAACTCAATTTGAAGTCCTTAGATGTCGGTAAAATGGTTGATGATTTAGTTAAAACCTTGTATCCGAATGCGGTCGCAAAAAAGCTGAATCTAAATTTCAATAAAGTCGAGGATAACCTGCCACATGTCGTTGCCGACGAACAGCGTCTCAGGCAAGTGATGCTCAACTTTATCGATAATGCTATTAAATACACCGACCAAGGTACTGTTGACGTGCAATTAAAAAGTGATGCTGACAACGTTATTTTCTCAGTCACGGATACCGGTAAGGGCATAGCTTCTAAAGAGATCAACCGTTTGTTTCACAAGTTCTCGCGCGTAGGCGGTGCTTCCCGTTTTCATACTGAGGGGACTGGATTAGGCTTATATGTCGCTCAGAAAATAGTTAAGGAGCATAACGGTGAGGTGCAAGTATCCAGTTCCGGTGTTGGCCATGGCAGTACTTTTGGCATGACTTTGCCAGCTGAGGGGTCGGAAAAAAGCCTTAAAGTCGGACAAAGATCAATTGATATTTCCTCAGCCGAGACTGATGAAGCCTATAAGAGTTCCATTAAATCATAGAATAGTGTAGCTGGTATGAATTTTAGCGCGATATTCATCCGCATATTTACGTCCGTATTTTTGGTCGGCTCAATACTTGGTATATATAATCTTGCTTTACTAACTTTTGGCCCACTTTTAACAGGCAGCACTTGGCCTAGTGCTTCTTTTGGCATTATCATAATTACCATTCCTTTTGTATTTTATCTGCACAATAAGTTAACGGATGTATTGGAGACTATCCTGCTGCAGCAGTCAGTAGAGTATGGCCGAGTAATTAATAAGCTTAAGCGTTTAATATTATCAATGGTACAGATTGATGAATTTGCTAATGTTGTTTTACATACACTGCAGCACAAGATTGGCTATGCGAAAGTCATTATCCTTTTAAAAGATTCAGAACAACAAGAATTTACAAATTTTGCCCATGCCGGCACATTATCAATCTCAACAAGTATCGCTCACAATCACCCTCTTGTCGTGCAAGTGGGCTCTAATCACCAACCTATTATTAAATCTGCCTTACAAGATCTCGACTCTTTTAATAGTCAAAATCCTGCTCATCAGGCGCACCGGACAATAATTAACCTGCTTGATTGGCTAGGGGTTGAAGCGGTGGTGCCGATGTTCTCAAACCATCAGCTGATTGGCTTAATCTTACTTGGTGGAAAACCAAATCGTCGGTTTAGAAGGACCGTACACCTAGATTTTTTGACTACCCTCTCTGAATTGATTGCTCCGGTCTTGGAGAAATCTAAGCAATACATTAAAGAGCATCAGGCTAACACGGACTTACGTCGTCAGCTAAAGAAGATAACAAAAGAGTTGACCTATGCTAATGAGCAACTAAAGAATCTCGATAAAGCTAAAAGTGAATTTCTGAGCATTGCTAGTCATCAACTTTACACACCATTAACAGCTATTCGTGGCTATCTGGCGATGTTGCATGAAGGTGATTTTGGTCATATCAGTGTGAAACAAAAATCGATCGTTAATATTTTAAACAACAGTGCTGATAGACTTATCTTACTAATTAAAAATTTACTAGATATATCTCGTATTGAAAGTGGTCGTCTTGAGCTCAATTTAGAACCGGTTGATTTAGTTGTCATGGCTAAAGAAATTGTTCAAGACCTAATGCCTAATGCCATGAAAAAGAAGTTAAAACTCATTTTTGAACCGTCCCATGAACTCATGCCGCATGTCATGGCTGACAAGGAGCGTCTACGTCAGGTCATGCTCAACTTTATCGATAATGCCATTAAATATACAACCACTGGAGACATTATTGTTAGTGTTGGTTTAGAGCGCAATGACTTAGTTTTCAGCGTAACCGATACCGGGAAGGGAATAGACGCCGACGAAATCTCCAAAATCTTTACTAAGTTTACCAGAGTGGGGGGAGCAGAGAGATTTTATACTGAGGGTACGGGTCTAGGCTTGTATGTGGCTCAGCAAATAGTTCATGAACATCATGGTCAGATAACTGTGCGCAGTGCAGGTCAGGGAGCTGGCAGCACTTTTACTGTTCATTTGCCGATTGAAGGATCGCCGCGCAGTCTTAATGCTCATGATAAAGCGTCCGTAGTTATTAAAGCGGCGGAAGTTCAAAAAACAACAATGCATCCTTCCGAATATGAAACAGAGCCTGTGCGATAAGATTTCTCGTTGGGATCAATTAAAACTTTATGTTTTAAAATCTATTTGAGCCGATTATTTATTTAGATTTTTGGCTGTAAAACTTCCCGGTCTTGCGCCCACGGATTTTACGGTATGTAGGGTAAGTTGGTTTTTTATTTTGCTTTTATCAATTTCGTATTTACCATGGGTTTGTGAGCACATTACCGAAAATACTGGTAAACATTGTGTCAGCCACTATTATTGTCGGTCTGGGTATTGTGTTTGGCATACCCATAGTTTTTTCTGGACGCGTCGCGCCCCAAGTATTTATTGGGGATCAAAACCTAACCGGTATTACCAAAAGTGATATTCAAGGGGTTTTGACTGTCTACGACGATCAATTAAGCCGCCAGCAGATCACAATAAGTCTTCGCGACAAATCTGTAACTCGAACCGTCGGCGAACTTGGTATTAGTCTTGATGTTGACCGTACTTCCAAACGAGCCATGTCTGTACCATCACTGGTAATGCGGACAACTTCTATCCAACCTGAACTTGTCGTTTCGAAAAAAACTTTGCATCAAATTCTGATCAATGATTTTAGTCCGAATATAAACATACCGCGGGATGCGACCTTGCGGTTGGCACCAAATGGCACATTAAACTTGGTTACTAGCGCCTCAGGCGAGGGTCTAGATAGCATTAGTTTTGAGCGTGACGTGGTTAATCGTGTGGTCACTAGAAAATTAGATAAACCAATTGAATTAACAATTATATCTGCCGCACCAGAAATTCTTGATAATGAAGTTGATAAGGCCAGGACACTTGCCTCGCGATTACTTCGTGAAGGTATGGAACTGTCCTCTTTAAGCGAATCTTTTTTGATCAAGCCATTCAGTATTCGTCGACTGATTAAATTCACGCCAGCAGCAGATCCGGAAGATCCCGGCAATATAATCCTTGCTGTCTCTTTTGATGAATCTGAACTTGCAATTTATCTCTCAACTACGATCTCCCCCCAAATTGATCAAACTGCTCTGGATGCTCGTTTTGAACGGCAGGAAAACCGGGTTGAAGTTTTTCAAATACCTAAACAGGGACGCCTATTAAATCTAAAAGAATCACAAGAAGCTATAAATAATGCTTTAAACCATAATGAGATTAAGGTGGTATTAGCTGTTGACATTACGGAGCCTCAGATCGCTGGGATTGACGATATTAAGGCACTAGGCCTGAATGATCTCTTAGCCAGTGGGGTCTCCGATTTCGCCGGTTCGCCGAAAAATCGTGTACATAACATCAACGTCGGTGTTTCAAGGTATCACGGCTTACTCATTCCACCGCAAACTGAATTTTCGTTCAATGATAACCTCGGACCTGTGACAGGTGACTTTGGTTGGAAACCAGAACTGGTGATTAAGAATAACGTAACAACGCCAGAATTTGGCGGTGGCATTTGCCAGGTTTCAACCACAGCATTTCGGGCGGCGGTTCTGTCTGGCTTGCAGATTAGTCAGCGACGTAACCACTCTTATGCGGTGCGCTATTATGGAAAACCGGGATTTGACGCCACTATTTATCCAGGGTATACTGATTTACGTTTCATAAATAACACGCCAGGATATATATTAATTCAGGCAAGAGTTGAAGGTACACAGGTCATTTTCGATTTCTGGGGAACTAATGATGGACGTGAGGTAAAAGTTGCTGGACCAATTAACTATGACAGTGAGCCAAATGGTGCCGTTAAAGCAACCCTATCACAACAAGTTACTAGAAACGGAGAGGTGATTATCGACGACAAATTCTATAGTCGATATAAATCGCCAAGCCTATTTCCCAAAGTTATACAGTCTGATGACCCGGGGCGGGCCAAGACTGGTGTCTAAAGGATCTCATGCTTTCTTTCCTCAATAGTATCCCGGACTCCTAATAAACAAGTAAACTATTCACCCAAAACCACCACCAATTAGAAAATCTGGGCCGCGAAACAAAAATCCTTTGCGCCGACGCTCGGTAGCAATAAATCGCAGTCGAACAACCAGGCATGTCCGAGGCCGCTTTAGCATACGCAAAGAAACTTCTGCTGGCGGAGTAGCCGTAAGAGAACAAGATGGAGACTATTATGTTGCGCTACTTAAAACCGAACACAAGAAAGGCCAAGTTTGGGTCCTACCTAAGGGGCATGTTGAAGTTGATAGTGGCGAAAGAGCATCAGCGGCGGCCCGGCGTGAGGTTATGGAAGAAGCTGGGTTAAAGGATTTATCAGTTAAGGATCAGCTAGGTATAACACGATTTCGTTTTCAAGCCGAAAATGCTGTTGTCCATAAGACGGTTCATTATTTTCTAATGACAACTGGTCAAAAACAATTAGTTCCCCAAGCAGAGGAAGATATCCTTGAAGCTAAATGGTTTCCAATTAATGAGGCCATTAGTGTTCTGGAATATGATACCGATCAAGAAATCGTCCGCCGGGCCCAAGAACGCTTAACTGGCGTCAAGCTGGCCCGCCCCACTATTCGAAGATTGCATACTAGGCCGATTGGTCCGGTTAGAGGTAAGCCTCAGCGACCTCGTAGTGGCCGCCAGGTAAGAATTATTATCTAACTTCTTAAATGGTATTAATAGCCTTATTTCGATTTAGAGTCACTTAAAATTCTAGAGCCTAGGCTTCGCGTATAAGCTGATCAATAAATGTGCCAGGGTGAATTCCAGCTCCTTTTAACTGTAGTTCAAGAGGGGTGCCGACCGTGGCTGTCGGTATTACATTAACTTCAAGCAGATCAATATTTTCATTGTTAGCAATAAAATCAAACGAAGCATAACCGCGGCAACCGAGCCTATCCCACACGTCGCGAGCGATTGATTCAGCTTGGTTGAACACTGAGTCGCTTCGATCGTTATGGACATGCATGTGAACTCGACCCAACTGACTTTTGGCGGCATGATCGTAATAGGTCGCAGTGCGCGGGGCAATATAGACGGCGGGCAGAGTGGTGAGCCTCTTCGACGGGCCTTGAAGCAATGTAATAGTAATTTCTTTTCCTGGCAGAGCTTCTTGAATTAACACATCACTTTTATGAGAGAGAACATTTTTTATGGCAGTCCTTAGTTCCTCAAGAGATTCAATACGAGTGACGCCAACGCTGCCTTCTTGGTTAACTGGTTTTACAAATAATGGTGGTGTTAGTTGGTTAACAACTGTATCAATTACATCCTGCACCTCTGTCTTTTGAGAAAAGTACAGGCTTAATGGTGTCGTTGTAATATCATCTACATGTTGATAACAAATATGTTTTTGTGAAGTATGTTGACACGTGGTTGCGGACGAACCTGCCACCTTGATTCCAATTGATGAACCAAGGCTTTGCAAGCCGCCATCATCACCACCCTTACCTCGAACAACATTCAGAAAATAATCGATAGGATGAGTCAAGAGTCTTTGTAAGCCCTCCTTAGCTGAAACCGCCGGCAAACCTCGAAAAAGAGCAGTCATCATTTTATATACCGAACCTCGGGCCGGCAAGCCACCAAGCGGTATTTGCCATCGGCCATCACTTCGAATGTGAACAGGAGTTACTTTATAAGACTCTCGTGGTATATATTGGCTGACCCAATGACCAGTTTCATAACTTAAGTCGCGGGCGCCACTTTCGCCGCCAAAGAAAACAACAACGTGAGGTTTTTTGGACATAACTACAAAACTGTTAGAGTTTTAAACCTGTGGCTAATTCATGAAGGAATAAAAGTAATGTCAGAATACCACAAAATAGTGCAAAAAATGTAGGCTCGAAATTAAATTGCTTTACCCGATCGATCGCTCATTTCCTAACAAATTTGTTTTTAAATAGAATTTTGGGCAGACGCGTATTTTAGCAATGCAATCTGACAACATTAGTTATTTTGGTGCTGTAATTATACACTTTGCGCGAACCTTTTTCGAGCGGAAACTGAACGAA
>CAYJQW010000021.1:0-13483 GCA_964372635.1 uncultured Candidatus Saccharibacteria bacterium
GAGCAGCATCAGGATTAATTACCGACCTAGGCTGCTCGGTCTTGTGAGCTCGTACGTTGCTTGAACTTGACAAAGTGGCTATAAAACTGCAAGATGGTTCGGCGAGTAGTTACCCCTGACCTTTCCCAAAAGAATATAAGGAGATACCGAAATGAAGGCTCTTTTAGTGGCCTTGCTTGTAGTGTTATCCTCTCTTCGAGTCGACTTTGTCTACTCTGGGCAGCCAGAAGACGATTTTGCCTTCTGGGGCAACCCTCGTCGGATCTGGTATGACGCGGAGAAGCATGCCTGGTTCAACGACAATTGGAAGTACGAGCATATATATGCTTCAGCAGGTATGGAGGAGTGGCTACGCATCAAGGCAATGGATCCAATGCGGTTTCCGGAAAAGCAAAAGATTGTAATCAAGTTCAATCTAAGTCTCTTTTGGCGCCGGGAAAACGTGGGATCCGACCTACAAGCCGCAATGGCGGGCGCTGTTGTTGTACCAAATCGTCGGCTCAGGCTTATTAACCCCGAGCAGTCGATCAACGAGTTTGCGGCGGACAAAACGGAGTCACGCATCTGGCCACATCTCGGATTGCTCTATGTTGGCACGGTTGCTGACAAGGAGGGCTGGGAGGTTTTGCTCTACGACGAGCTTGTTGAAGGTTACGTTGATATGGAGCGCATCATTCAGCCAGGAGATGTAGTTGGCTTAAGCCTGGTGGTCACTGGGATGGATCGTGGAGTGGAGTTGGCAAGACAAGCAAAACGCCTCGGCGCAAGCTATGTCATTGCCGGCAATGACTCCGCCATCTTCAGAGCCGATCAGGTGCTCCGGCTTCCTGATCATCCGATTGATGCAGTGTTCACGACGAACAGCCTCGCGGCTGTACGTCAATTCCTGCGTCAGGTCGGGACGGTTGATCTCAACCAGATCGACATTCCAGGAGTTGCAGTTATTCCGAATGGACTCAATCTGTCGAACGAGCGGCAAGTGCTTCAAGTGGAGCGTGACATGCTCGCGCAACTTCGGCAGCAAGGGCAGTTTGATCCGCAAGACGTGTTTGTGGTGCCAAAGCTCAATCTCTTCGGGGATGCGTATTGGCAGAGGGTGTGGCAAAACTACCGCACTATCTTTAGCCACAAGCATAAGAACCCGGCGGAAGTTCGCAATGGTCTCGCACTCTTTGCGCAAGGATGCAGCCGAGCCGCAACAACAGACGTGTGCTCCTACTGCACCATTGCTGGTGTTGCTGACGTTCGTTTACCGACAAAGAAACACCTCGAGCAGTTGTTGGAAGCATACAAATCTTTCGGGATTAACTATGTTTTCAATGCCACTGATTCGGCTCTCGAGATGCGTCGAGTGGTTCATGATCTCAAGGATGTCGGCGCCTTTTTTCCCGAAGGTCTGATGATCTACGGCAGAGCTTGGGGATTGGCGCATCACCCTGAAGCCATTGATGAGTGGCTTTCGCTCACGGGTGGACGGTTGCTTGTCAATGTTGGTATGGACTCCGGCGACGAACGTATCCTCGATTACGGTGTTCTAAAGGCATCGCAGTCAGGATCACGGCTAGATGAAAACCGACAGGCGGTACGCAATATCGCCTCAAGTGGTGCGCACTTGCACTTCTCGCTCATCTTCGGTTCACCCGGAGAAACGCATGAGACGTGTGAGAAAACACTTGCGTTCTTCGAGTGGACGCGCGAAACGCTTGGGTCGCAGCTCGACCAGTGTGAGACGGATATCTACTGGTTGAATCATGGCGCTCCTTCGAGTCGGGTCTTTAGAGATTACGACTACGCACGGGGGCTGGCTGCACTTGCTGGCAAGAGCATCTCACGTGAGACATGGGAAGATAGCTTTCATCGTCACCGCGATACCCTCGTTGTTCCGTGGGAATGCGAAGAGGCATGGTACAAGTGCTTTACCTCAATTACCGTCGAGGAAGCACAGAAGTACAACAGTCTCATCGCAAGCACCATGGCTCGTCACGAAGGTGCGGCTCCTGGTCGTAACGATATGTGCCGTGCGTTCCGACCAAGCTGATCAGTTCTTTTCTGTCACAACATCACGCCCTTGAGGAAAATCCTCAAGGGCATTTTTTTATTGGTTTCAGGTAGATTTGTTGAACTACACCCACTCCTCTAGACTTAAAATATGGGTGAAAATTTTGAACGTGGGCCGAAAAACCTTCCATCTCCAGATGAAGAAAGTAAGAAACCATTACCGCCGTTAGTGGGTGCCCATTTTAGTTCAGAGGATCCGTTTAGCAATACAAAGCATAAACTTGAGAATCGTGGGGATACGGTAGCAATGCCAAGTGGCTCAATGGGCACACTTCTTTCTCGCGCAGAAAAAGAAGGTATTGAACATCGCAAGGTTTTTGACGCTACTTTTCCTGGTGAGCAGATTACCATCGAAGCGATAGAAAAAGAAGTTGATACACTTATCAAGCCAATCCTTGAAGGCGAAAAACGTCCGTTGGAACCGCACGAAAAACCTCGTGTATTTGCTTCGCTCCTTAGCTATAACGCTGAAGCGACACTACGATTTTTAGAACAAATGAAAGCAAAATATGGTGATAATGTCATTACTGGTGTCGGCGGCCAGTTAGTTGGCCGAGCAACGAAAGCGTATATAAATAATCCTGCGATTGACGTAGTTGGCGTTGGCGATGCTGAGCTCATCCTTCGGCCGATGATGGAAAAGTATCAAGACCAATCACCAAACGAACTTAGAGACTCATTATCTGACGAGAAGCTTCGGGAAACTCTGGAAAAGAGCTATCCAGGTTTTTCTTCCATGGCTACGGAAGAACAACAGCCTCTTGTTGAAAGGGAAAGAATACGCGAACTAAGCAAGGGCAAAGTTGTGGTGGGGTGGCTGGCAGAAGCTAATAAGCGGCGGGAAAAGCGGGAGCTTCAAGACTTTGAGCCCGCTAAGTATGACTTACCAAGCTATGACCCAGCATATTATGCGTTCATTGAAGAGCGAAAAAAAGAAATGCCACAAGTGAAAATCGGAAGCGGTGAGAAACAAGTATCCGGCATGGTTATGCTCTTAACAGAATTTGGTCGTCAGTGTGATTGGGCGGGGAAAAATACCGAGGGAGCTTGCAGTTTTTGTGCATTGTGTGGCGTGGAAGATCCGCGGAATTTTCAAGAAATTGATATATATTTTGATCACCTCAGTGAGTTGAAGAAACAACATCCAGAAATGAATTGGGTTTTCGATGTTAGCAACCAGCTTCTGGAGCAGAATACATCTAAGGCTACTAGATTTCTAGATAGTTATGTTGAGGAGAAAAAGAAGCATCCCGAACTTGCCGATGTAAAAACGTATGCCTATCTCACAGTAAATAACGTGAGTGATAAAACAGCGCCTAAGCTCAAACAGGCTGGCATAGAAGTGGCGTACGTCGGTATTGAAAGTTTCGACCCCGACCAATGGAAAGTCATGAATAAGGGAAATAATCCTACGAATACCCAGGGCTGCTTAGAGGCAGCCAAAGAACACGGCATCAAAATCAGAACCTCCCTAGTTCTAGGTATCAACAGTTCGGAAGCATCATTACAGAAAGAAATTTCGGGTCTCCGTGAAGCCCTAGACCAATACCCAGAAGTATTTCTTACAGTTGGCTTCCATCCCGTTGAGATGATTCCCGGCTCACGCGATTTTGATGAATTTCGTCGAGAGAATGAGCTGCTCTATAGCCAGATCGAAGGACAAAGCAACGGCGAGGCAGAAAAACTATATGACCATTTTTACGAAAAGGGATTTTTGAACCGGGATCAACAGGTTGCGCTGACCGAAGCATTTGTCTATTGGCGCAGCCGTGTTGCCGCTTTAGAAAAAGACGAGCCCGAGTTTGGGGCGGTGTTTCGAGATTTTATTCGTGATAAAAAGCCAGTAAACGAGTTACGGCCAATTTGGGACAAACAAGACGAACTTTTTGAGAAGCGGTTATCGGATCCGAATAATCCACTTTCCAAGGTTTATAAAAAGCCATTAATTAGACTGTCACCTAAAGCATCAAGCGAAAAGACAGCTGACCAAATCAAGGAGGAGCTCTACCTACGATTTATGAATCATAGGAAGAAACTACGACAGCGGAAGGAATCTGAATCAACATTAGGACTAGATCGAGAGCAGCAAAAAGAATATATTTTGGAGCGGCTTCGTAAGGCGCAAGACGAAAACCGAGGGATCACGTTTGAGAAAATAAGAGAGGCTGCTGCTGAGCTTAATAAAATTGCTCGGGAGCACGGGGTAGCTGGCTATGATCTTGAACACGGCGATATAACGAGCTAAAAAATATAAGGCCTCTCGGTCGCACAACCGCATCGGCTGAGGCGGTCTCTCGATACTAAATATTGGCTGCGGAGAGGGTGGGATTCGAACCCACGGTCCCAGTAATGGGACAGTCGCTTTCGAGGCGACCGCACTAGTCCACTATGCGACCTCTCCCGTGTGCTCACTATACGAAGATTGTCTAAAAATAACAGTACTGCGCCTCCGACAACTTTTGTGCAATACTTGAAGTATGTTCAAAGAAGATGCTGCCACCCCTTCCATGTCTCCTGTTTCGGCCTCAACAGCCGATCATACCGTGTCGATGTCAGCAAAATTTCCGTCTGATATTAATCATCGTTTTTTTGGTGCTTTACAGGTTTTACCGGAGGAACCAGTATCAGAGCGATTGTATGAAAACTTAGAGGCTGATGAGCAGGTATTACTTGTCATTCGTGGTCATTGGAGCAAGCTTGTCCTTCCCTTAATTGGCAGTGCCGTTCTGGCGCTAATGCCTATTGTTGGTTTTATAGTTTTGGCCTTAGTGGCAACTCCCGGAATTTTAGTTAGATATGCCATCGTTCTGAGCTGGTTTTGGTACTGCTTCGTTTTATATTACTTGATTTCTATTTTACTGCGTTGGTTCAGTGATACTTGGATAGTAACTAATGAGCGCGTTATTGATCTTGATGCCAATTCTATTGCCACAAAGAATGCGCGGGATCTTGATTTAACAACGGTAACCAATGTGACTAATTCACACGGTGGTGGACTAATTAGCGGAGCGCTTGATCGGGGCAACGTTGTCGTTCGTGCAGTTGGTGACTCAGAAACAGTTATGACGGAAATTCCGATGCCGAATCAAGTTGCCTTGGTTATCGGTGAGCTTGTTGAGCGGGCTAAAATTAAATCTGGCCGTTCCACAGCGTTAGCTGACACTGTTGCTGAGAGCACAACCATCTAACAACTACTCTGATGATTGATCTAGCTACATTAAAAATAATTCTCAATGATCCTGCCAGCGCCGCATCTTTTATTGACGTTGCTGGAATTTTACTGATAGTTAAGATCAGCGTATTGGCAATTTTATGCTTATATCTCATTTTTTCTTTAACCGTTTATTTTCAGGTAAGACGGCTCGAGCGATGGTTTCGTGGTTTAAAACGAGGCCACTTTTCTAAAATCGCACTTAGCCATCTTTTTTTGGCGATTATTGGTTGGATACTTGCTTTAATTATTTTGTAGATAACTTTAGCCATAGAAAAATCCGCCCTTTATGGGCGGATTTTTTGTTAACAACCTTGAATTCCTTTCGGACTTCATAAGGAAGATAAACCGGCGGCGGCCTACTCTCGCTAGCGTATCACTGCTAACTACCATCGACGCTGGTGGGCTTAACTGCCGTGGTCGGAATGGGAACGGGTGTTTCCCCACCGCTGATGCCACCGATGACTGCCTCGTTTAATAACGGGGCAGTACATCGAAGGTCGAATATATCAACTTCATCTCACTCAAGTCGCATTAAAGTGCAACTTTGTGGACTACTAGCATTAACACATCACTAGTCAAGCACGCTAACGCAAGTGGCATGACAACTGACCACCGACCAGCGACACATAACTTTTACGTTAAGTGTCAGCTGTTAGTAGTCAATTGTCGCCATGCGTAGCATAGCGCTCAATACAACTGGACTTATTAGTATGGATCGGCTCAACACGTTACCGTGCTTACACCTTCCACCTATCAACCTGGTCATCTGCCAGGGGTCTCATAATGAAACGTGGTCTTGGAGTGGGCTTCGTGCTTAGATGCTTTCAGCTCTTATCACCAGCCCGACGTAGCTACCCAGCAATGCCTCAGAAACGAGACAACTGGTACACCAGAGGTCGGTCCCTTCCGGTCCTCTCGTCATATTTATCGCACATTTCTGTACGTATAGACTATATCTTCACCCTGCCAAAGGGCAGGGGTCGGCGTCTTATAGCGATTAGAGTATTGAAATCTGCTTCGCTATCTCACCTTAACGCTGCTTTTTGTTTCCATTAGCAGCCTTCGGGATCAGTCGTTACGGGGTCAAAACCCAGACTCTCTAGTTAGTTAACAATCGTTTCACTTTATTGAGAGTTTGAGCTCGACTTCCCACGGTATTACCCATGCCCATAATTATAACAAATTACGAACAAGAGGGCTTCACCGTTATTAGCCGAATTTTCGACAGGAATTACTTCCTGAAGTAGCAAGGCCCATTTGGGCTTACTAGGAAGGACGCTCCTCACGTTTCCACGCCTGCGACAGATAGGGTCCAACCTGTCTTGCGACGGTTTGACACATTTACACAAATATTGTGTAATATATCCTCTCTTTAGAGAGGTGTAGACTATAACTTACTCAACAAGATTTCAAATCCTGTGAATCTCGGCGTCTGATAGCAAATAGAAGTCGAAGTCAGTCTTGCTATCTCATCCTTTTCTCAAGCGACGGAGGCTTAAGAAGGCAGGAATCAGTCGTTACGGGGAGCTAATTTGTACTGCATGCATTCGGGAACATAAGGATCTATTAAGTCACTTAGCTTCCGAGCACTCTTTTGATTCATTCTAAGTCGATAATTCAATCGATCTTTGTTGAAGCTTGTTTCTATACCTAGATAGCTTCGAAACCAACTTCTTAGAATTTCCTGCTCTGTTTTCGAGAAACACTGTGTGTTTAAGATTGCAGATGAAGGTGTCATACATCCATCATCCATAAACCAAACAGCCAGTGCTCTTGGAGTCAGAAGTTTCCCAATATTTAGAGGGACATTCTTTTTCCCAACTGAATAAAACAACTGGTGCACTTCTCGAAGCGCATAGAGCGTTTTTGTATGGAAGAACCAAGAACTATATTGATTACCTGTTTGTTTTCCAATCCAGGTAACTTTCCAAGGTTTGCGTGTCACTAGATTTTGAAACACTTGATACTTCCAAAAGAGGAAATCTCGTTGTGATTCAGCATGATGAACACGTAAGCGCGCGCTTCCATTTTTTGAGCGACTTTCCAACCTATCATCCCCTAAGAGAGTACCTATAAGCACTTCTCGTTGAATAGTTGAAATTTGCTCGTTTGATGCAGAATTAACTCTTCCCACGGTATTACCTTATGACTTTATTATACTAAAAATAGTACACTAAAACCACGTAGGCTTCACCGTTATTAGCCAAGTTTTTACTGGGCTCAGTTTTTCCCTTTACCCAGCTCGCGTACCCTTTTAATTGGCGAACAGCCAAACCCTTGGGACCTTCTTCAGCCCCAGGATAGGACGAGCCGACATCGCTGTCTTATTAATCCTTATTTTCCAATAAGGTCTAGACTATACCTTCATCTCAACGAATGCGTTAGGTAGTTGGTACCGTGGCATTCTTAATTAGGTGAGAGTCAGCCTTTTGCCCACATTTGAATCCTTAATTTGATGTGAGCCTTCCCTTTCGGGGCAGTCGTTACGGGGCTCGTAAACCAAACTTTACTTTGGTTCACGGGCTTCCCACGGTGTTGTCTGCTGTTGCTTTGATTGCATCGCAACAGGTAAGAGTTCACCGTTATGAGCTGATTACTTTAATCTGTTTATTCGGAAAGACCTATAATTCAGTACTTTAGAGATCGCTCTCTAGGTACCCCGATTTGAGGTGCCAAACCTCCCCGTCTATGTGGACTATTGGGGGAGATAAGCCTGTTCACAATCTCTTTTTAAATTTTAAAAAGAAGTGACGATCCAATATTACTATTGGCGTAGACTATATCTTCATCCCGCAATGCGATTCAGCGCATTTTACGGGAGCACAGCGTATTGCCTGAGCAATGCTCAAGCCTCGAGCTCAATTTAATCTGATGAATTCTCGCTCTCAGTCGTTACGGGGTCAAGAGGGGTTTTGTATCTCATCGTTTGAATAAGATACGGATTAATTAGCGTTAACAACTTATCTTTTTCCAGGCCAGTGAAATTTAACTGGCATCCATTTCGGTCTGGTCGACAGTACCATGTTGTTTGAATATGATGCAGTCGATTTAATGTTGTAATTAAGCGTTTCATTTCTGTACGTTCTATCGTTGGCAAATAGATGTGTGCTGACTTATCTCGTTTATCATAGTAGCCATCATCCATATACCAAACAGCTATCGTCAACGGACTTTTGAGTACTCTATTAAGATCATGTGGAAGGCATTTTTTGCCTTCTACTGAGTAGAATTGTTGACGTAGCTTTCCTAAGACAGGAGAAGAATGACTTTGTAAACGCACATATGAATATGTCCGTTTTGATTGCGGGTGAAGACGCTTCAAGAACTTAGGCGGTGATTGAAACAGGTTTCGTAACTGCTGATATTTCCAATCAAGATAGGCCTTTTGCTTGAACGAATGTTCCAAGCGCAATCGCGCATTATTTTCTCCAGTTTTTTGTAGGTAACCGTCTCCTAGAATCATTCCTAAGAGTAATTCCTTTTGACGCTTCGATAATTTCATAGACTTACATTAATGGTAAGCCCTCTGACTTCCCACGGTATTGCCCAGCTCTCGTTTTTTGGCACCAGGAGTGCTGGGTTTCACCGTTATTAGCTATGTACTTGAGCTGTTGTTGCCAACAACTCGGGACACAGGAATGTATCCCCGGCGTAACTTTTATCCGATAATCTTCCGCTCTACTACGAGAGTCGGTCGGTTCACTAAGCTCCGCTTTCGCGTCTGCGCGGCATGTATGCCTTGCAGTTAAGCCAGCTTTTGCCTTTGCACTATCGGTCCGATTTCCATCCGAACCTAGCTGACCTTATAGGCGCCTCCGTTACTGTTTAGGCACTGCTGTTAACCCAAGTGGCCAAGGAAGTTTGTATCTCATCTTCTAACTGATTAAAAGCATGAGTGTTTAAGATTCTTCCTTATAAGATCTACTTGTTCGTTGCATCATTACTTGTTTCTGTGCAACGTCTCTTTGTCGCCAAAGAGGTCAGACTGTATCATCATCCACTAGTATACCACAAAAGTGGCTTTAACTAGCGGAGTCTTGCGTGCAGTCGTTGAGGGCTCGTTTTAGAAACGATTCCCGGCTGATTGGCTGGCACCGTGTAAAATTGCTACGCAATCACTCGGCACGCTTGTTGAATTACTTCTTAAGCACTCCAGCTGTTCCAGCATATATGCAAGATTGGGATGCATCATTACTGACGCATCGCCCCAGTGTCCGTATCGATTTTGAGATTAGTAATTGTGTGCGCCTAAGCTCACATTACAACGCGGGCGGCGCGTTTTTTTGTCTCAATATCACGGACGTTAAGGCATCCGCCCCAGATAAACTACCCGCCAGGCACTGTCCGGGTGGTGGATCTCACCACGTCGTGAGGTACATCAATCATTCAGGGTGGTATCTCATATTGCGACTCCTCCGTCCCCGAAGGGACGAAATCAAAGTCTCCCACCTATACTGAGCAGAACGCTCAATGTACCAATACCAAGCTATAGTGAAGCTGCACGGGGTCTTTCCGTCTAGCCGCAGGGTGGCGGCATCTTTACCGACAATGCAATTTCACCGGATCCCTCGTTGAGACAGTCCCCCAGTCGTGACGCCATTCGTGCGGGACAGAACTTCATGTTCAAACCCACTCTTTCGAGATGGCATAGACTATACATTTATTCTCTTGGAATTAATGCTACAATGTTGCCCAAATATATTTTCCTTTTGAAAGCAATATTTGGCATCGCAGCAATCTTTGTAAGGATTTTTCTCAACCCAGAAGCTTGCAAATGTTGTTTCTTCAGTACAAGCTGGCAAACTTCTTTGAATATTTCAAAGTCGCGTTGCTTAGCCGAAAGAAGCGGATATTTTTCAAAGTGAGGAATTATGTATCGCACAATGTTTTCAATACTGCGCGTCTCATAATGATCCAAATCATCAGTTGATGAATAAGGTATCGTTCCACTTCAAAATATTCCAACATTAATTCAAGCACTTCTGTTCTTCCTCGTTTTTTATTTCCTCTTCCGAAGAGATACTGGCGTTTGATAGCATTGAAGTATCAGATACAGAAATTGCTATCTCACCCCACCTATGTCGGGGATCAGTCGTTACGGGGTCAATCCCGCCAACGGCGGAACGACTTCCCACGGTATTACCCATGCCCATAATTATAACAAATTACGAACAGTTTGGGCTTCACCGTTATGAGCCAGATTCTAGATTGTAGTCACCTACAATCACAGGCGAATTCTTCACCTGCCACAATCTGTTACTACTATTCCTCGTGAGCTTAGTGCTCATGAAGAAGTGACTCCATTATGAAATGGAGCGGCTCGTCGCGAGACGAGCTCTCTATGTCGCCATAGAGTTCAGACTATATCATCTCCGTCGGTACAGCTTAGGTACCTGTTCCGGAGTTCCGCGTATAGTCGTTGAGGATCTGTTGAAGATGTCGCATACGCTCACGCTGTTTTGTGTGGCGCAATGGATATTCCGAAAGGAATATCGTGCAAACATCTTGAAGAACTTTACGGTGGTTTATTTCGTAATGGTACATGCCGTCTTTACGTCGTCGAACATTGCCATGCCGGATAAAATCTCGCAGCAATTCGATGATCTTTTGATCTTTCATCGCCGCAGCGAAAAATGGTTGCTGATAGCTGCCGCTCTTTTTAAATCCAAAAGAGCCTTCGCCATCCAGCACACCGGCTAAAAAATATCCAATAGCATCATGATTAGCATGTTTTATATTATACGGCCTCCAAGCTATTCCAGTTTCTTTGATAGCTCGAAGCTTTGCTCGTATATCGTCCATTACTTTAGTCTTTGCGAGGTGTTCTCTCGAACCGCGATGTGTTTCAAGATAGATAAGAGCTTCCCTTAGAAGCGAGATGCGGTCTTGCGCTAGATCACCAGCAATAAACTGGTACTGGTCAAAGAAATCCAATACTATTCGCACCCGCCTTTGTCCGCGTGTGCTCAGATTGAATCCTCCTTTAATCCGAGTGATTACGCCACCATTTTGCATTACTACGGTATTGATAGTCTCAAGCAGATTCTTATCTGCATTCGAGACAGTAATATCAAGTTTGAAGTAATAATGCCCAACCGGATTGTTGTTTGCGGCTTTTAATGACAGAACATGACATTTCGGCGGCAAAAAATCCGGCATAATAATAGTTCTCTTTATTCAACATTTCCTGCGGATTATCCGGCTTCCGACTTTCTTCAGAATCACTGGAAGCATTTTTACTCATGCACACAGTATATCATTTACCGGCCAAGGTAAAATGATTACATATGCAATAAGTAGCCCCAGATACTACCGGACTTCCCCGCATACAGCGGAATTTTCCATCAGCCATCCATTTGATGGCTGATGGTCCCAGGCTTTCTAGGAATTTCGCTACCATAGGACCGTTATAGTTACGGCCGGCGTTCATCGGCGCTTGGTCTCTCAGCTTTCACCAAGAGATTTAACCTTCCGACACTGGCCAGGCGTCAGCTCCTATACATCCTCTTACGAGTTCGCAGGAACCTGTGTTTTTGGTAAACAGTCGCCAGGGGTCAGTCGCTGCGGCCCACACCGTCACTTCGTGACAGAAAGTCCATAACACAAAGCACAAATATTCCAAACAAAACCCAGTCCACAAATTACGATAGTAACTAGTGCAAGTTTGTGTTTTGTCTATTGTTTGGCCTTTGTGTCTTTTGTGTTTTGACTATGTTTCCGTCACCAAGAGACGGCATGGGCAGCCCATATTGCGAACTTACGGACGCTGTATTGCCGAGTTCCTTAACGAGGGTTCTTCCGATCACCTTGGTACACTAACACCTACCCACCTGTGTTGGTTTGCGGTACGGACGACTATAAAGACGAGCATACGACGCTTTTCCAGGAAGCTTCTTTCTCTGTAGAGGCTTGATCTTGCGATCGCACTCTCCCGAGACACCTCATCGTTTAAATGGATATCCGGATTTACCTGGATATCCCGACTAACGTGCCGCGCAGGATAAGTCATATGTCCTGACAGATTCCGAGACTTCGTCTCGCCTTATGCACTTTATAACCGGCGCAGGAATATCAACCTGCTGTCCATCGCTTACGCCTTTCGGCCTCAGCTTAGGCCCGGCTAACCCTGGGATGATCGACATTGCCCAGGAAACCTCGGGTTTTCGGTGACAGGGGTTCTCACCCTGTGTATTGTTACTCATACCACCATTCTCTCTTCCGTCCGCTCCAGTGAACGTCACCGTTCACCTTCGACGCTACACCTCGCAAAAGCGAGGAGGACGAAATGCTCGCCTACCAATCCGCCTAAAGGCGGATTTCGTGTTTTCGGCACCTATCTTGAGCCCCGTTGAATTTTCGGCGCACGGTCGCTTGACGAGTGAGCTGTTACGCTTTCTTTAACAGATGGCTGCTTCTAAGCCAACTGCCTCGCTGTTTGAGCAACCGCACCACCTTCACCACTGAGATAGGATTTAGGGGCCTTAAACGACGATCTGGGCTGTTCCCCTTTTGAGCGTGGAGCTTAGCCCCCACGTTCTGACTCCTGTGATTACACTACTAGCATTCGGAGTTTGCTAGGGTCCCAGGGCTTAAAGCCCCGAAGATCCCTTGCAGTGCTCTACCACTAATAGTTACAACACAAGGCTAGCCCGAAAGCTATTTCGGCGAGAACCAGCTATTGCCAGGTTCGATTGGAATTTCTCCGCTATCCACATGTCATCCGAGAGTATTGCACAGCTCACCGGTTCGGGCCTCCACGACCTGTTACGGTCGCTTCACCCTGCACATGGATAGATCACCTGGTTTCGGGTCTCGTGTATGCCATTGTTACCGTCGCTTCGCTCTAGAAATTTCCACCTTAAATAAAGGGGGATTTTTCCTTCACGAAGTGAAGGTAAATTCGCGCTATTAACACTCGCTTTCGCTTTGCCTCCGGACTGTGAAGTCCTTAAGCACAACGACATACAGCGAACTCGGTGGTTCGTTCTGCAAAAAGCACGCCGTCACCATCCTTCACTCTCCACTTCGTGCCGAGTTACGGATGGCAAGCCCAACTAGAAAACTCTAGCGGCCTTGGCCTCCGTAGCTCATTGCGAAGCAAGGAGCGAAGGACGGCTCCGACTCAATGTAGGTGTGCGGTTTCAGGTCTATTTCATTCCCCTCACCGGGGTTCTTTTCACCTTTCCCTCACGGTACTAGTTCACTATCGGT
>CAYJQW010000022.1:0-12750 GCA_964372635.1 uncultured Candidatus Saccharibacteria bacterium
TTTTTGCTCCCGCGACCGCAGGGAGCGGACGAGGCGTGCATCATTCTGCATCAGGGTTCAATTCAAAATACATTCGAACTTCGTCCAAAAAACACCGCCAGAACATTAGTGAATAAGAAAGAGGAGCCGAATGAATCAGTTTATTCTCTCCATAATTATGTTATTAAGATAAGACTGGAATGGAAACCATGCTCTTTCTCATAAAAATCTATTGTTAAATGATCTGCATAGCTCATCTCCTAGGGGTGTATAATTAAGGTGTGAAATACAACAAACTATTACGAGACAATATACCAGAATACATCCGGAAAAAAGGCGGTGAACCTCAATATCACATCGCCGATGCAGCAGAATACTGGAGCAAACTGAAAGAAAAGCTTCTTGAGGAGGTGCAAGAATTCAATAGTGATGAAAGCATTGAAGAGTTTGCTGATATTCTGGAAGTGTTAGATGCAGTTAAAACGTATAAAAACTTTGATCCTAGGGAAATTGAAAAAATAAAAAGTAAAAAATCTCAGGAACGGGGAACTTTTCAGAAAAGAATAATTCTTGAAGAATCATGAGAATGCTCCGATCAAGGCTCTGTGGCTTTCTTCGCTTTGAGCACGGAGGAAGAGAGAGAGAGAGGGGGGGGCTGTTCGCCAGTTAAGAATGCATTGTATTATAATACTAAGTTATTAAGCACTTATTTATTTTTTAAATAAAACTATGAATTATCAGAATAAATTGATAACCGGATTGATCATCATTCTTTTAGTGATTGTTGGTGTCGTGGTTTTCAAGAAAAATAATGAGTCTGTAAACAAAAAACAACTGGTGGAAAACTACAATCCACAGGTTGACCCATCGGATTTCAACTCAAATATTAATAACCCCTATCTATCTTTGCCAATTGGTAAAAAAATGGTGTTTGAAGCACAAAAAGAAGATGGTCTCGAGCGGATCGAATTGTTTGTTCCCGGTTGGACAAAAACGATTATGGGAGTCGAGACTCTGGTTTTTTGGGATAAAGTGTATGTTAACGACCAATTA
This sequence comes from uncultured Candidatus Saccharibacteria bacterium, assembly GCA_964372635.1. Taxonomy (GTDB): domain Bacteria; phylum Patescibacteriota; class Andersenbacteria; order UBA10190; family UBA10190; genus CAYJQW01. The sequence goes on from CAYJQW010000022.1 coordinate 1,033, forward strand.
GTTGAAGATACTAGAGATTATCTCGCCCAGCATAAGAACGGCGACGTATGGTATTTTGGTGAAAACGTCGATAACTATGAAGCCGGTAAATTAAAAGATCATGAAGGCGCATGGATTGCCGGGATTGATGGTGCTAAACCGGGTATATGGATGCTAAACAATCCACAAGTTGGTGACGAATATAGGCAGGAATATTATGCAGGCAAAGCGGAGGACATGGCGAAAGTGATAGCAGTAGATGAGACGGTTACAGTGCCTTACGGAACTTTTACCGGTTGTATTAAAACACTTGAATGGAGTCCTCTTTTTTCTGCGACAGGAAATAAATATGACTGTAAGGAAATTAATGGGAGAGTCCTTGAAGTAGACCTTCCTGGTCCTAATCGGGCGGTGGAAGAGCGAGTGTCACTTATTAGTGTTGATCTGAATGGTGCCCTGCATATCAAGCTACCAACTGCGTATGTAAAAGAGGGCGTGGTTGATTCCAATTTCTCGTTGTAGTAACAAAAAAACTTGTGGCTCGACGGTCTCACTATCCTGAGCTTGTTGAAGGAAAATAGTCCCCAGTAGTAAAACGCCTCCATTGAATATGGAGCATTAATTCTGCTCCGATTCCCATTATTTAAAATTAGACTGACTTGAGAGATAAACCATTTGTTAATGTTTCACTTTAGCTGTAACCGAAATGCGGCGATAGTGTGATATTCTAATGTAGCAAGTAAAAATCTGAATATAAAAATATCTATCCTGAATATATGTTGATTCTCCAAGTAATTCTTCTTGTTATTGGTTTTGGACTTCTGATAAAAGGGGCTGATTGGCTCGTTGATGGCTCTTCATCAGTTGCCAAGCGGCTCGGTGTTCGGGATATTGTGATTGGCCTAACCGTGGTTTCGTTTGGTACATCTGCTCCTGAGTTGATCGTCAATCTATTTTCAGCGTTGTCGGGAAAAACTGACTTAGCCGTGGCTAACGTTATCGGCAGCAATATCGCCAATATTTTACTTATTCTTGGTGTAGCTGCTTTGATTTTTCCCCTTCGTGTTAAAAAAGGGACAGTTTGGAAAGAGATACCATTAGCTATATTGGCTGCGGTAGCGGTATTTCTGCTATTAAATGATGTGTTGATTGACGACGGTGCCTTCTCAGTGCTGACACGCATTGACGGTTTTATTCTTCTGTTATTTTTTGCCATTTTTCTTTACTACACCTTCAGCATAAGCAAAGTGAGTGGGAAGCCAGAAAAAAATGGCGTAAAAATTAGAAAAATACCTATGTCTGCAGGTATGATAGTAGGAGGACTATTTGGACTGGTGATAGGCGGAAAGTTTATAGTTGACGGGGCAGTTGCTATCGCGACAAATTTAGGGGTTACTCAGAGTTTGATCGGTCTGACAATAGTTGCCGTTGGTACTTCGTTGCCAGAACTGGCGACATCTGCCGTTGCCGCCTACAAAAAAAATACCGATATTGCCGTGGGAAACATTGTCGGCTCGAACATCTTTAATCTTTTATTCATCTTAGCTATAACAAGCATCATTGCTCCTTTACCGATTGCGCTTAATCTTAATATAGACATTGGCGTCATGATTGCTGCCTCAATTCTTCTATTTATTTTCATGTTTGTGGGTAAGAGGAACATCTTAGAGAGATGGCAGGGTGGATTATTTCTGGCGTCTTATGTCGTTTACGTAACATATCTAATCTGGCGAGGATGAGGCATAGAGAATAATAGAATCTAAGTGAGTAGATAATTTCGTGCCTCACATCCATTTAAAGTATTGATATCGTTTCAAATTAGTATTGACAACTTTCTCCATTGACGTGACAGTTTAATGTCAGCTATGCCGGAGTTACCAGAAGTTGAAACAATTCGACGCGATTTGGCGAAACATTTACTTGAAAAGAGTTTCGTTAATGTAGAAATAAAAAACCAGAAATCAGTTCGTGGCGCAACCGCTGTTTTTAAAAGGAATCTTCGCGGTGCAAAAGTTGTGGCCATTAACCGTCGTGGCAAGCTGCTCTTAATTGAGCTGGCATCAGGCCGAACTTTAATTATTCATTTGAAAATGACAGGGCAACTTTTTTATAGATCAGGTAAAAAGATTTTGGCTGGCGGACATGGTCAAGATATCCCACAGGACCTTCCCGGTAAGCATACCCATGTCATTTTTTCATTTACTGATGATGCAGTGTTGTACTTCAATGATATGCGCAAATTCGGATATATATCCTTAGCTGACGTAAAGATGATGAAAAAGATTATGTTAGCTTATGGTCCTGAACCCCTAACTTCATCATTTACAGCCGATTATTTACAAGAACAGTTACGAAAACGATCAACATCCCTTAAGGCAGTATTACTGAATCAATCTGTAGTCGCCGGTCTTGGTAATATCTATGTTGATGAGGCCGCTTTTTTAGCGGGTGTGCGACCAACCCGGCGGGCAAATCGGTTAACGCGTCCAGAGGCAATAAAATTGCACACAGTAATTAAGAATGTTTTGCGCCAAGCAATCAAATTGCGAGGTACCACGTTTAGAAACTATCGAGATGCCCATGGTCGTGGCGGTCGGTTTTTCAGCAAGCTCAATGTCTATGGGCGTGACGGCCAAATGTGTTTTAAGTGTCACAAAAGTAAGATAAAGAAAATAGTTGTGGCCGGCCGCGGAACGCACTTTTGTCCTTCGTGTCAAAAGCGGTAGCTGTAATTTTTTACCTTTAAGTTGGTGCTGACATTTTAGGGAGTACCTGTACTGTAGGTGAAATCCATAGCACTCTTATATATATGAAACGACCAGATGATTCATCATATGATGCTCTTGCGGCTGAAGCTCGTCGCCGAGGCATTACCGTTACAAATTTTACTGATATCAATTCAGAAATATTATTATTTGAGTATGAAAATCACCATGAGTTTATTTACTACAGTGTGACAGATCACCAAGGGTATGTGAGTTTTAAAATTTTCTCTCATAAAATATTAACTACGCACATTTTGCGCCGGGCTGGATTTCCAGTGCCGGTGGATCTATTGACATCTAAAGAAGCAGACATGCGATCTTTCTTGGAAAAATATAAAAAAATAGTCGTCAAGCCTGTAAGCAACACGGGTGGACTTGGTGTAACTCCGGCGATACAAACCTGGCCGCAACTAGAAGCTGCCATTAAGAGAGCGCGAGAAAATGATCTGCTGCCGAATGAGTCCGGGCAAATTGTCTGCCAGCAACATATTGAAGGCAGGGACTATCGAGTTTTAGTCGTAAATCAAAAAGAACTTTTTGTCATTGAAAGAATTCCAGCGTATGTCACCGCCGACGGTAAACAGACTATTCAAATGTTGATCGATGAATATAATAAGTCAGTTAAAAAAGAAGTTAGGATCGTCATAGATGATTTGGTAATCGAGCTTTTACAGGAGCAAGCATTAGAGCTATCTAATGTTCCCGAAGTCGGACAGCATGTTCCATTAAAAAGAGTGGCCAACTATCACTCAGGTGGCCGACTGCATGATGCAACCGATCAACTTGGTTTGGAGGCCAAGAGGATTACTCTTGCTGTTGCCCGATATTTTAATGTGCCATTAGTTGGTATTGATTTCATCTCTCCGGACATTAAGAAAGAACCAGGATTAATAATTGAATGTAATTCGACGCCTGATATAACAATTCATCACTATCCAGATAAAGGAGTCGGACGAAATCCGGCAGCTGCCATCATTTCTATGCTCTTTCCCGAGACCTCACAAAAGTCTTCTTAAGAATGATTAATTTAGAGGGAAAACTGAGTTTACCTGTGGCCAATTATTCAACTGGCCAATATTTAAAATTCGGCCAAAAAATTCGCCGACATGTTATTTTATGGGCAACTCATTTGGGTGACGATGTTGCAGTACCATCAAAGACGGCAGTTCAAGCAATTGGCTCCGGTATCGTTGTGTGGTCAGAGATAAGACGCGGCAATAAACAGAAAAGAAATTGGGGAGGAATAATTGTAATAAAGCATAGTTATTCTCCGAACCGAAACAAAATCGCCTCGCTAACGAGTACCGAAAACGGTCAGGTCATGATTTTCTACTCCGTCTATGGTCACCTTAATAATCTAAAGGTAGTCGCAGGCAGTACAGTCCAGCAGAATCAGCAGCTTGGTATTGTTGCCGCAGGCTTAACACCAGAAAATGGTTATTGGCAAAAGCCACATCTTCATTTTGCCATCTACACTGGACCCTGGCGAAATGAAATACTACCTGGTTACTGGCGGCCGGAACAATTTTGGCGGACCAGGCTATCGTGGTGGCACGATCCTCGATTATTTATTAAAAATTATGAGCAGACGTTAAGCAATCAAGAGTAGCCTTGTTGTTAGGGAATAAATAACTGATGCTATCAGCACCGACCTAATTATATGAGTGAAGATACTGACAAAATAAAAGACAAATTAAACTTGGCTGATTTAATAGGTGAATATATGACCCTGCGTCGAGTGGGGGGTCATTATAAAGGATTATGTCCATTTCATCAGGAAAAGACGCCGTCATTCATCGTTAGTCCAGATAAAGGCATTTGGCATTGTTTTGGCTGCTCGGAAGGTGGCGATGCCTTTACTTTTATTCAGAAAATGGAAGGCCATGATTTTCCTACTGTCTTGGCAATCTTAGCTGAGAGGACAGGGGTTACCTTAACTACGGCCTCGCCGGCTCATCAAGACAATCGGGAAAATCTATATGATTTGATGGATCTTGCTTCGCGTCTTTATCACGAGATCCTTACGCATCAGGAATCAGGAAAAAGGGCTCGAGAATATTTAGTTAAACGTGGTGTTAAGGAAAAGATGATCGATCTTTTTAGTCTTGGTTATGCGCCACAGGCATGGGATACGGTGCAGCAGTATCTTATCAGTAAGGGATACTCTCTAGAGCAGATAATATCTGCAGGTTTAGCTGGACGATCCGACAGAGGCACAACCTATGATCGTTTTCGCGGCCGGATCATGTTTCCCGTGCATGACGTGCAAGGGCGTCTGGTTGCTTTTGGAGGAAGAATTTTACCAGAACATTCTACGGGCAATGAAGGTAAATATATTAACTCCCCAGAAACTTCTATATATAAGAAACGGCGTGTTGTCTATAACTTGCATCGGGCTAAAAAAGAATTACGACGACACACGCCGTGCATCGTGGTTGAAGGATACATGGACGTGGTTATGTTAACGCAGATCGGCATAAAGAATGTTGTGGCGAGCTCAGGCACGGCTTTTACTACTGAACAAATTCAATTACTCAAACGTTCGACAGATAGTCTTCACTTTTCTTTTGATGCTGATGCCGCTGGTGTCCAAGCTGCGCAATCGGCAACAGCTGAAGCGATTGCTGCTGGGATGCGTGTTGGTGCCATTCTCCTGCCGGATGGTAAGGATCCTGCTGATATAGCTCTGATTGAACCATCTTCTGCGCGCAAAAAATTTACAGAACCCAAAAGCCTTATTGAAATTTTATTGCAAAGGCTAAAAGCAGAAGGAAGTACGGATAGAGACAAAGTCTTAGCCGGCGTTCTTTCTTTTATAAGGGATGTCGCAAATCCAATTCAACAAGGAGAAATGATTCAGGAAGTTGCGACCACTCTACATATTCCAGAATCATCAGTTGTTTCTCAATTATCGAAAATCCAACCCCAGATTAAACGCGAATTAAAAAAAGCGGATGCAGAACCATTTAGCGGACGATCACCAGCCATAACTAATGAACATCTCCTCATTGGATTACTAATTGCCTACCCGACAGTAAGATCAACCTTCTTTGGCGATGTCCGTCGTGATATATTCGCGCTGAAAAATATCAGAAAACTATTTTCAAATTTGCGGGAAAAAGTTGCGGATGAACATTTTGATACATTGTCAGCCGATCAAATGATTAATATTTTAGAACCTGAGCAGCAAGTTCTAGCCGAAAGCCTGCGCCAGGTGGCTATCGCCGAAACTGATCTTTCAAATCTTTCACCCGAGCAAATCACTCAATCTGTCCTGCGTCGCTTACACGCGGAGCAGCTACACCGGAAATTGATTGAGCTACAGCAAAAATTACATGAAGGAACAGCTGCTGATCGCTCGCGAACCCTCGAACAATTCAAGATTACAACTGAAAAAATAACTTCATTGACAGCTGATCAATAGTATGCCAATGGTATTTTAAGTAGCACCTTTTTGACATATGTGTACAATTGAGTGTTGAGACATGCAGCCACCTCGGCAATGATGGGTAAATAGCCGCGTGGCAGCGTATTTGATATATTTATAAAATTCTACTGTTTGTAGGTGATATGGCTCGTGTAACAAAGTCAATTAAAAAGAAAACTAAAGCAACATCTAGTACATCTCGATCTTCTACGCGTCGGGCTATTTCGGCAACCAATAAGAAGAAGGGGCAGCGTCAGTCCGCTGCCAGACGAAAATCAGGTACGGGAAGAAAAAAAGTTAAAGTTAAGTCGGTGCCAAAAAAAAGTAATCGAGCCAAAACAACAAGTCGTAAGAAAAAGACCACTCTGACCAGAGCGAGACGTTCGCGAAAAGGTAAACAGTCAGCCGAAAAGGTTGTTAATTTGGAATCGGTACAGATGTTATTGCGGAAAGGTCAGCAGTCAGGGTTTGTAACAGAAGAGGAAATAATGCACGCCTTACCCAATGTTGAGGAAAACATTGAAGGCTTAGAGGCTATTTACTCTGAATTGGAATCAAGTGGCATTAGAATCGAAGAACCCCAAGATAACCTCATTGATTTTCAATTGCCTGATGCTCTGCCCGCAAAGAAGAAGAGAAAACCGGGGCGAGGATCAACAGACACCATAGTTGATGTCAGCAATATTTCCGATGATTCAGTTCAAATGTACCTTCGTGAAATTGGCAAAGTCGCTTTGCTGAAAGCGAACGATGAAGTCGAGTTGGCCAAAAAAATTGAACAGGGTGATGCCGAAGCACGCAAACGTTTAGCTGAAGCTAATTTGCGTCTGGTCGTATCGATTGCCAAGAAATACACCGGACGAAAGAATTTGTCCCTGCTTGATCTGATTCAGGAAGGTAATATGGGTTTGTTTCGGGCCGTGGAAAAATTTGATTACCGTAAGGGCTATAAATTTTCTACCTATGGTACTTGGTGGATACGTCAGGCAATTACCCGAGCATTAGCCGATCAATCCCGCACTATCCGCATTCCCGTACATATGGTTGAGACAATCAATCGGTTTACGCAAGTTCAACGACGATTACTTCAAGATTTAGGCCGAGATCCTCTGCCTGAGGAGATCGCTGCTGAAATGGAGCTTCCCGTTGATAAGGTTCGCCACATCATGAAAATATCTCAGGAAACAGTGTCAATTGATGCCTCGGTAGGGGAAGACGAAGAAGATTCTACTCTGAAAGACTTTATCGAAGATGAAGACACCATCACACCGCAGCAAGCAGCTGGTCGTGAACTACTCCAGGAACATGTTCGGGAAATACTAGGTGATCTCACTCCCCGTGAACAGAAAATACTCGAGATGAGATTTGGTTTAGTTGACGGTATGAACCATACCCTTGAGGAAGTTGGTCGAGAATTCGACGTAACGCGTGAACGCATTCGGCAAATCGAAGCCAAGGCTCTGGAAAAGATTCGTGACCATGTAAAGCTTAAAAAGCTCCGCGACTATTGACTTTATCCATTAAATAGTCTATAATGGACTGTTTTATGGAAAAGCAACCTCAACATAGATTAGCCGCCATCGGTATAGTTGGCGGTGGTTTCGGGTCACTTTTAACGTATATTACTCTGCGCTGGCGTGGGGTCGGCTCTAATGAGATCATTGTTTTTTCAGAGGATACTTCACCTGAAACAAATTGGTTCAAACGGGTAAAAAACATTGGTCAAAAAACAATGCGCTCGGAAAGCGCCGGTCATTTTTTCCCAACTGACTCCCCAGGACTTGCTACAAGAGAAGCGTTACATACATGGTCTCTTAAACCCCTAGTCTTGTCATGGTTTGATCGCTATCACCCAACGGTAAATTTCATGATCAGCCATGCTTTGAGGGTAGCCAAACAAACAGGATTTTTTAAGAGCCTGGTTTGCTCACGTATAAGTAAAGTAGTCCGGGATACGAATGATTCCTTCGCTCTTTACGATGAACATGGATTACTTCAGGGACGCGTTCGTCATTTGGTGCTTGCTGTTGGACATGGGCCTGTGTTCATGCCTCCTCCAATCAGCAGTTTTAAAACGCAAAATCCTGGTAGTAAGTTAGTCAATCACGCTTTCGATAATAAGAATTATGTTGCTGGGCAAAACATATTGGTTGTTGGTGGCGGTTTAACGGCCGGGACGGAATGGATCCGTATTTTGGAACAAGGGGGCAAAGTAATTGCCTTATCAAACCAAGATTTCTCTTTTGGTCAGGCCTTAAATACACCTCGCATGTATTTTTCTAGGCGCGGTATTGATCCTTGGCGCAATAAATTGCAATTTCAAAGATTACGTGATCTTAAAAGGGCAACCCGTGGAACTATTCCCGACTACCCTCATTGGAAGAAAACTTTTACGGCGGCTCGAAAGAATGGAGACCTTATATTTATTGATGGTAATTTAAAAAACATCGAGCCAATGACAGCCGAGACCGTAAAATGTCGAATTGCGCCCCTTGATGGCTCGGCAGTTTATAACTTGCAAGTAAATCAAGTTGTTGCGGCCACTGGGTTTTTACCTGCTCTAAACCAGCCACTACTCAAATCTCTTGTTAGAGACTATCAACTAGATGTTATCGACAATTTTATTGAGGTCGATAATATGTTTTGTATTCCTAAATTATCCTCGATAGCTTCATGCGCATTTTTAATTGGTCCGGCTGCGGCCTGGGGTATTCCTTGCGCCGATTCACTCGGTGGTATGAAAATTGTAGCGCGTACCATTGCTCGACACCTCCTCGGCGACGAGCGATGGTATCCACAAGTCATCGCCATAAAAACGATTCATTGGTTAAACCTTATAGCCGGCAGAGAACTGGTATGATCTTGGCTACTATCAAGGGACGTCTGCAAACCAAGCTTTTGACCTACGTTATATTAGCAGGCATCACAGCTGTCTTTATTTGGTTCAAAGGATTTAACTTTCTAGAACTATTTATTATTGCTGTCGTTATTGGAATAATCTTGGAAACAATTTGGGGTGTGATTATTTCCTACCAACCTGGTTGGGCAGTATTTGTGTTTGGCGTAATAGAATTCACATGTATTTATATTCTTGCTTTCTCGTTATCCGTACCGATAACGTTTGCTGAATCACTAATTTATTATTTATCTGCCTGGAGTGTTATTCAATTGTTTCTAATTTATATACTTCCGGTTTGGCGACTTTCCTGGGCAGATGACGGATCGGAATTGTGGTGAGCAATGATGGTGGTAGGATAGATCATTATATAGTGATTTAATTTTACCGCTAACTGGCCACATTATTACATGACAGTTGCCGACAGTTCATTCTTTGCTAAGATTACATACTATGAATTACCAATATTTATTACTGGTCATACTTGTTTTAGTAGTGGCTGCCGGTCTCGTCTACATTTTGCGCCCATCGACTGATCCGGATTTAAGTTTCAATCCCTTACTACCGTCACCAAGTCCAATCGATAATACTATTCATTTAGGTACACCTAAATCCAAAATTTCAATTCCGTCGATTGCTCAAAAAGTTGATGTCACTTTAGTAACCAGTCTTGGCAACATTGATTTAACATTAGATGGCACCGTGGCACCTTTTACGGTTGGCAACTTTGTTCAGCTGGCAAAAAAGGATTTTTACGACGGCACAACGTGGCACCGCGTTATTCCTGACTTTATGATTCAAGGCGGAGATCCTCTATCCATTGATCCAAATCTTAAAGCAAGACATGGCACCGGCGGGCCAGGATATAAATTCAAAGATGAAATTAATGATAATAAAATGGTTCGTGGCGCCATCGCCATGGCTAATTCTGGTCCGAATACAAATGGTAGCCAGTTTTTCATTGTCGTAGGTGAAGCATTTCCTCATCTTGATGGCAAGCACACTGTCTTTGGTGTCGTGACCGCCGGCATGGACGTTGTCGATAAAATTGCGGCCGTTCCGAAAGATGCAGCTGATAATCCGCTTGAGCCAGTAATTATTACGGACATCAAAATTAATAGTGACATTAGTGACCCGCTACGCAAGCTCTAAAGGTCACTAAAAACTAGGGTTTGATCTGGAAAATATTCTGTAGAATTGCTTTAGAGACTGGTCGTCCCATGCCGTCAAACGGTAATTCATTGATATCGAAGCCAGCATTATCATTAATCTCTAGTACGACGGTATTTGCAGTACTCGTATCTGCGCTCCGATAATCTTTCACTAGCATATCTATGCCAGCTATCGGCAGCTTAATAATATTTGCACATTTAAGCGCTAAAACTTTAAGTGATGCATGAACGCTATCTGTTACGTCAAATGCTCGTCCGCCGGTACTGACATTAGCATTCCAACGTAAGGTTATTTGTTCATCTACTGCCGGCACGCTTGATAAACGATGTCCACTCTGTTTTAAATACCGACCAATTTCCGCATCAAAGGGAATCGGGCACATCGGATAATCATAATGGATTGTTGACTGCCATTCCGTGTTGTGCTGATGAATTAAATCCTTAATTGAATGCCGGCCATCTCCAACCACATAGGCTGGTACTCGATTAATTATAGAAATAACTTGATCACCCACCACCATTAGTCGCAAGTCTTTACCGGTAAAAAACTCTTCCACTAACACTCTGTCTCCTCGTCCCGTTTTCTTTAAAAAAGAAAATGCTCGTTGCACTGCCTTGCGCAGTAAGCCAGGGCTTTGAATATTCATGGTCGAACCATTGCCATGCGCGGCTGTCACCGGCTTTACCACTAATGGGAATTTTAATCTTCCGTGGAGCACTTTCTCCCAAGATGCTGGATTACGTAGAGCAATTGTCTTAGGAACTGGAACGTCATTGGCGCGAAGTAGTTTACGTGTTAAGTGCTTATTATTTGAAATAATCGAGGACACCACATTTGTACAAGGCAGGTTAGTGCCTCTAAAGAAATATGCGCGTGAACCGTCTGAAATCTGCACTGTTCGCTCAGGGAGTAATTGATACGATAAACCAATTTCCCTGGCAGCTCGGACTAGTAGAGAGGTCGAGATCGAGAGTTTGTCCACGCGCAGCTTATCGATGTCTGAAGCGCGCAGCATACTTAATATAGAGTATGCCAACTGTCTATTTATGTCGATATCAGGTGATAAACTTGCATCGTCTGCCCTCTTGAGACAAACTCAAAAAGTGCCAAACAGGGCATGTTTAGGGGTAAGTTGCTATTGGTGGGCAGTATTATAAAGTCCACCATGGTATAGGTGACTTAACAAAAAAGTCGAAGATTTTTTGGAAGTTAATATTCCCAGGTAGCTCAACGGCAGAGCAAGTGGCTGTTAACCACTAGGTTGTCAGTTCGAATCTGACCCTGGGAGCAGTTCAATAATGTTCTGGGCAACCGGAGTCCTTCCGTGTGATATGGTGGGACACCTCAGAACAAAATAGCTATACAAGGCACAAAAATACCGCTTAAGTCTAGGCGGTGTTTTTGTGATCAACAACCCTCGGGTTGTTAGTTCGATTCGAATTGATAAACCCCGGGGATCGGAATCTAAATTTTTTGCT
>CAYJQW010000023.1:0-12497 GCA_964372635.1 uncultured Candidatus Saccharibacteria bacterium
GACACCGAATGAAATACTGGCCCAAGAGGTGCCAGAAGTGGTTAGTTAAAACATTGTATGGATACTGAGAACCTTCACTGTGTTAAAAGACAATCTTATGGTTTCTGCAACTCACTAAATACATTTGTGATAAATTCCCCAAGGCGATCGCTCAGCTTAGAATATTTTTTAATCATATTTTGGCGAGAGACGGTTGCCGTAAGATATTCTTTCGTCCAAGGATTGGCAAGACCATCGATATCTTTCGAAATTTCTGTTAGGGCATCAACCAGGGTGCGTTCGAATTGATAGGTAGTTTTCATATTTTTAACAATTTCTCTTAGGACGTCAAGTTCAGCTTTCACAGACTGAGAAGATTTTTCATCAAATACATTTAATGATTTATCACGCCAATATTTGATTAGCTCATTTCTTATATTTTCAACTATGTCTATCAAGTTTTTCCCTTTAAGGCTTTCAGGTAACATGCTGTTGGATACTAGTTGGTCTAGTGGCGTAACTAGGGAAAGATCAACATTTTGCCGATTTAACTCTTCTTCTTGCTTTATATCCTGAACCCTTTGGAGATTTTCTACAGCAATCTTTTTAATGATGTTTGGCAGAGGAATATTCTTTGATACCTCTCTTGCATGAATATTAATATTGTCATTATCAATAAACGATCGATCTAACTCCTGATTTAGGGCCAGGGCGTGAGCCGCCAACCCTAGCGCATTACCGGTATGTTGTATGGCTCTGGAATCTTTCTTACTAATATCCTGCTTTTTTAAGAATTGCCTTTTTAGTTGTTCCCGCTCTTCTTCCGCGGCATTTGCACTCATTGAAGTATACGATTTTGATAAAAAACCTAAGCCTTTAATCAAAACAGAACGATCTGTTTCCCTCTTCCCTAAATGTAAAAAAATATCCTGTAATGCAAAATTTTCATTGTTTATTTCATCCAACAATAAATTCTTCATCGGATCTTCTTTGTTTTTGTTTAAATAGGATCGAATTGCCGTCTTTTCCCGTGGAACAAGCGGGGTTGAGAAAATATCATCTAGTTTTTCCGACCATGCCTGATTGGCCTCAACTTGAGGATCATATTCTTGTCTCTTATCTCCTGTGGAGGACGGTCTTCGTTCCGGGTGTCCCATTGGCTAATATTATCTCTTCGCGCAACGGGGGTCAATGATTTGGAGTGCAGACAATCTCTCATTGTCTAAATTTGCTCGTCAATTTTCCGAGCTTCATCTTTTGTGATAATAGAGGCAAGACGTAACGGCTCTTTTTTCCAGTCATGGGTCGTTTCAAGTTCTTGGTCTGAATCAGCGTAGTGGATTGAAAATGCAAGAGCCGGGCCAACTGGGGCTTCGGCATCGTTTGGATCCGGCTCAAAGGGATCAGGCCTAGCTTCGTCCTCCCAAAAATCAGGCTCCATGTGACTCGCAGCCTGAAAACTTTGCAGCCATGCCTCTTCCATTTTGCCGACTCGACCCTTGTATTCACCTCTATATGATGGGTGAACCTTTACTTTAACTAGAATATGATCGAGTAATGATTCAATAATATCGTCATGCTCCTCAGCTAACTCCATTTTATCCAATTCATCTTGGCTTGTTTTGCCGGCGCTGTCCCTAGCATGTAGCTGCTCTAGAAATGGCCATAGCTTATCCTGTAATGTTGCCGAGTCCTGCCCATTCCGCTGCGCGGCGTCGAACAAATCATGCAATTTGGCCGTGACTGGTATCTTGATCTGCTCTGTATCATCTAAAACCGTTGGGACAACGACATCGATATCCAGAACATATTCCAGTGCTTTTTCTCGGCCTTCTTTCTCATATTTATCGTAAAGATCCAGTTGCCAGCCACCACCGCCAAAGTTTTCTCCCAATCTAAGGTGTGACTTAAGCTCACGAGAGCCAATTATTTCCGCCATGGTATCCATTATTTTTTGGAGTTGCTTAGCCTCTAAATTTGGCTGAGGTAATCCTTCAAGGCTCATATCTCAAATCTAAACTTAATTCATATTGTGTCAATTTACTGGTTGGTTCTAGAGCTATTGATGTAACAAGTCAATTCTTCGGATTGTCACCAGAAAATTTTCATACTCTGATCTCATCAGCCTCAGCCGTTGTTTTAAGGTCCTCCATCTTGACCGAATATACTTTCGAAATGCCATCTTCACTCATCGTAACACCATAAATAATTTTTGCACTGCCCATAGTTTCCCGATTATGGGTAATAACTACGACTTGTGTTTTTTGGGCAATTTCTTTAATGGCCTGCGCGAAGCGATATGAATTGGCTTCATCCAGAGCGGCGTCAACCTCATCCAATATGATAAAAGGAGGATTCTGGACACTTATTATCGAAAAAAGTAGAGCCAAACTAGTCAATGCTTTCTCGCCGCCCGACAGCATATTTATATGCTGCATTTTTTTGCCTGGTGGATGAGCCGTGATCTCAATTCCATACTGATCATCAACCGTTGATTGCTGTGATTCCTCAGATCCTATTGGCTCTTCCGTAATTATTAGTCGAGCAATCCCGCCATCAAAAAGTTGTTGGAAGTATTTATTAAAGGCGTGTTGAATAGCAGTGAATTGTTGGCGAAAACGAATATTAATATCACTCTTTAAGGTCCTGATCAGAGATTGAATATTTTTTTGAGTGTCATTGACATCATTGATCTGCTGAGAAAGATGATCGTGTCGCTCTTTTGCTTCGCTATATTCCTTAATAACTAAAGGGTCGGATTCACCTAAACTAGCTAAAACGCCAGCTAAATTTTGTAAATTTGCTTCTGATATTATTTCATTTGCTGGCGAAGTTTGTTGAAGATCAGCCAGAAAAGTGCTGCCGCGCTCTCGCTTTATAATACTTTCGATTTCTGCCAAAGTCTGTTCAGCCTGGATCGTTGCAGCTTTGCCCGTACTGCCGGCTCGTTCTGCGGCAAGCTCTTCGCTTCGGACATACGCCAGTGTTTTTTCAAGAACTGCTTGATCTGCGCCCACCAAGTTTTTTTGCTGGGAGGAAACAGTAGCCTTCAATTTATCAACTAATTCTCTTGAGGGCGGTATAATCTCGCCAATTTTTTGTAACCGTTGGAATCTCTCATGTTCTATCGCTTGCAGCCGGGCGACTGCCTGTATTGGACCTTCTAAATGTTCGAGTAAAGATCGGGCAGCTAATAGCTCTGTATCATTTTTTTCAAAGGTTGAGATCAAGTGAGATATAAAATCATCAAGCTCAAGAACGATGCTATGTTCAATTTGCTCGCCATCCTTAAGCTGAGATACTAATGTTCGACATTTCTGTAGAACATCGCGAACTTGATTAAACAGATTCTGTGGAGCGCTTTCGATGCGGGCTAAAGACAGCTGTTTTTCTGCCCTCTTAAGCTGTTGCCGAATAGAGGCTAATGATGTTTCAAGATCAACTCGCTCCTGTTGTCGTGACAGATAAACTTGCTGCTCTCGTTCAAAGTCTTGCTCAGCCCGTAGAAGTTGCTGCTCAATGTTTGGGCCATTAGCTCCGTGGCCGGTACCTGTTTGCACGGCTTGTAATAATTCTGATTCAACCTGTTCCCTGGCATGACGAGCTTGCCTGATATGTTCAACAAGTTGAGCTTCATGTGTTTGCATTTTACTGACATTCTGAGAGCGGGTGTGCCATTGCTGGTGCCACCATTGCTCTTGCGCTAACTTGAATTCCTGCGAAACCTTTTCACGTTTAGTCCAGCGGTCAGCCTGTCGCTTTAAAACCCGCAATTGAGGCGCCAGCTCATTGAGCACTACTGCTAACTCGTGTGCTTTTTGATCAGCCTGACCCAGTTTTAATTCAGCTTGGTGTAGCTTTAATTGCAAAGCCTTAATGCCGGTTGCCTCATCGAATAATTCACGTCGTGCTTGCGGGGTAGCTGCTAAATACTGATCAATCGTTCCCTGGGAAATAACCGCATAGCTTTTGGCACCCAAGCCGGCATTGGCTAGCAGATGTTGAATATCAAACAGGCGAACGGGATCACCATTGATTAGATATTCGCTAGTGCCATCACGATCTATAGTTCTGGAAAATGTAACCTCGGCTGCTTCAACGCCAAGTCGTTCTGATTCATTACCAATCGTTAAAGTCACTCGCGCTATACCTCGTCGCTTAGACTTTTGACTGCCAGCAAATATAACATCTCTTGATTTTTTCCCTCTGATGGATTTTAGTGATTGTTCACCTAAGACCCAGCGTATACTTTCAGTAAAATTTGACTTACCTGATCCGTTAGGACCAATAATGGCCGTAATGCCGTCATCAAAAACAAATCTAGTTGTTTGAGCAAATGATTTAAAGCCGGTCATCTCCAGCTCAAGCAATTTCATGGCTCTATCATAACTGGCCTGCCCCACGAAGCCTACTGGCTTTTATTACTGTTCGTTAATAGCGGTAAAAAAGTATTTAGTATCTAGACTAAAATAGCCATCAAGAACGTGACAATAATAATTATACCAACGACAAACTGGGTCGCTGAGGCGCCAATTGTTCCAACAAGTGATACTAAGGCTATATAATGGGCTTGACCGGTATTTCTTCCCTCAAGGAGAGCGCCGAGGAGGGCACCACTGAACCCACCTACTAAGAGTCCAATTGGACCAAATAGAATAATAAAACCGATGATTGCGCCAAGTGTTGCGCCTATGGCTGCATATTTTCCACCACCGGCTGCCTTGGCACCAATGGCACCGGCATAGAAATCAATCAGTGAAGCTAGAAGTGCTATGATTGTTAGGATAACAACTGTCACCACACTTATTTCGGCAAACTTGGTTATGAATGCAAACAGTAGGACGCCGGCAATAATTATGGATAGCCCGGGCACGAGAGGAATAATCGTCCCTGCTAAGCCAACTAAGAATAGCAAACTTATAATTATCCAAAGGAGCAGAGCGGTCATATTGTTTTAATTTGGGAAACTTAGAAACTTAGGTTTAAACAACAGTCTTGTCAATTAATCCTTGCTGGCCTTATTGGTGAGTTGTTCCAATGCCTGTTTAGCAGCAGCTTGTTGCGCTTCTTGTTTACTACTGCCACTGCCCTCACCCATTATTTTATTGCCTATTAAGACACCAACGATGAAATTTTTTGCGTGGTCTAATCCTGTTTCTTCTAAAACTTCATAGGTAGGTGTGGTGCGAAACTTTTCCTGAGCTATTTCCTGGAATTTACTTTTGGTGTCGATATGTAAGCCCTGCTCGATGACTAACTGGAGTTTGACGACAATATATTTTTGAATCACTTGCTCAGCTGCGGCGTATCCCTGATCGATATATACAGCACCAATGACCGCCTCAACTGCATTGGCCAAGATATATTGTCGGGCCTTGCCTGTGTCTTTACGTTCACCTCGGGATAACAAGAGAAATTCATCAAGAGTAAGTTCCTCCGCAATTTTTGATAACATTTCACCGCGGACAATGGAGGCTCTAAGGTTTGTTAATTCTCCTTCGGGCAAATCATAGTGTTTGTAAAGGTGATCCGTAACAACTAATTCAAGCACGGCATCACCCAAAAATTCCAGCCGCTCGTTATGTTCCAAGTCGAATTCAGGATTTTCATTCAAATAAGACCGATGAACTAGGGCTTGGCGCAATAACGACTCATTTTTAAATTTAGTCTCTAACTTCTTTAGTAATGGTGATAAATCTTTTTCAGGTGACATAAGGTTATTATTTTATGTTCTCACTACGTATATTATTTTCAATTCTTAGATAATTAAGCCGGCGAAAACTTTTTGAAAACCAAAAATAATGAGCTACTCATTTTTACGAGGTTCTCCCATTTCCTTATAGATAGTGCCGAGTACGCCATTGATGAATTTTCCTGAGCTGGCTCCGCCGAAAGTCTTGGCTAGCTCAATTGATTCGTTAATCGCTACTTTTGGAGGGACATCATCGGCCTTGGAAAAATTTAGCTCATAGATGCCAAGCCTGAGGACATTTCTATCAACATTTGTAATTTGCTCAATTGGCCAATCAGGTGCCGACTTAACGATGAGGGCGTTAATCTCTTCCTGATTTTTTTCAACTCCAAATACTAGGCTGAATATAAAATCTGTGTCATCCAAGCCCGGGGCAAATTCCTTTATATTGTGCTGCGTAATCTCCTTGAGTGTTCCTTTTTTCTTGCCTCTAAAATCCCACTCGAAAAGACTCTGCAGCGCAATTGATCGACTTAAGTGGCGGTTGGCCATACAAAAAAGAGCTAATGTTCAAGTGTGATCCTAGTCATACCGCGCTAGATGTCGCACGTCAACTAATTTATTTTTAGTGTTTATGGTCCGTTTCTGCTTGTTCGACTAATTCTTTTTCTTTTTGCTTACGTTCTTTTTTTTCGAGACGTGCCAAGACGTCAATAACTACCCGACCTTTATATGTTCCGCAATTGGGACAAGCGGTATGGGCCGGCACTCGTTGTTGACATTTAGGGCAAACAGAAAGTTGTAAGCGGGTCATACCGTGAAGACCACGGCGCATATTCCGCTTAGTTCGTGAGGTTCGTTTCTTTGGGACTGCCATAGACTTGAAGACCAAAAGTACTAAATTTACCGGTTAAATGCAAGCGGCGACCGGAGCATAGGTCGGACGATGATGAAGCGACGGACCATGTTTATTCAGCATAGCAAGATGATCTCTCGAACCATAGCCTTTGTGTTGAGCAAACCCATAGATTGGAAAAAGGCTATCAAGTTTGGTCATTAAGTTATCACGATGCACTTTCGCAATTATGCTGGCCGCAGCAATTGAATAACTTAAAGCATCTCCCTTGACGATATTGACTGCAATAATATTCGGGTGGGGTTGAGCCGGATTACCATCAATTAAAAGAAGATCCGGTTTTACCTTTAATTTATCGACGGCACGCTGCATCGCTAAGTGCGCCGCTCCGCGGATATTTAAGGCAGTGATTTCGTCCACTGAAGCAGACCCGACAGCCCACGATAGCGCGAATTCCTTAATCCAACAGGCTGCTTTTTCGCGTTGCCCGGTCGATAATGTCTTGCTGTCGCGAATCGAAACATTTATGCTTAGTTTTTCTGACGACTTTTCAGCTTGAGTCGAATTATTGAAGACAACTGCCGCGGCAACCACCGGACCGGCGAGAGCACCCATTCCGACCTCGTCAAGGCCAGCAAGATTGAACAGCCCTTGCTGCCAATATTGCTTCTCAATGGCAAAAGTTGGTTTAAGCACGTGCCCCCAGCAGGAGTCGAACCTGCATCTACGGCTTAGGAGTCCGTGGCTCTGTCCGTTGAGCTACAGGGGCATATTCCTTTAGATGGTAACTCAAATTTACTTGTGAGGAGGTTGAATAAGTCATTTCAAAAAAAATATGATCAATGTTATCAACCGTTTTGTAGATTCAATTATCTTATGGTGGGCAATTCACGCATGCGCAAAAGCGACTGGTAGGTGTGTAGCAGGCACTACTTGCACTGCCACTATTCAGTAGACCTGTTCTTTCCAAAGGTACTGCAATCATATAACCTCTGCCATTTGAAATTCTATTATACCAACCGCAATCTGAAGGCGAAGCACAATTAAACGGAGACACCGAACTGTCTGGTATTTTAATGTAGGACTGTAGAATTTCGCCAAGGCATGGATAGGCTCCTTGAGCGGGGCACCTATTAAGATTATACCAACTAACTAGAGTTGGATAATTGCCAAAATCATTATGATAAAGCTCAAGAGCGTTTTGGAGTTCACGAACAAAGGCCACCCGCGCGACGTCACGGGCGCGTATTCGTGCTTCACCGACTGATGAAATAACAATACCGGACAGAACTCCTATAATCGCGATGACAACCAAAAGCTCTATTAAAGTAAAACCATTTTGAGACCATGGCTTAGAATGGCTAAGCTTCCTTGATTGTTTCATAATCATTGGAACAATTTTAGCACAGATATTTCACTAGAGAAGACACATCATTTCCTATTTCCTTCTTCTCATTTACAGTTGCTGGAACAATGACACTAAAGGATTAGCCTCAAAACATGCTAGGATATCAAAAAGTAAGCAGCGAATTTATTTTGGGGCAGGAAGACTGAAAAATGCATAGTAACAACGATTATGACACGAGAAAACATGACAAAGATTTTTTTCTTACGTCACGGACTTACCAAAGCTAATATTGAGGAACGTATTCAGGGTCAACAGCCTGGAGAACTTCTTTTTCCCGAAGCCGAGCGTTATCTAGCGGCAGTAGTGCCATTACTGCGCCGACATACGATTGAAATTTTAGCCTCTTCAGATTTAGCTCGTGGTATCGTCTCTCGGCAGATTCTCAAGAAATTTTTGGCTAGCGGTGTGCCGTCTATTAATGTTAAAGAATTAGAATTGAAATTGCTTCGTGAGCAAGATGTTGGACGTCTTGATGGTTATCTTTGGTCTAAGGTCCCACTGGAAATTAAGAAACAGCGGGGATTACCGAACCTTGATTTTCATGAATATGGTGGTGAAACGCCAGGTGAATTGCGCGGTAGAGTAGACAAAACCTTACGACATTTGCTCAAAATATACGCCAACAAGACGATCTGCTGCATCGTTCATGGCGCTTGGTTTCAGCAGCTTGTTGATCTTGCTGGCCAAGAAGCGCATATACCAGACCAATGGTCCAACCGTTCAGCGATTTATGAGGCTACTCTGCAAAAACCTGGCATAATTCGTAATTTGCTACCCCTCATAATTGAAGGAGATACTGATTTTGCCGTTGGAAGGCTTTAAAACAACATAAGTCTGATATTTGTCCGACAAATATTTCTATCACAAGGTACTCTTTGCTTCTCTTTCAAATAAGGTATAGTTATGTATCCACGCTTAAAAAATTTCTAAAATTAACTCTACTATGGCAACACTAAAAATTGGACCAATAAAACGAGACAGTCTGTTAAAAAATGTCGGCTTTGCCCTGCTAATTTTACTCATTACTTTATCTATTGTTGGGCTCTATGGACGTCCCTTAAATGATAATGAAGAGGTGAGTCTTTCTCGTGTAGTTACTGAAATTGAGGACAAAAACGTGGAGTCAATAGCTATTGAAGAAGAAGAATTGACGGTCACACTTAAAAACTCAAAGTCTAAATTGATAGCGCAAAAAGAAAGCGGCTCTTCAGTTACCGAGACGCTGACAAACCTTGGCATCACACAGGAGCAATTGCGTGATGTTACATTAAGTATCGAGAAACCATCAGGGGTTAGTTATTGGTTAGGGGCACTTCTGCCGATATTGTTGCCATTTCTTTTATTAGGAGGATTCTTGTGGTTTATGATGCGCAGTGCGCAAAATGCTGGCAATCGTGCTCTATCTTTTGGCCAAATGCCCCACCGGCCTATTGAACCTGGTAATAAAAAGAAAAAAGTTTCTTTTAAAGATGTTGCCGGTAATGTTGAGGCCAAACGAGAATTAGAAGAAGTCGTAGAATTTCTAAAAACTCCCAAGAAATTTCTCAAGCTAGGGGCCCGAATTCCGAAAGGCGTATTACTCATCGGACCTCCTGGAACGGGCAAAACCTTAATAGCACGTGCCGTAGCTGGTGAAGCAGACGCCCCATTCTTTAGTATCTCCGGCTCAGATTTTGTCGAGATGTTTGTTGGCGTTGGGGCCAGTCGGGTTCGCGATCTCTTTAGAAAAGTTAAGCAGCACTCACCAGCAATTCTTTTTATAGATGAACTTGATGCCGTTGGTCGTCAACGCGGCGCTGGTCTCGGTGGCGGTCATGATGAGCGTGAGCAAACTCTCAACCAAATTCTCGTGGAGATGGACGGGTTTGAGCAAAATGATAATGTCATCATTTTAGCTGCCACCAATCGTCCTGATGTGCTTGATCCGGCCTTACTTCGCCCCGGGCGTTTTGATCGCCATGTGACGATGGAGTTACCAGATATTAAAGAACGTGAAGAAATTTTAAAGATTCATTCCGTAAAAGTGCCACTGGCAGGTGATACCAATTTACGTAAAGTGGCCGAGAGAACGCCAGGTTTTTCTGGAGCTGATTTAGCCAATCTTATTAATGAAGCGGCAATTCTGGCAGCTCGAGAAAATCAAAACTCAGTAACGCAGGCCCACGTTTTGGAAAGCATCGAAAAAGTTCTTCTTGGTCCGGAGAAGAGAAGTAAAGTATTTTCGAAACTAGAGAAAAAAGTGACGGCGTTTCATGAAGCAGGTCATGCCGTTGTTACCTACTATATGCCCCATACTGACCCTGTCCGAAAAATCTCAATCATTTCACGCGGACATGCCGGAGGGTACACACTTAAATTGCCTGAAGAAGACAAAAGATTGCACAGTAAGAGCGAGTTTTTGAGCGAGCTGGCCACACTGATGGGTGGACATGTAGCCGAATTAATTAAGTTTAAAGAACTCACAACGGGTGCCAGTAATGACCTGCTACAAGCGACAAATTTAGCTCGTCGTATTGTCACGGAGTGGGGCATGTCGGATCTTGGCCCAATATCCTACGGGCACAAGGATGAATTCGTTTTTCTAGGTAGAGAAATACATGAATCACGTAACTATTCAGAAAGCACAGCCATGAAGATTGATGAGCAGGTTACGAAACTACTAACAGAAGCAAAAGCAAAGGCTAAGGATATTCTCGAAAATAATAGTGAAAAGTTTGAACTCGTCGCCGAAACATTGATGCAAAGAGAGACAATTGAGCAAGCTGAATTTGATCGCTTAATGACAGGTGAGCCGGAGATTAATCAAGGAAAAGAAAAAATGGTTTCGCCGATCGTAGATTCACCTGCAGTACCAACTTCTGAAACTGGACCGGCTCCGGCTCCGGCTTAAACCCAGCTAAAAATTACCAAAATACAAAAAACAAATACCAAACAAACTCCCAAAACTACCCAAAGCACCAACAATCTTGATCGTTTGGGGACGTTTGGATACTGTTTTTTGTTTGGTCTTCTGAAAGTTTTTAGCAATGTTTTCGGGGAATATGGATTTGATTTTGAGTCGTCAGATCGCGAGTTACGAGTTGCCAATTACAATTGGGGTTTTATACCGACCAAAATCGGCGGGCTAATATTATGCCAAGACTGCCCAGAACGGTACTAATTAAGGCGGCACTTCCTGGACCTGTTGGCGTTGTGACTTTTACAGCCTTGACGATTGGTTTGCGATCCACATTGATGCAATCTTTGCCGGTATCTGATAAACTGTCAGCCGTAGCTGTTACGATATTGCAAACTTCACCGTTTGGCGCATTAGTGCGAACTTTGACATTAATGGTAAAGTTTCGTTTTTCGCCAGAATTGAGATGAAAACCACTCCAAGTTACTGTTTGTCCGGAAATATTTCCGCCAGCTGTCACGCTTGTAACAGAGAATTGATCAGGCACATTATCTTTAACGATGACATTATCTAAATCAGCATCACCCGTATTTTGAGCGGTTATTGTGTAGCTGAAGGTGTGATCAGGGCGAGTAATATCACGTCCGCCATCACTTTTAAAGACGTTCAGACCCTTTGCCTTTTTCGGGGCAGGTGTTGGCGTAGGTGTCGGAGTTGGTGATGGCGTTGGGCATGGTTGAGTCTTAAAAGCAACACTCACGACCGGATCAATGGGTGTCCAGTCCTGATAAGTGCTGCCATAAGTTGTTCCGCAACCATGAACTGATGTGGGCAGTAACTGTGCCGTCACTGAAAATGACTCACTGTGTCCAGGAGCATATGTACGCTCTCCCCAGGTAAGTGTAGGACGGCCCCAAATTGTGCCATCATTCCATATTCCGATTACACCGCCAGGTCGCGTTGAGCTGATAATAGTTGAACCTGTTGGACCCCAAAACATACTCTTCATGGAATAAACCGGATTGGCATATGGATTCTCAACGGTGACATTAAGGGTGACCGTATTACCCTGTTGAACGGCAGCAGGACTAGATGTAATACGAATACGAATATCGGCTTCCTGAGCCTGAGCGGTGTTAGTAAACATATTAAATAACACAGGAATAGCTGCGATAGCAATTAGAGGAAGAAGATTATGAGATATTCGATTAGTCATAATATTTGATAAATAAAATAGTGATTTTTTGTATTTTCATATTTTTATAGAACCAATATGTATACTATTTCTTTGCATTTTTGTCAAATGTACCTTGCTCAACTTATCGTCAAAATTAGTACCAACGCAAAATAATGGCTCTAATAAAGCATTTATAATTTTTATTCTATTGACAAGAGTCAAGAGAAAACCCTGTTTTATAGTCGGGAAGGTTAAAGCCAGTTAAAGTTTATGCTCTTTATAGCCTGACTTGTCGAATTTTTTGCGGTGCGCATGAATGGAATCGCCAAGAAACATATCGGGTTCAAGGCGCCTGTCACCCTATATGGTGCAGGGCGAATCCAATTGTGCGCGTGGAAGGAATCGAACCTTCGGCCCCCACAATGTCAATGTGATGCTCTAACCACTGAGCTACACGCGCCAAACTTCACTTTGTCTTACAGACAAAGC
>CAYJQW010000024.1:0-10813 GCA_964372635.1 uncultured Candidatus Saccharibacteria bacterium
AAGATTGAAGGTGTCAGGTACTTAACATCGCTCGACAGATCGAATCTGGACCGGCTCATGCTATACCGTAAAATGACCCAGTTTCCCAGCATCGCTATACAACAGCTTGGCTGGCTGCAAGCCTAAATAGCTCGCGGTCGCCTAATCCTTTACACTGAAAAGAAGATAAGTCCAGTACATAGGGGTAGTATGGCCCCGTAAAATCGCCTCGTAAACTCGGCGATCACGGGGCTCGCGTAAAACAAAACCGCCTTACGGCGGTCTTGTCTCACGGCTTCTGGCCACGTAAAATGGCTTCGCCATCACGTGGTCCCGAAGCCGCGTGATCTCACTGCTTGAAGTGAGATTTTACGCGGCAGCTCCAAGGGGAATCGAACCCCTATTTCCGCCTTGAAAGGGCAGCGTCCTAGCCGTTAGACGATGGAGCCAAATTCGGCTGATCAGTCATTTTAGAATGAGAGCCGTATTACCGTTTTTATCAGCTTCTGGCTGGTTCGTCTAGTAATATTTCAAGAATATTGTCCGGAGTTATTATTTGCGGCACAACATTGTAGGTTTTATTGAAGCTTCGGGAAGGCTTGTAACCGCGTGAATCAAAGCGAATATCATAAGGTTTTAAGATCGAACCTCGTTTACATACTAGATCAACCGCACTGTCATTTCTTGAACGCCAGAAATAAAGCTCTTCATGTCTTTGGCTCGTGCGATTTCGTTTTAAAATCTCAGCCAGCACCCAGTTTTCCCATAGAGTGTCGATATCACTTCGTTGCTCTGACATTGACCATTCCTGCAGCAGGGCATTTCTGACGCCTGTATCCCAGAAGTAATATTTACGACTCTTTGTTAGCTCGATTAAGGGGTCAGTATGATAAGCCGGCAATGAAAATATTACGAAAATACTTTCAAGAAGTTGCAGGTAGCGCTCAACAGTTGGTCGGGCAAGCTGCAAACGGCTGGCCAGTTGAGCGACAGAAAGCGTCTTGCCAATTGCGACTGAAACTTCTAGCAGTAATCGCCTGACATCTTCTGCAGAACGTATCAATGATGCTGTGAAGATATCTTTCAGTAAATAGTCACTACTTAGATTGGTTAAATATTCCTGCGGATTTGCCGTGAGATACGCTTCCGGGTAACTGCCATATACCAATCTTGGCATGATTAAGGAGCGAATTTGAGACTTAAAATCATTATTTAAATCAGCCACCGGACGTTTTGTATCAAACCAAGATTGTTGGGTTATGGTTTCACTGAATAAAAGAGGAGTCAGCCACAGTTTTTCGTTTCGGCCCGTTAATTCAGCCGCGGCCATATCAAGCAAAGTGGCACTGGAAGATCCTAATAAAAAAATCTTTGTTTCAACATGAGCGTCATACCAACCCTTGGCAATTTGTCCAATATTAGGGACCCGTTGTGCTTCATCGATGACTAATACCTGCTTCGCATTAAGACTGCGCATAACGTCTGCGGGAGCTAACTTTGCCGCTGAGCGTAATCTGGCACGATCAATTTCAATATCCATATTAAGCAACTGTCCTTGATAGGAAGTTAAGACATGTTCAATTAAGGTTGTTTTGCCCACCTGTCTTGCCCCCAGCAAAAAAAGCACTTTTCTATTGGCTAAAGACTGCGTAAGCTGAGTCTCAAGAATACGAGGAATATAGGACATAATAGGTGTAGTATACAATATAAGTACCTAATCTGTAAAGTATAATGTTAATTATCAGTAATGACTACAATTCTTGCCATTGAAACGTCTTGTGATGAAACAGGAGTAGCCATTGTGTCCGGCGATGATACCAAGATCATTGTAAATGCTGCCGCATTGGCCTCACAAATATCTATTCATGCCCTTACCGGAGGAGTCGTACCGGAAGCAGCAGCCCGAGAACATGTTCGGGTAATTAATCCTCTCACCAAAAGAGTTTTAAATGAGGCAGCCTTGGCCGCCGCAGATATCGATGCGTTAGCAGTAACTATTGGACCCGGTCTTATGCCCGCTTTAACCATTGGCGTGACTGCCGCACGGACACTGGCCTATGCTTGGGATAAACCAATAATTCCCGTCCATCATATTGAAGGTCATATCTATTCTGCCCTTTTGGCTGCAAGCGACGAGGTAACTCTTGATCATGAACAGGGAGCCAAGATTTCACCAGATAAGTTATCGACCAACCCACGTGTGCCGAAAAAGACTAACTCTACCCCAGTGGATTTTATGATTCCTCAATCTACTGTATTTCCGGCATTAGCATTAATTGTTTCTGGCGGACACACCATGCTCATTAAAATCTCTGGTCACCTAAATTATGAAGTTTTAGGTCAGACTCGCGATGATGCAGCCGGAGAAGCATTTGATAAAATCGCGCGGCTCCTTGAGCTGCCTTATCCGGGCGGCCCGCATCTTAGTGCCTTGGCGCAGCGTGGTAATTCCCAAGCGTTTACCTTTACTCGTCCGATGCTTAATTCCAGTAATCTAGATTTTAGCTTTTCCGGATTAAAAACAAATGTTTTGTATACTTTACGCGATCTAAAGTTAGCCAAAACAAATTACAAACCCGAAGATGTTGCCGCCTCATTCCAACAGGCCATCATCGACACGCTAATTACCAAAACAAAACAAGCTCTGGCTCGTGAATCTTTTCAGACCCTTATACTAGCTGGTGGAGTAGCGGCGAATATTGTTCTAAGAAAAAGACTTGGCCAACTAGCTCGTGAACAAAAAATTAATTTGCGAATTGCGCCGCTTTCACTCTGTGGTGATAACGCAATTATGATTGGCCAAGTGGGTTTCTTTGCTCATAGAAAAAATCGCCTGATTAGTTGGCGGGATGTCGACGCTCGGGCCCGGATTAACATTGAAACGATGTGAGCTCTAGAATCAATCAAATGCTTCGAACAAAGTTTTTTTGAGATTATACTTCTTCGCTTTTTTGATTGTTTTGACTTGGTCTTAAGTCGTCTCTGATATCAAGCAATACTGCCCGGCGCAGCTGTGCACAGCTTTCCTTGGGGCAGTTAGCCAGATGGCGAGCAATAGCACCAAATCCCTTTTTATCCATCAATAAGCGGCGTGAGCCATATAATGAAGGCTGAATATGAACACAGCCGAGCAGACATTCCTCTTTCATCAGCCAGCGCATTTTATCTTGCATAGCTTTAAAAACACTTGAACGCAAAATACGACATGACATTTTCTGACACGTTGCCAAATGCTGAAGCGCCGATCGAAAACCTATCTGACCTTCAATACTGAAAACAAAGCTTGGCATGCAACCCTCGCGAGCTCCATGACAAGTCAATTTTTCTTCTATTTTTTCTGCGGTATCACTTAGGACGTGTAGGGAGCGAAGTGTAAGCGCATAGGACATAATGTTTGTTAGTTTAACGCGTGTTTGACCTCGCCGCTAGGTTGATTTCGAGACCATCCTTCAGTCTGATAGTGATTAAAAGACAATCTGTCTGTTAGTAGAGCGAATACAGCTGGTGATAACTCTCTCTAATTGCTACTTTGAACGTAATAGTATTATTTATTACCTCTATGAAAGAACTACCAAATAAATACGATCCAAAAATACATGAGGCCAAGATATACAAACAGTGGGAAGAATCCGGTGTTTTCAAGCCTAATAAAGCTCAGCCTTCTTCCCAAGCAAAGCCTTACGTCATTATGCTGCCCCCGCCAAACATTACAGGCAGCCTACACATGGGGCATGCCTTACAGGACACAATCATTGATATATTAGCTCGCTATCATCGCTTACTCAGGGAAGAAGTGTTATGGCTTCCCGGTACCGATCATGCAGCCCTGCCCACCAATAAGATCATGATTGATCAGTTGCAAGCAGAAGGAACAACAGCAGAATCAATCGGTCGAGAGGAATTTCAAAGAAGAACTGACAAATGGTACGCCAAAACTGGCGCTGAGATTTTAAATCAAATGAAGCGGCTTGGCTGTTCCTGTGACTGGAATCGCCATAGGTTTACGATGGACAACGCTTACCTAGAGGCGGTTCAAGAAGCCTTTATTCGCTACTTTAAGCGCGGTTACATTTATCGAGGTGCTCGTATCGTAAACTGGGATCCATTAGCTCAAACAACGGTTTCCGATCTAGAGATTGACTGGCGGACAGAAAAAGCACCACTTTACACCTTGCAATATGGGCCGTTTGAAATAAGTACAGCTCGTCCCGAAACTAAGTTCGGTGATAAGTATGTCGTGATGAATCCGCTGGATGATCGATATAAGCAATATAAGCATGGCGATCAATTTGTCGCCGAGTGGATAAACGGAAAAGTTACAGCCACTGTTATTAAAGATTCATCGGTTGATCCTGATTTTGGCACAGGGGTTATGACAATAACGCCGTGGCATGACGCGGCTGACTTTGCCATTGCTCAGCGCCACGACTTGGCTATGGAGCAAATTATTGATTTTAAGGGAAACTTATTGCCAGTCGCTGGTGAATTTGCGGGTCAGACAATAACAGCAGCTCGTCCCAAGATTGTAACCAAACTGAAAGATAAAAAATTATTAGTCAGCGTTGACGAAAAATATGAACACAATGTTGCTTTAAATGATCGTGGCAAAGGTGTTATTGAACCTCAAGTCATGCGGCAATGGTTTATGGATATGAACAAAATTAAGAAAGAGACGATTGAAGTCATAAATAATGACTTAATTGAATTTGTCCCTTCACGTTGGAAAGAACACATGCTGACTTGGCTGGAAAACGTTTATGACTGGAATATTAATCGCCAAATCTGGCTCGGGCATCGTCTGCCCGTTTGGTGGAGACAGGGAACTCATGGCAGCGATAAAGAAGAGGGTAACTACATTGTTTCGATCAATAAACCAGTTGAAACCGACCAAGGCGGCAGCGGAGATATTTGGGAGCAGGATCCGGACGTACTTGATACCTGGTTTTCCTCAGCCTTATGGCCGTTTGCAACCCTGGGCTGGCCGAAATCAACCGACGATCTAAAAGATTTTTATCCAACATCAGTGCTGATAACTGCGCGCGAGATATTATATCTGTGGGTGGCTCGCATGCTCTTTTCAGGCTTAGACTTAATGACCGGGAAAGAATACGGATCCCGCAGCCAGGCCGATCGTTTACCGTTCCGGCAAGTTTTCATTCACCCTGTTGTCCTTGCCAAGGATGGACGGCGCATGAGTAAAAGCTTAGGCACGGGTGTCGACCCCTTGAAACTAATCGATCAATATGGAGCTGACGCTACTCGATTTGGCTTGATGAGCCAGATGAGCTATGACATGCAACAGATGAAATTTGATGAAGAGGCCATAAAATCCGGTCGTAACTTTGCCAATAAGCTCTGGAACATTGCCCGCTTAATTAATGCATTACCGGAAAGTACTGATAAAACAGAAGCAGATGAATGGATTGAAGGACGTTTTAGCGTGGTGGCAGCTCAAGTCAAGCAATTACTCGAGACTTATAAATTCGGTGAGGCAGCCCGCGTCTTGCATGATTTTGTCCGCAACGACTTTGCTGATTGGTATCTTGAGATCTTAAAAGTAGGTGGATCGAAATCAACTGCCAAAGACGTTCTGATGCGTACTTTAATTGTCCTGCACCCCTTCATGCCTCATATTACTGAAGTTATCTGGCAGCATTACGGTAATCAGGATCAATTAATCAGTGAAGTCTGGCCGTCTGATTTGCCAGGAGAAAAAAAGTTGGTAGATGAGATGATGATTCGTTTTCAAGACATAGTCAGCACTATTCGCAGCGCTCGATCGCTGCTTTCTATTCCAGTAAAAGCCACCGTTGATATTTATATTAAAAATCCTCCCTTACCAATGGCTCTTACTAAACTCGCTCGAGCTAACCCTGTTGCCAAAGCACCAGACACCATGAAAATATTTCCGCTTAAAAGTGGTGAGAGACTATACTTGGGTTCTGAGCATATTACGGCAGAAAGTACTAAAAAAGCTCAGCAAAGTCTAAATAATGAAGCTGATAAATTGACTCTTTATATAAAAAAGCAGGAGAAAATAATCAACAAAATGCGTGGGCGGGCTGACGAAAAAGTCGTTAATCACAAACTTGCTGAATTAACATCGGCCTCGGCTAGATTATCTGAATTGCAGGAAAGCGCGCGCCTATTAGCCGACTAAAAGATGTTAGTAGAAGTAATACAGTTGCAATATTCACTTGTGGACAAAGGAAAACAATGTGTCATTCCTAATTACTGCTATAATAAAGCTTAATATGCTAGGTTGTGGAAAATCGGATGTAGTTGAGCGTACTATTGGAATAAATGTCAGTAATTATGGCCGTCTTGGCAGAGTTACTAAAATGACCTGCGAAATATTTATTTGCGTTGTATAGTTAAGTCTATAGATTTTTAACACTCATTATGCCGCAGGAACCAAAGAGTTTTTTTGAACGTATTACAGGAGCTCGCATACTTAAGAACGAAGGCAGAAGCCAGCCAGTTCAGTATGAAGATGACCAGGAACAGAATGTGCCAATTCCAGAAGAGAAGGATTTAGATCAGGCTATGGCCGAAGAAGACGTTGAGCCTGAAGATGCTTATTCAGATGAAGACACTGGTGTTAAAGATGAAGAACAAGAAGGGCAACTAACTGTAGACGTCTTTCAAGATGATCAGAACATTATTATACAAAGCACAATTGCTGGAGTGTCGCCGGATGATCTAGATGTTTCCATTACCAATGACATGGTGACAATTCGTGGCGAGCGTCGTCAGCAATATGAGATTGACCATGAAGATTATTTCTACCAGGAATGTTACTGGGGGACATTTTCTCGCTCCATAATTTTACCGGTTGAAATTGATGCCGACCGAGCCGAAGCAAAGATCAAAAATGGTGTACTCACTATTCGGATTCCTAAAGCCAACACAGCGGTGACTAGAAAACTGAAAGTCAAATCAAGTTAAGCAACTATGTCGTCGGGGCCGGAATCTCCTCCGGATAATCAACCTGAAGGAGAAGGTGAATCCGCGCGAGTTTTTTTCGCGAGTGTTTTTCCGATGGTTGAAGCTAATATGATCAAACACAGGAATAGCCTGAAATCATCTGAAGTTGATCCGGAAAATATTGATCAGAATTTTAATCAAGCCCTGGCAATCGAAAGAGGTTTTGCCGAACAGGTCATCGCCGTATACGAAAGATGGGCCAGTGAAAAAGATACGGTGGTACTTTGGGATATTGATGAAACAATGGTTTTCAACCGAGATTTAGACAATGACCCGACCAAGACAACATCATGTCCACGGCCGGTTTTACTGCCGTTTCTTGATCATCTGGCCCAGACCTATCCAAAAATTTCAATGGGCATTTTAAGTACCCGTGGGTTCGAGGCAATTAAGGACCAGCTTGAGGGAAAAAGGGAAAGGAACAACATTCCTTTTTTGAAGCCTTATATAGACTCAAAAAACATACATTCAACTAGTAAATTTCACATTAATCCAGATATGCTTGATACCTTACCTGATCAAATTAGTAGCCTAGTAATCGACGATGAGAGCATCCATTTAGAAAAATACTTTTATTTTGGTGATCTTTTAGAGCAAAATGTTAAATTAATAGATGACAATGCGGTGGCTAAATTATTGGGCAACAGCGCGCTTTGTACCGAGAGTTGGCGGCCTGATCCGGCTTATTGCGTAAAATTTGCAGAATCATGATATGGCTTTATGTTTTTATTTCGGTCGGCCTTCTTCTTTTGGTGCCGACCGCTTACGCCGGAATCATCGGCGCACCATACGCGCCCACACGCCGGAGCGTCGTTCGTGAAACATTTAAACGGCTGAATATTGGCCCTACCGATGTCTTAGCCGATCTTGGGGCTGGTGATGGGGGTATACTTCGCCTGGCGGCGAAACATGGAGCGAATGCTTTCGGTTATGAATTATCGCCGATTATGTGGTTGATCGGATGGCTACTTAGCTTGCGTCAATCCAAGATAAAATTCTACTTCGGCAATTTTTATAAAAAGAAACTGCCGGTAGAAACTACCATTGTCTTCGCCTTTCTGATGCCAAAGATAATGCCACGAATTAGAAAATATTTGGCTGACCAGACTTTGCCGCATGGTAAATACTTTCTTTCCTACATCTTTCCACTAGCGGGCGACCTACCCCCTTTAATGGTGGTCAACGTAAATAATGGCGGCTCAATCTATGTTTATGATCTCAAGTCCTTAACTAGGTCAGCTGATATCAAGGACGATCAAGCCAATGTTGAAGATTGACGAAAAGACTGCAGGCACTACCCTATAGCCAAGCTATGGCAAAATTTTATATCACGACCCCCATCTACTACGTTAATGCTAAACCGCATGTTGGCTCGGCTTATACGACGATTGCTGCTGATGTCGTTGCTCGTTGGCACAAACGTCATGGTGATGATGTATTTTTCATAACAGGCACCGCCGAACACGGTGACAAAATTGCCGGCAGTGCTAAAGCTGCTAGTAAAACTCCAGAGCAGTTTTCAAATGCCAACGCTGCTTTATTTAGCAAGGCTTGGACGAGCCTCAGCATAAAAACAGATGATTTTTTAAGAACATCCGAGCAACGTCACGAATTAGCCGTGACAAAATACTTCAATGCTTTAAAAGACTCCGGCCAAATCTATGAAGGGGAGTATGAGGGGTTATACTGTATCGGGCATGAATCATTTATTAAGGAAGCCGACCTGAATGAGCAAGGGGAGTGTCCGGACCATGGCACAAAACCTGAAACAATAAAGGAGAAGAATTGGTTTTTTAAGTTATCTGAGTATGCCGATACTCTTAAAAAAATTATCACCGGCGGTGAATTATTAATCGAGCCAGAAGTCAGGCGCAATGAAGTCTTGTCCTTCATTAATCAAGGACTAGAAGACATTGCGATCTCCAGGCAAAATGTGAAGTTGGCCATTCCACTGCCCTGGGATAAAAGTCAGACTATCTACGTGTGGCTGGATGAATTATTCAGCTATTGTTCTGTCATCGGTTATGGTGCGGACCGGCAAAAGTTTTCAAAATACTGGCCGGCTGACATTCATCTTATTGGCAAGGACATCTTAAAATTTCATTGTGTTATTTGGCCGGCACTTTTACTGGCTATTGGCGAGCCAATTCCTAAAAGAGTTTTTGCCCACGGTTTTTTTACGGTTGACGGCCAAAAAATCAGCAAATCTCTCGGCAACGCAATCGATCCAGTCGAGCTTGTTGATGAATATGGTGCAGATGCTGTTCGCTATTATATTCTGCGAGACATTCCTTTCGGAAATGATGGCGACTTCTCGCACCAGCGTCTTCTAGATCGTTACAATGCAGACTTGGCTAATGGCTTGGGCAATTTAGTATCTCGAACATTAAATATGATTGAAAAATATCAACCTGACCTTGGTGATGATGGCGAGGTCCCAGAACCAGTCGATGGCTTCCTAACAACTGCCAATGAACACACTGAAAAGCTGGCTTTTGATAAAGCACTAAGTTCCATCTGGGCAGCTATCGCCTGGGCCGATAACCTAATTGAAACAACCAAGCCTTGGCAACTGGCAAAAGATGGTAAAACAGCCGAAGTTCAAGAGATTCTCACTCAATTATATACAACTATTCTAGGCATTAATGAGGCGCTTTCTGCTTATATGCCACAAACGCATGAAAAGCTCCTAAAGCTACTCGAAGCAAGACCGATCAAGAAACCGGAAACACCCCTGTTTCAGAGAAAATAGCTTATTTTAGCTATATATTTTCAAATAAGCCCGACATTGAATAGATTGTAAGCATCTCGACATTATAAGTCGGCCGGTGTTTTTTCATGCCAGAAAAAAGGCCATGTTTTGAAAACAAGGCCTAAGTGATTTGATGTTCAATTAATGACAGATCCTTTGTCCTAATTAAGACGTAACTTCTTGTAGGATGATTCAACAAGGTTACGAAAATTGTTATTAACCTGCACTTCATACCATGAATTAGCATCTTGCGGATCAATTTTAAACATCCGAAGAGCAGTATTCAGGACGGCATAACGATTTCTGATGAGAATCTCGTCACGCGTTCGGCAGATGCCAATAATTGGACACTTGTCACCCCGGAATATTTCTAACTCTTCTGGGTCATCAAACCGAGCAACGATTTCAGGTGCGACCCATTGATTATGGCAGTGTCTTTCAATAATGCTCGACGAAGGAATAGGTAAAAATACACCTGGTGACCTAAAAACATCGTCGACACATAAACGAGGTTGATCATAAAGGGCAAGATTAATACGACGGCCGGAAAAGGGACAAATTGCGTGCAATCGAGATGCCCATTTATCGACCTCATGAATGAAGGCTATAGCACAATCAATGGTGATAGCCTCATTCCAGTCCACACTGCCCTGGGAACAAAGCTTAACCCTGAGCATTTCATGAATGTCGTAGCCATTGCCGGCCAATACATACAAGTTCGGCGAATTATTGACGACAAAGCTGACACTCATAGCTTGCGGCAATATGCCTGAGATGTACTTGTATGGCGGTCTATTTTCCTGAACTTCATCACAGATGCCGAAGCAATTTACCAGGTCATGAAGTTCCGCCAGAATCTCTGGCCCGAGTTTTTTCAGGCCGGTATGCCGACGTAGGCTTCGCGGTTTCGGAGTCCATTTATTTTTGTCCTCAACCGAAAGCGAAATACGAGGTTTTAGGTGCATATCATCTCCTTTCGTGAATTGGTAACGAACTCGTTAACAATGATTACGTCATAACTTGGCTTTGTCAAGCGATTCTGGTAATGTCCAAGCACATTTGGCACTTTTCTCTATCCTTGATGAATGTGTATAT
>CAYJQW010000025.1:0-9504 GCA_964372635.1 uncultured Candidatus Saccharibacteria bacterium
ATCCCAGCTCCGCCGTCGAAAAATCCTCGGAAATCCCAAATCTAAAAATGTGGACCCAAGCGGGATCGAACCGCTGACCTCATCCATGCCATGGATGCGCTCTGCCGGCTGAGCTATGGGCCCAAATAAAATAAACTAAGTATAAATATTCTAACCTATGAATGTTGTACTGATTTAAAATTTATGTGTCAAATCTATCTAATTAATGATAATTTTTTGACAGAACAAGTCTATTTTAATCAAGATCTAAAAACCTATACAATATCTTGATGTCCAAATCTGTGCTAATTACCGGAACCATAGTAGCACTCTTTATTCCCTTGCACAGATACCTACCAAAATTTTTAATAATGAACCAGGAATTTATCAGAACATGGAACTTTTGGAATATCGTCGTTGTGCTAATTTTCGTTTTTTTGTATGTTGCGGCAATTAGGTCAAATAAAATTAAGACCTGCCCAAGTCAAAACATACTTCTGATAATCTTTCTTTGTGCCTTAAGTATCAGTTTTTTTTCCGTTTCAGGAAATGCGGAATCATTCGCTACTTATACAAGATACATACTAGTTATTGGATCAATACCGATGATTCGCTCTTTTTACTCTTCTTACAGTCCAAAAATAATTTTTATTTGCTTGAGCACTATCTTTGTTCTGCAGGCACAGTGGGGTATAGCTCAATTTATTTTGCAAAGTGATCTAGGATTTGTCTCAATTGGAGAATCTAGAATTCAATCTGGTATTCCTGGTGTTGCAACATTTTCAGTTCCATTTAAATCATATCTAGAAGATGGTATTAAGATAATTAGAGGATACGGACCATATTCTCACCCAAATAGCTTCGCTGCAGCTCTCGTAATGGGAATAATCATTGTAATGCAGTTAATAAATAAGAAGATAGAAATGAGAACATGGTTTCTGTCATCGTTTTATTTTTTATTTATTGCCCTACTGATAACATTTTCCAAAGCAGGTTGGATAGCAGGGTTTATCGCAGTGATAATATTTTCGCTTGGACGCCAATATCATACGCGAAATTTTTGGCATATGTTTCGCCCATTTATTATCGTCATGGCCATTTCACTGGCTATTTTTATGCCCCTGATAGTCCAGAGAACCAATGACCCGCGTGATACATCTGTTATGGAACGGTTTCTGGGATTTAAATATGCTTGGGAGATAATAAGAATGAACCCATCTTGGCATGGTGTAGGCCTTGGGCAGTACACTTTGCATCTTTCGTCATTTCTAAAAGCACAAGCTATTCCTCACGAAATATGGCAGAAGCAACCCGTTCATTCCGTCCCACTTTTATTAGTTGCAGAATGGGGAGTGATTCCATCCATCTTAATATTATTGCTTGTTTTGTACATTTTACGGACTTTCTATTGGAAAAAAATGCATTGGCTACTGCCGATTATTCCACTACTTCTTTTTGACCATTACCTGCTCACTCAGCCAGCGCCGCTTCTGTATCTGGTGATTCTTCTAGTTGGACTGGCCCAGACTCCTGCTCAAGAGCTGACTGATCTTGCCTCATAAAATCAAGTAGTCGGATAATATAATTATTCTTGCGCTCTATTGTAAACAGTGCGCCCATGACAAGTAAGACAATTAGCAATGTGATGACTAGCCGAATAAGGTCGGAGCGAAGATATGATTCCGGACTCGGTCTGTTTGATAATGACATGATAGAATGCATAGTATCATAGCAACTAAAATATGGAGGGAAATGAATATAAGACAACTGAAAGTAAAATTAATGGCAAACAACCAGTTCGTCTGCTTGGTGATGAAGATTTGCGCCCGGCTTATTTGAAATTTTCTTCTGAGGTTTTGCGGGAGATGAGGGTTCTTTCGAGTGAGGGATTATCAACCACCGAAGCAAAATC
Source organism: uncultured Candidatus Saccharibacteria bacterium (assembly GCA_964372635.1). Lineage (GTDB taxonomy): Bacteria > Patescibacteriota > Andersenbacteria > UBA10190 > UBA10190 > CAYJQW01. The sequence goes on from CAYJQW010000025.1 coordinate 1,892, forward strand.
CCGCCAAAATCAATTTGGGGAAAATCTGATGCCTCGCCAAAAAAGTCGCTCGCCTCTCAAGATTCTCTTGGAGCGTTTTCGTGAGAGTTTGGTAGTTGTCTTAATGATAGCCGCTGTATTATCGCTGATTATAGGCCATTGGGCAGATGCTATTATTATCGGCCTTGTCATACTAATTGATGCAATTTTAGGATTCATTCAATTGTGGCGTACAGAACGCACCTTAGAACGACTTCGACAGCACGTTGAGCAGACGGCCAATGTTGTGCGTAATGGACGATTACAGAAAATTTCTGCTTCAGAATTAACACTTGGCGATATAATTGCTTTTCGTGCCGGCAATAAAATTCCTGCCGACGCTCGATTGTTACGCACGAGTGGATTACGAGTTCTGGAGTCATCTTTAACGGGAGAATCTGAGGATGTACGAAAGATGCCAAACGCCCTGAAAAGTAGAACACCTTTAGGCAATAGATCCAATATGGTTTATATGGGAACGACGGCGGTAGCTGGCTCTGGTCGAGCTGTTGTCACCGCGATCGGGTCACGTACAGAATTCGGTCGTATTGCTCAAGTTCTTCGGACAACAATCTCACCAATCACACCCTTGCGCCGACAATTGGAAGCCAGTGGTCTGAAAGTCGCCTGGATAGTAACTAGTTTGGTCGTTATCATTACCGTAATTTCTCTGGCGATTGGAATATCATTAACAGATAGCTTGAGAACCGCGATTACTTTGATTGTCAGCGCCATTCCAGAAGATATGAGCATAATGCTGACAATTGCTCTCACGGTCGGTGTTATTCGTATCCTAAAACGAAAGGGAGTTACCCGCGATCTGCAATCAGCCGAAACTCTTGGTTCAACTACCGTGATTTGCACTGATAAGACCGGCACCTTGACGCTGGGAAATATGGACGCCAGAGAATTTGATTTTCTACAAGGAAATACTTTGTCAATTAATGAAAAAGCAAAGGAACCATTGGCTCAACTAGCGCTAACAGGTCTCGCCCTTGCTTCTGACGCCCACCGCGTAGCTCCGGACACACTTAAATACTTTGGTTCGGCGACAGAGCGGGCGACTCTCGCCTTTGTGGAAAATGCTGGATTCCTGCAAAAAAATCTGCGGTCATCATGGCGTCAACGAGACATGATTTCTTTCGACCCACGCTGGAAATATCGTGCTTCATTGAATGATCATCCGACCATGGCTGTGCAAACACTTTTTGTGGCCGGCGCTCCTGAAGTTTTACTGGAAGCAAGCTCAAAGGTTTTAAACCATAGATTTGAACCAACTAGATTGACCAGCCAGGGCCGACTAGAAATTACTAATATACTCAAGAGAAGTGCGGCTGCCGGAGATCGTTTATTAGGCTTGGCAGTCCGACGCAACCTTGACCAAGACTCCATCACAAAGGATGACATAAAAGATTTATTACTATTAGGTGTCCTGAAAATCACTGACCCTGTTCGACCGGAAGTTACGGCCGCGATACGCACTACGACGGCTGCCGGCGTAAGTTTAAAAATTGTGACCGGAGATTATGAAGCTACTGCCCGAGCAGTGGCCCATAGAATCGGCCTACAATTACCGGAAGGAGCTGTCCTTGATGGCGATGAGATATCTAATATGACGGATGATCAATTAGCAGCCGTAGTGAACCACGTTGTGTTGTTTTCGCGCATTAATCCTCTCGACAAACATCGAATTATTAAAGCCTTGCAAGCTCACGGTCATGTCGTTGCTATGACCGGTGATGGCGTCAACGATGTTGTGGCCCTGAAAGCGGCCAATATTGGAGTAGCGATGGGTTCCGGAAAAGATATAGCCAAAGATGCAGCCGATTTGGTTTTGTTGGATAATAATTTTGCCACCATTGTGGCCGCAATTTCTGAAGGAAGAATTATTAGGGATAACGTCCGAAAAATGCTTGCCTTTTTATTATCAACAAATGCGGCTGAGGTTATTATATTTCTATTGAGCCTAGCCCTGCGATTACCAATTCCACTTTTGCCAGCCCAAATTCTCTGGATTAATATTGTTACTGATGGCACAGCCGATATCGCTCTATCGCTAGAACCTGCGGAACGAAATGTAATGCAACGAGGGCCTGAAAACATTAAAGCTTTTCTGAGTCGTTGGCTTGTCAGTCACATCTTAATTTCCGGCGCTATCATGACAATCTCGGCCATGGGCCTTTATTGGTATTTATATCGCTTCAATGGTTTGGACATTACCTATACCAGGACAATGCTTTTTAGCTTTATAGGCGTTGTTTCTTTGCTTTCAACATGGAGCTATCGGTCACTACACGAAACGATCTGGAAACGCGGACTGTGGCAAAATCCTTGGCTTTTTCTCTCCACAGGCTTCTCCATGCTACTGCAATTAGTGGCCGTTTATGTCCCTGCCTTCCAAAACTTTTTTGGCACGGTGTCGCTGTCCATCAATGACTGGCTTATACTATTATCTTTATCGATTCTGACTGTTCTAGCCATAGATCTTCGTAAGTTATTTTTGCCGCAAACAGAGATTAAAAAAAGACATGCGTTGGCAACTCCCAAAGTGGCTCAATATCTCACGGCCTAGAACTTCTGTAACAGAAGGCAACGCTCGACCAGACGAGCAGCCTACTGCCTTGTCAATTGGTTTATTAGGCGAGAAAACAGCTAGGGTTTACTTAGAAGAACAGGGTTGGCGTTTTATAGCTTCTAACTGGCGCTGCAAGCTAGGTGAGATAGATCTGATTATGGATGATCCGAGTGATAACACGAGGGTATTTATTGAAGTGAAAACAAGAAGACAGACTCAGTTTGGTGATGGCGCTGATGTAATCGCAACAGGCAAGAAACAAAAGCTTATTCGTGCCGCCAAGTATTATCAGCAAGAGCAAGGTTTTTGGGGTAATGTACGTTTTGACGCCATTATCATTTCAACTCAGGCTGGATACAAAAATAAGATTGAACACATCGAACATGCTTTTGATGCGTCGTGAAGAAGATGGGTGACGATCTTAGCAATATTTATCGCGATGGTCCATTTTATTCACAATTAATTTGACTTCTGCGTTAGTTTAGAAGTACAGTACAAATATCAGTAACCGCGGCGAGTCCGGCGGTTATTTTATTTTAGAGTCTAGAAATTGGAAAGTAGTTAAAAAACAAATCTTGGCGACTAATTTCCATTTTTTAATTTCTAATTTTACGATTCATGGCCGACGAACAAGATGTCAGTTTTGGCAGCGCAATTGATCAGATTGTGACTGAGAAGGGTATTAGTAAAGATAAGGTATTAGAAACGATTGAGCATGCCTTAGCCGCCGCCTATCGCAAGGATTACGGTACCCGTGGCGAGGACGTTCGAGCTGAATTCAACGAGGATGATGCAACGACACGCATCTTTAAAGTAATGACTGTTGTTGAGCTTGAGGAGGGCCAAGAAGGGGTTGAAAATCCGTCAGCGCAAATAACCTTAGAAGAAGCGAAAAAGACGGACAAAGAAGCAGAAATTGGTAAAGAATACGTTGAGGAAGTAACACCTAAGGATCCTCATTACGGGCGGGTTGCTGCTCAAACAGCTAAACAAGTAATTATCCAACGTATACGCGAAGCGGAGCGAGAAGCCGTCCACGATGAATACAAGGAAAAAGAAGGTGAAATTATTTCAGGAATAGTGCAGCGGATTGAGGGCGACACTGTATTTGTTGATATTGGTCGAACAACCGGCGTACTGTTCGCCAGCGAGCAGGTTCGCGGTGAGCGCTATCGTATTAACCAGCGTATACGTATTTATGTAGTCAAGGTAGACCTAACCTCGCGTGGTTCAGAAATTCTCTTATCTCGTTCACACCCTGGAATGTTACGTCGTCTGTTTGAATTAGAAGTACCGGAAATTTTTGCCGGCAGTGTCGAAATTAAAGGCATTGCCCGAGAGGCCAGCGAGAGGTCAAAAGTATCCGTTTGGGCTAAAGAAGAAGGTATCGATCCTGTGGGCGCTTGTATCGGCCAACGCGGCACCAGAATTCAAACTATCATTGCCGAGTTATCTGGAGAAAAAATCGATATCATTCAGTGGGATGACGACTCAGCCCGCTATATTGCAAATGCTTTGTCACCAGCTCGAATTATTGCCGTCGACGTCTTTGAAGATGACAAAAGAGCCGTGGCCCATGTTGATGAATCTCAACTATCACTAGCGATAGGTAAACGCGGCCAAAATGTTCGTTTAGCAGCCAAGTTAACCGGCTGGCGAATTGATATTGTCAAAGCAGGCACTGAGGCAAATAAAGGCATGGCCAGCGTAGAGGCGGCAGCCGCTCCTGAAGATAAATTGGAGCCTGATGCTGCGGTAGCAGCGCCCATCGAGGAAACAACGGTTACTGAACAAGAAACGATTGCACCTAAAGATGACGTCAAACCAATCGAGCCGGAGAGTGAAGAATCAAGCGACAAAAAAATTGAAAAGTAAGAAAGACAGCTAGAGCCGCCCCTATAAAACGGGGTGGTTTTATTCATATAATTAACATTATTGATGAATCTTTTATTGCATTTCAGTAATTTATCAAGTAATCTCAAAAACCATGGATGTAAAAATAAATCCAAAAAATGATACGTCTCAGGTTGAGATAAAAATTAAGGCGGATGCAGCTGAATTTAAGCCATATCTCGAACGAGCTGCTCGTGATTTAACAAAAGCTAAAGCTCTGTCAGGATTTAGACCGGGCAAGGCACCGTTGTCAGCCGTTATTGAAAAATTTGGTACTGAGCGGGTAATACAGGCTGCCGTAGAGAAAGCAGTTCCTCGTCTCTTTGTTGAGGCTATTTTGGCCAATGATATTGAGGCACTGGGGCGTCCTAAAACATCAATTGAAGACGCTGATCTTACTAGTGGTTTATCCTTCAATGCCGTAGTCGATATATTACCTAAAATAAATTTGGGTGATCCAAAAAATATATCTTTAATCAGACGATCGACAAAAATTGATAGGGATCGAATTGATGCCGAGTTAAAATACCTAGCTAAATCTCGTAGTACCTATCTCGATGTTACCAGACCGGCTAAAAATGGTGATACGGTAACAGTTGACTTTAATGTTTTAATGGATGGCAAACCAATGGAGGGCGGCAGTAGTAAAAATCATCCGGTCCATATCGGCGAGGGTCATTTCATTCCTGATTTTGAAAATAAAATTGTTGGTATTCAAACTGGAGACAATCGTGAATTTGCCATGAATTTTCCGGAAGACTATGCCCATAAGGATCTTCGCGGGAAATCCGCCACGGCTAAGGTTAAAGCTCATAATGTGCAAAGAAGAATTATTCCGGAAATTAATGATGCCTTCGCTAAAAGTCTCGGTGAATTTAAGAGTTTGCAGGATTTGAAAGACAAGCTGTGGGACAACCTCCAGCAGGAGTTGGTCCACAAAGAGGAGGATCGCCTTAAGGGTGAATTAGCCGATAAGTTGGCTGAGATATCAACTTTTTCGGCACTGCCATCCTCGCTCATCGAGAAGGAAATTGACCGCCGTCTTGCCGAGCTTTCTCAGATGCTTAAGATGCAGCAGAAATCACTTGATGAATACTTAAAAATACAGCAAAAGACGCTTGAGGAGATCCGTGGGGAACTGCGTGGTCCGGCGGAGAAAACTGTGAAGGTGAGCCTGGCATTGAGGGAGTTTGCCAAGCAGGAAAGTATCGACGTTGCAGATGAAGAGATTGAAGCAAAGATGCAGGAGTTTCTTCAGCTTTATGAAAAGCCAGCGGATAATTCAAGGAAATATAACCGTGATAATCTTCGTAATTCGATCACAAGTACCCTACGCAATCAAAAAACATTAGATCGACTTGAGGAGCTGGCTCAAATTAGTGATGCGATTGAAGATTCAGAAACCTAGAGTCAAAATTTGAGAAATAAACGCAATTCATTATTACTCAGTCGTATCTAAAATATTACTTCAGCCAAAGTGGCAAGAAGTGTTGCACAGTAATTCCCTTAAGCATTATCTAACGAGCCTCTAGGAACTATGAATTACAATCATTGTTTCCGGGGTGAGTTTATCTTAAAGGTGTAGCCTTGTTCTTTATTAAGCCATTTATTTAGAATTATCATGAAATCAAGAATATAGGACTTAATTGAAAAATACATTAATTATCTACATATCTTATTAAAGAATGGTCTTTGTATAGATAAAAACAGCGGCCTAGCATGGCCGCTGTTTTTATTAATGCTATTTAATTACTATATTAATTTCCCGATGGATTTGGTGAACTCGTTGCCGTTGGCGATGGACTCACGCTTGCTGTTACCCGCGGACTTACTCTGGGTGACGCTTGAGATCCTGTTGAGCTATCTTGATTCTCATTCCGATTAATTTGAACTGGAACCACGTCGAGAATTCTATCATTATCGGGATCGTAAAGTATTGCTCTGTTTTCTGTTATTACTAGATGATCACCATTTTCGGCCACCTTATAAAATGCATTAGCTTCACGTAATTGATCAATATTAACAATCGTTGCCACTGTTGGTTCCGGCGTCTCCGGGATATTTATATGCGCTCGTAACTTCGAAAGCACTTCTTTCGCTACTTCCTGGCCACTTTTTTGTGATGCTTGCCGCAATTCTTCCAGCTGGTTCACAGTTTCCTCCAGCTGTGCTTTGGCCGATCGGCGCTGCTGTTCTGCCCATACGAAAGCAGCGATAACTGCGATGATGGCCACTATTAAAATAAGATTAAAAAGTCCACCACCGCGACGCTCTTTCTTTGGTTGCTTAATTCCACTTCCGCTTCCACTTGATGTTGGTTGAATCATATGAGGACAATTATAAACATGTTGACCATTTCGGTGAAGCCGTAGTTATACCCAACTTACATCAATATTCATATCTGGACATTATGTACATGACAACCATTTTGATAGACAGCCATTTACGTGGTATAATTAAAGATAGCAGATGAGCCTCACATGACTTAGTTTGACCAGCGATGTGGGGTTAACACAAATACAATAATATCCTTCTGTGCCCATAACAAATTCAAAACAACCTGAACACAATAAGTTACTATCTGTCAGCGACGCTGCCCGGGAGCTTGAGGTGTCAACAGAAACAATTCGAAGATGGTCTGCGCAGGGAAAGCTGAAGGCAATTCGTCTTGAAGGTAACTCAAGATATTACGATCCGGCTGAAGTAAAACGACTTAAATCGCTGAAAAAGCTAACAATCTCTGACGCTGCGCGCATTCTAAATATCTCTGTATCAAAGCTGAGACAACTAGAAAAAGAAGGAATATTACCTGTTGCCTCAAGAAATGAGCGCGGCGAGCGTGAGTATTCGGAAGAAATTCTAGACAACTGCAAGAATCGACTCACAAACTTACATTCTCGTGTTCATGACAGATCGACTAATAACCTGATAAGACCACAAGTTAAAAATTACACATCAATACATACCGAGGCAAAAAATTCGGTTAAATCATTCAATAATAGTCGTTCTGTCTTATCCACACCCTCTGCTAAAGCTAGAGACACCATCAACCAAAACGAAGCTGCCAACCTACTTGGCGTAACCATTGCTGAATTGCGACAATTGGAAGAGAAGAATCTAATTAAGG
>CAYJQW010000026.1:0-8731 GCA_964372635.1 uncultured Candidatus Saccharibacteria bacterium
TCCCCTCACCGGGGTTCTTTTCACCTTTCCCTCACGGTACTAGTTCACTATCGGTCAATGGTCGTATTTAGTCTTGGGAGTGCCAACTTTTAAGGCTGGTTTTTGTAGTTCTCCCGGATTCAGGCGGGATTTCACGTGCCCCGCCCTACTCTGGTTCATAGCCACAGTTTGATACGCATCTTTCGTGTACACGACTCTTACGCTCTATGGTGGGGCATTCCAGCCGCCTTCCACTAGACAATCGTATCAATAACTGTCCGAATAAACGTCGCTATCAACCAACAACCCCTAGCCGCGTCTCGCTACGCTCGACGTGGAAAACACAAAATTACTCAGATTTCACAAACGCCAAACAAATATGCCAATTACCCAAAACACAAACATAATGACAGTCGGGTTTGTGCTTGATGGAGTCTGTTTGGAATTTGTGCTCTGGATTTTTGTGTTTTCTGCGTCAAAGGCAGTAAGACACGGCCAGGTTTGGACTGTTCCCGTTTCGCTCGCCACTACTCAGGGAATATAAACAACTTCTTCATAACTAAGCTCATCGCTATCAGTAAATCTAGTGATACAGCAAAAACAGAAAGTACCAGAATTGTATTAACTGTAATTACTCATTCCTAAATTTACTGAAGCTTTGAACAAAGAGAAAAGTTGTTCGTTGTTTTATTTTCCACTGGCTACTGAGATGTTTCACTTCGCCAGGTTCACTCTACCTAAACCTTGCAGCTTAGGAGTTCTCTAAAGATGATTCAGAGAGGGTTTCCCCATTCGGAGATCTGCGGATCATAGGTCACTCAGCACCTTCCCGCAGCTTATCGCAGCCGGTCACGTCCTTCATCGTCGTCCATTGCCAAGGCATCCGCCGCACACCCGTAACGGTGTATGGAGCACAATAGTCGCTGCCAAGCAGCGACTCTACTTGACTAGTGGTGTATTACCACTAGCTACCTTTTACTTTTTTGATGATCGTTAATTGCTTGCCCCGTGATCGCTCATTAATAGGCGATTTTACGGGGCTTGCTCTGTATACTTTCGCTTACTGCGAAAATAAACAGAACATTGTCGATATATTCGACAGCTTTCACGTCTTAAAACCTAAAAGTTTTTTATGTTTCATAATTGAAATTTTATTTTTTTATGAAACTACTCTTTGTTTTAGACGTTAAGCCTATTCAATTGGGTAACGATCGATCCAAAAGCTACCACAAAAGAGCACTCATTTTATTAAGAATAACTGCTCGTTTGTGATGCTATCTTTTCCAAAAAGATAGGCTTCACTCTAGCTATCTAACAGGTTTCAATCGTTTGTAAGGAAATAAATTGAAACCTTTAGACAGTAATAAGGATGCTTCTCACTTTGTTTTAAAATCAAAATGAGCTCCATCCAGCCGTCGCTCCTTATTAGAGCTATGGCGGATGGTGCCCTTATGAAATAACAACAATCAAAAAGAGCTCCAGAGGAAGCGGAGCTCATCACATCAAAAGACGTAACGCGGCTAGCCGCTTCGTGGGTTCTGCAACAGGTTAGAGTTCTGCATATATTGCTAATATCCACTATAATGCAAGCAGGAATAGTGTCAAGAATCCTTCTTGACGATACCAGCCTCCTGCAGGAGCCCTTTCAAATGCGAGGCAAAAGCTTCGGGACCATCCGAATTAAGAACGTTCTTATCAATGCCACCGACCACGCTTGGAGACACGATTTTCATTTCATTGACCCAAGACTGATTACTAGCGTGTGTGCTGTGGAGCACTATGGCAATGTTATCGAGTCTGCCTTGCACTTCTGGACGCTTCTGATACTCCGCAAACTTCTTGATAAATTGGTCGCCACCCTTGTCTTCAGGTGCTTTTGAACCTTCCCTGCGCGGTATCTGACGGTCGAGAATAATAATGTCTGGCGTCTTGTCACTTGTAACAAGCTCGGCGAGGCGCTTTAGTGCACCCTCAATCGTGTCTTTTTGATCGAGCATTGGACCGGTCGGATCAACCAAGCTTGCTTGGACTTCTTGCGATACACCTATGTTGTCCTCAACAAGAAAATATGATATGTCAGCTAACTCAACAGCTTCTCGTTGTTCCGGCCGTGGTGCTCCTTCTGGGCTCATATCGGTAGTATAGCATTAGCGATAAACATTAGCAAAAAAAATCGAAAAAGGTTGTCTTATTCACCCTAAACCCAACGTGCCGGCCTGCTGGTAGGCAGGGTGTAAGGACTGCGAGTAACAAAACGACCCGCCTACTGCTAGTCGAGTCGTTTTTCTGCCTACACGGTAGACTATTGCTTTTGCTTGCCCGCCGACGATTGCGTCCTAAGCTATGAGCTTAAAGTGGCGCTCAAACGACGAACAACCCATGCCTACATTCGTTTATTCATCATGTCTGCCTCAAGTTTCTTGAGCCACCGCGCTGCTACATCTTTACCACCTAAGCCGAAAGCCAGACCGCCGGCAAGGGCGACCATAGCAAAGAAGGCTGTCAAAATAGTTTGGATGAGTGAAGCTGCCACGTTAAGTTGCAGCAACGCTGCTAATAACGCGAAGACCATGATTGACCATTTACTAATGGCTGCGACAGCTGCGCCGCTGCTGAAACCGGCCGCGTTGACGCTCGCTAAGACTGTCTTATAGACAAAGTTAGCTAACACCACTGCAATGACCAAGATCAAAGCTGCGACTACAACATTCGGAATGTAAATTAAGACCGAACGTAAGAAAGCTGCAACATCCTCGAGTCCGAGAATATCGGTTGACGCCAAGAGCGTCACTATAATTAAGAACCATTTTACTATCTCACCAATTAAGAGTGGGATATTGATTTTCAATCCAGCTCGTCCTGCTGCATCTTTAAGACCTTTAATACTTTCGAAGGCTTGATTGATGCGTAGAATAACCAGAATCTTCTCGACTAAGCGACCAACGGTCACTGATATAGCCCAACCAACAAAAAAGACCACGATAGCCGCGATCAAATTCGGTGTAAAAGACACGAAGTCAAACCACAAATCATTTAAGGAAGACAAAATGGCGTTACCCCAAGTAGAAAGCCCTGCTTGATTATTGCCAATGCTTGTCGTTCCTGCCTGAGCAAGAATATTTGTTGACATACCGTTAACCGCTCACCTCCTCTCTGAAAATACCTGAAGGATTACGTCTGTATTATGTAGTATAGCTCATTAGGCCGTGCCTGTCAAAACAAACAAAGTACGGTAGATTCTATCCCTTATATTAAAAATCAAAATCCAGCATTTATATTTAAGCCGACCCTTGCTTTTATCCCGACGTATCTGTTTCACTGATGTTCTGACATGCGTTTTTTCGTACCGTCATGTCGGTACTATCGCCAAATCATGGTCACGATAATTTGTTAAGTATCTAGCTAAGACATAACATTAAACAGGCCAAGCTGAGAATGATCCGCAGGCTTTAGCTGGAAAAAGGCATTATTAGATCAACGGGCCTGTAGCTTAGTGGTAGAGCACCCGGTTTGCATCCGGGAGATGAGGGTTCGCCCCAGCACCACGTGGGGTGCGGGGCGCCCAGAACTCAACGTAGTTTTGGGCGACAGCAGTATATGATATAGACTTGGGCCTGTAGCTTAGTGGTAGAGCACCCGGTTTGCATCCGGGAGATGAGGGTTCGATTCCCTCCAGGTCCACACTATTTCGGTTATTAAACAACAATTGTTAGCTCACGTATACATATTCCCAGCACACCCTGGTAGTTTTCAGTAAAGTGTAGTAAAAATTAAAAATTCGTTGTTCCCTTGCAATTAGAATTTTGGCAGATGGAGATTGACCATGAATGTTCAGTGTATTATTGGTGATCAGGAATTTGGATCGATTCTTAAGGAAAATTTTGGAGAAATACCAACACCCATTATTCGTGTCGGTATTAACGCCAAGAAAACCGTATTGTCAGTGAATGGTTGCCCGCCGGAAATTATTCCGTGGCCGTCACGATCATTGGTTTGCAGCGCTACGCCCGGTATTAGAATTAGAAAGGAGCCGGCATCGAAGTCAAAAACATCAGGCGCGCTGTATCTTTTTGAGTTGGAGTTTTACTATCGCGGCCTCAAGCGGGCGATACTTGGACAGTTTCTGCCGGCTGGTGCGAAGACTTCTTATCATTTACACACCAAGACAACCGAGATCTTCATTCCGATCGCCGGTAAAACGCTCTATAGCTTTAATGGCCAGCAGCCGCAAAGCTTGAAATCGAGAATCTTGATTGAGCCCGGCAGTCCGCATTATCTCATAGCCGAAACGGATGCCTTCAATGTAATTTTCATGGATGGTCCATACGGCTTAGCTATGACTGACCATCACTACATGTTCCGGACAGCGATATAATATCAATAGCATAAACGCGGTGTCACCCCATCGCGTTTTTTTTATTCCGATTCTAACGAATCGGCTTATGGTTTCACGACTAGAGATTACCGAAAGTAAAAAGTCTCCCAACTGTTATTTGCAGGAAGGCTTGCAATAGACCAAAGGCCAGTAGAAAACCAAGAAAAAGCAGGAAAACACCGGACATTTTCCAAGACATCCAAGGTACGCCAACCGCACCAAAAAGTTCACTGATATCGCCCATATTTCGCAAAAACCAATCAGTCCGCCAAACGGCTAAAAAACCAACGATCATCAAAATGAAGCCGACTATAAACCAGGCGAAGGAGAACATGATGTTAGATATTGTTCTATAAGACTTAAGGGTTATAAGGCTGGCAACTTAGCTGATGCGACCAGCGAATTATCGAATTGATGATCGCAGGATCAATGCAAATTAAGTTCGAATTAAGTTCGACTGACTAAAACCTTCAGTATTATTTGAGTTGGTACGTCACTTCAGCGGATACTTTAATTTCTTGAGTACCTCCCGGCAGACTTAAAGCACCGGCAAAACCGCCAGAATCATAGTAAGGCTGATCGGCAATAATTGGTGTGCCGATACGGGTTACCTTGCCGAGGCGTCGTCCTAAGCTTTGAGCTGTTTCTTCGGCGCTAATCCGTGCATTATCCACCGCTTTCTTAAAGGCTTCTCGACGGGCATTATCCTGGTCTTCAAGATCGAAAGTAACCCCGCTAACTTGCCCACCGGCTTTACCCACAGCTGTTACAACTTCCTGTAATCGAGATGGATCATTTAGCGAAACTTCAAGACTGCCGCGTCCGGAATAGCCCCGGAATGTCGAGCCGCCGGTTGGGCCGTAGGCATAATCGGTCGTCACCGAGAAATCGGTCGTGCGTAAATCATTTTCACTTAAACCCAAGGTCTCTAAGGTATTCGTAATGCGATCAAATTGCGTTTGCACAAATGTTTGGGCGGCCTCCGAAGTTGAAGAGGGGCTAGTTGTTTCCACGGTAGCTGTGAATCTGGCTACGGTCGGGGCTAGCTTGACCGTTCCGGTTCCATTCATATTAATCTCTTGTAACGGTTGTGCCGGATACCATGCAACGGCTAATTGTCCGACAAGATAAAACAACCCACCAATCACAACTGCCAATATAGTTGGCATCGCCTTGGGTATAGACTGCTTAATCAAAGATCCTAAACCTCCATTACCTTCATTCATAAAATCATTATTCATTATCAATTAAACACAGTCAATCTGTGTTCGCTTACTTTTTTTAAATGTCCCAACAGCAATTAATTTTATGACACCACAGATTTAAAAGCTGCTATTCTGTTTTTAATTTGCTTATTAGCGGATTCGATGGCTTTAAATATTCCCCCAGTGCTTCGATAAGATCATTTGGCAACATGTCTGCTTTCATAAGAAAGCCTTTTGCACCTAAACCTTCTGCTTCTTTTGGTGAAACTATAGTTATTCAGTCAGAAGGTGGCAATGGTTCTATGCCGAGGATACGGCAGTTGATGCCGGCTTTACCAAAACACCGAATTGTCCAGTAGGCACTTAAGCTTTCCTGTTGTCGGCAGGTACTGTTTTACAATCGCAATATTTGCTTGGTGACTCTTGGTGTTTCGTATTCAAAGTATTTCTTTATCTCCGGCCATGTGACATCAAACAATAGTTTTGGCATAGGATCGTCTTCGGCGTCGTCGAAATAAACCAAACTCTTAAGCAAGTGCGGTATGTTATGATCTTGGGGATATTGATTGGTGGCTGCTAGGAACACTTCAATCAGCGGTTTCTTGTTTTTGCAGTACCAATATAAATCAACAAAATCGCGTTTGCGACCACGCTGGCTAATTGCAATTATTTTCATAGCGGCTATATTGTGCGGGCCCATCAGACGCAGACTGCCAAACTGATATTGTTGTGAAGAAGGCTCGAAAAAAGGATAGGCAATAAAGCTCATTTGCACACCGTCAAATTCACCATAAAGTGTGCCTCGCTCTCTATTGGTTGTTATCCAAGGGTACTGCTGCAAAGTACGTTCCAGTGCAGCGGGGGTAAATGACTTACGTTCAGTAAAAAAATCTAGATCAACTGACTGGCGGTGGCCAACCTGAAGAGCCAGGGCAGTGCCACCTGCTAAATACCAATCGTTAGCTGGTATCAGATCAGTGTCTGCTATTTTTTGTAGAACGGTACTGGTGGAGTGTGGCAAAGATTCCAGATGAATCTGCTCTGTTGTTAATGGTGTTAGGTGAAGACGAGAGACCATAAGAGACGAGATGGTTTATGGAGCTCTCGTGAGTGCGAAATCACATCTTTTATTTGTTCCTTAGAGTAACTATTCGCAACCCACCGCACTTCCTTATCGTTGCCAAAATCAAGAATCCGTTCGATGATGTAGCGGCTGTGTTTTTTCGGATCAATTGTGGTCGGATCGACGTCCCAGAATAGCGCTTGACGAAACTTCATATAATCATTATCGCATATTTTGACCGCTGCTGCAAGTTTTTTCTATCGCACAAAACACTTTATTTTTGAGGAATAATGACCTGCAAAAAAATTGATTCTTGACCTGAATACCAAGATCACGACTAATAAATTATCAAACGTGATACTTACGCTTAATGTCATCCTCACGCTTTTGTTCTTCTTCCTCAATGGCGGCGGCTCCTAATTTCTTTAGTTCAACCGGATCCAAATCTTTTATTTCCGCCGCTCTTTTTAACAAAACGGCCTTATCATTTTTTTCCGGTGCCTCTAGAACCTCGGCCAGTAAGGCATTTAGAATACCGCCGATCTGCGGACCCGGTTTTAAACTAAGGGATGCTATTAAGTCATTACCGCGGATAGCTAGCTGCCCCACTGTGATTGGCGCTTGGGCTGCTTTCTCCACCAGAAACTGAAGATGTCGTAACCGATATGGTTCGGCTTTCGGTACACCGGAGCCTTTACGCTCGGCAATGCGAAGTTTAATTAGATCATCAAAGTGAGCCATGCCCACTCTGCGCAAAAGTCTTCGGGCGCCAGCTTCAGTTACTTTTCCCACGTCATAGTAAAACATGTGATGTCTGACAAGATGAGTCACTTTATCAACGAGTTCATTTGAGAACCGAAGTCGCTTCATTAATTTATTGGTCATTCTCGCTCCCACAATGTCGTGTCCATAAAATGTGTAGTCGTCGCCCTTGCGCCGCCGAGTGGCGGGCTTGCCGATGTCATGAAATAGCGCCGCTAATCGTATCGAAAGTTGGTAATTATAGTTAGCGGCAAATTGCAGAGATTTTACGTTATGAACAAACACAGTGAATTTATGATGTTTATTTTGTGTGACCCCTATCCCATCGGCTACTTCCGGCAATATCAAACCCAAGACCCCGGAGTCTTTTAAAAGTTCGAACCCTTTTTCCGGATGTTCGCTTTGTACTATCTTTATTAGTTCATCACGTACGCGCTCGTGCGATACTGCAACAATAGCTTCACAGTAAGATGTTAGGGCTTGCCAGGTATCTTCCTCAATCGTAAAGTCGAGCTCGGCCGCTAAACGAATAGCTCGCAGTAGGCGCAAAGCATCTTCAGAAAACCGCTCGGATGGTTTACCTACTGCCCTAATCATTTTGTCGTTAAGATCCTTAGCGCCACCGTACGGATCAATCACTTTGATACCATCAAGTACAAATGAGTTTTCAAGTTTCTTGTCTTGTCGGGGGGTGCCGGTATCAGGCGCGGCCGCCATCGCGTTAATAGTGAAATCGCGCCGTGCTAAATCTTCTTTTAAAGAACTGGCGAGCTTGATATTGTCTGGATGCCTTTGGTCGCTGTAGCCGACATCAACCCGATATGTAGTTATCTCTATTTTCTGGAGTATCGGATCAGGTGATTCAGTTAAAACCGTTACGGTGCCGAATCTATTATTATAAAAGTGCTTTGGAAACAGATTTTGAATTTTTTCTGGTAGCGCGTTAGTAGTTATGTCCCAGTCCTTTGGTTTACGCCCAAGTAGTAAGTCGCGCACGCAACCACCAATAACAAAAGCCTCGTAATTGCTATCGTTGAGAATCTTAAGTAGAGAGATTACCTGTTCGGGTATGTGCATGTTTTCAGTGTAGGGCGAGGTATTCTAAATCCCAATGATCACTTATACATTAGGACTAATTGATACAGAACTAAAAAGATTTATTGATGCCTAAAGTCGCATGATACAAACACGATAATTGATAAATGTTGATTTTATGACGTTTACGGTCAAGAATAGATAATACTTGTTATATATAGATTTTGCGTTAGCAATCATTATTAACATGTATGACTTAGCTCTGACTGGATAGAACAGAGCATAGTAGAGCGCGTGTAGCTCCCCACTTCG
>CAYJQW010000027.1:0-8710 GCA_964372635.1 uncultured Candidatus Saccharibacteria bacterium
GATCTTACCTTCCCAGGTAGATCTCAAGACAGCCGGCACCACTTCAACCTTTAGACCCATAGTTAGTGAGATTGCTCGTATTTACTGATTTGTTGAAGGCGCCGCTTATGTCGTTCTTCACCGGAAAATGAGCTAGACAGCCAAGTTCTAATAACTTCTTTTACTTCTTTTATATCCAGGTAATCAGAAGCTATGGCTAAGACATTAATATCATCATCACTGCTGGCCACGACAGCAATCTCTGCGTCCTGAGCTTGACCTGCCCTGATACCTTTTACCTTATTAGCAGCAATGACCATGCCGACACCGGAACCGCATATCGCTATTCCTTTTCTTTTATCAGGATCTTCAGCCACTTTTTCAGCTACCGCGAAGCCGTACTGAGGATAGTCATCTGTCTCTTGATATTTAATTGCGCCCACGTCTATGACGTCGTGCCCTTCATTAGCCAACCATTTTTTTAAGTCTTCTTTTAGTTCAAAGCCACGATGATCGGAGCCGATAATAAGTTCCATAGGAACATTCTAACAAAAATAAGAATTGTTTGCAGCCCTATCTCGATTTTCTAAAAGGTACAAAATAAAAGCCTGGAAAAGTCTTTTGTTGCCAATCGCCTTTCGCGTTTTTTTCCCTTAAGACAAGACTAGAGCCGATAGGGGCGACTAACTTGCCCGGTGTAGCCAATTGTTCCAGCCACGCCGTTGGCAGACTTGATGTCGACGCGGCGGCAATAATGCGATCATATGGTGCGCTATCTGGATATCCATCCGTCGCATCGCGACAAAACATTTCTACCCGGCCGCTCTTAATATATGAATAATTACTTACGTTGCGTCTACCAAAGGCATACACCAAACGTATTCGTTCAAGTGAAATAATTCTTCCCTTAGTCCCAACGATGTGAGCCAACAGCGCCGTCTGCCAGCCAGAGCCTGATCCGATATCAAGAACTGTGTGACCGACCATCGGTTGCAAGAGTTCAAGCATAAACGCCACGGTTAAAGGTTGTGATATAGTTTGTCCCTCGCCGATCGGCAGTGGCGCATTAATGTATGCTTGTGAGGCCAGCGCCGCGGGCACAAAATCAGCCCGGTCAATTGCCCGAAAAGCAGCAATTATCCGGGGAGTTTTAAGATACCCATTTTGAATTAAGCTATCGACTAATTGTTGACCGTTGCTTATAAGCACAGTATATAGGAAGTTAGCTAATCCTCCGGGATCGTCTAGCGGCAGGACGTCAGACTCGCCCCATACCACGCTGGGTACGGGGCGCCCAGCACCCTACGTGGTGCTTGGACAAATCACCTAAGTTAGACAATGAGCTACTGTTATACTTTAAAGATGCAGTACGTGTATATTCTCTTCAGCCAGGTGGATAAGAGATTTTATGTCGGATACACCGCCGACCTGCGGCGGAGGATCAAAGAACATGAAAATGGCAAAGTCACGTCAACTAAAATTCGCCAACGGCTGCAGCTCGTTTATTATGAAGCATTTAAATCAAAACTTGATGCGAGAAGGCGGGAGCGTTATCTTAAAACATCCAAAGGACGGAGTACATTGAAGCAAATGCTACGTGTCTCACTTGGATGAAATATTTTCCGGGATCGTCTAGCGGCAGGACGTCAGACTCTGAATCTGAAAACTGGGGTTCGAATCCCTGTCCCGGAACAACAAAAAATACCCACTTGGGTATTTTTTGTTGTTTTGGTGGCGCAAGGGATTTGAACAATCCCTGCTGAGCCGGCCGAAGCTTTATGCGAAGGCTGGTCCCCTTAGGTTCAATAACTTGGCACCAAAACATATATCCCATTTCCCATACCGAAAAAGATTATGATTCTGTCCACACTGCAGAATCGCGAATAAAAGTGAATAAAAAAAGACCGCTGGCTGTAACGTGGTCACAAAGTGACTTTACGTTGGCGAACCATGCGGTCGGTGAAAAGTTCAAGGATGATACAAATCACGAGATCTTAACTTGGTTTCTAACAGTCCCGTCTGTAATTCCTGTCGCATGCACCTATTCGAATTTTCTAATTTCATTTTTTAGATTGCCAAGGGGTATAGCGTATTCTTCCAGAAAATTAATTAAGATGTTGTGCGGAATGCGACGATCCCTTGAACCAGGAATCCTGTAGCCTTTTAGACGCCCCGTATCGAACCACTTGGCAACGGTGCGAGGTGATACGGTACAAATTTTTGCAACTTGGCCCGTGGTGTAAACTTTCATTGCTAATTCCTTATTTTAGATAAAGTGTCCAGCAACTGTAATTGTAAATGTACGCTTGGCGATAATGACATTATAATACTTTACTTTTAATTACCAACTTAAGTTAATAAATTCTGGCCATAATCTTGGTTGGCGAAATTTCATAAAAAAAACGCCAAGTGTGTCACATTTTCAGGTAACAGCTTGGCGTTAGAGTTCATTTCACGGAGATTTTGGGGTTGAATCTGTTGGTGGCCAGGGCCACTTCAACTCGTCGTCTCGCCACATTCGCAAGACCCATAACGAAACAACAAATGTTGCTTCATAAAGAGTTCTGACGACCATAACTCCGAGAAATCCAACGTTGAAGAGAATGCCGACCCAAACAGGGGCTAAGGCCAGCTTACTGAAGAGGTGCTGGGCACTTCCCCGTTGGTATTTCGCCGTATCGTTGGAAAAAGCACTGGCAATTAGAGCGGCCGCAATCATTTCCGTCGGCTGTCCGCTCTCGGTTAAGACGTTACGGGTATTGCCAAGCGTGATGACATTCGCCAATGAGTCGGCAACGGGTATCACAAGCTCGTTAAAAGCCCATGGTACTTCATTAGATACAAAGAAGTAGGCTGCAGCCAATGCAGCACCGGCAAGAGCTGTATACTTTGCCCAGGCTCGACGCAATAACTTTTTCTCCTGTTCTCGGACCGTTAATGATCCGAAATAAAAGTAGAAAGCCAGAGCGAATAAGGCGCCTGAAACTGGCAGACCGACACAGCTGTCGCTTAGAGAGAGCGCCAGCCAGTAACAAAACAATGCGACTGGTATCAATAAGAGGCGGCATACCACCTCGTCTCGGATACCAGCTACAGACTGTTTTATTAACTGATCCTTAGTGACCCGCTCAGGCGCATTAGCGAGCAATTTTCCGCCATATGATGCCCAGATTGCGGTGCCAATGCCGATGGCACCAACCAGAACGTAATTCACTAGACTGCTTAGTTGCAAACCTCTGGCATGGGTCACGTAGTCGAAATTATGGGCATTTGGCGCGATCAGCTCATACAAAAGTATGAACAGAAAAGCACCGATGGCCAGTCGAGCAGTTTTCTTGTAGCCGGTATATCCGCCGGCTGCTTCATTGTCCGACAGCCTTAACTTTGACTTGGCCTTTTTCCAATATTCCCGGACAGAAACCAGCATTTTATCCGTATCAATTGTATATTGAGGCATTGTTTTGTCTCCTAATATTGTAAGGAACGATCTGACTTTAAAAGTAACAACGTTATACCTTAGATTATATTTAATTAAATGTCAAGTTTACAAACTGTCACAAAATTCGACCTAAATCGTTATTGATTGCAGAATCAAATCACTTGTCCTCGTAGCTCAGTGGATAGAGCGTCAGCCTCCGAAGCTGAAGGCCGCAGGTTCGAATCTTGCCGAGGACACATGTATTAAACGAATTACTACAAAGGGGTTTTATACATATTTGAAATGAGAAATGATACAGGTGTCATGAAGACATTGCGTTTATGTCTTTTTATATGGAGACTTGAAAGTATGAAAATTTCATTCGTAAAATGGGTGTCAATCATTACGGCAACTCTAATAATTATAACCTTACCTGGTGCTGCCATGGCTTCGTTCGGCAGCTATCAACCCGTGGTCAATCAAACTGATCATTATACAAACACTCAGTCTCAAGCCTATACATATGTCCCGCCGCCAAAGAGAAATTTTGACTATATACGCCAGGGACAGGTTTATTATCCAGAGTCCCCTGCCCCGCAAGTGTCAGAGCAGCATTATTCTTACAGTAAGACATACTCCTCTACCCAGAAGCCTAAGAGATCCTATTCTTATATCAGGAGTAATTCACGTGTGACATATCAAAAGCCGTTGATCAGAAAGAAGAACTTTATAAAGCGTGACGATAGAGTTCATTGTCTAGCACTTGGTTGCCCAACTGGATATGGCATGAAGAGACAAATGAGCTATGACTACGGGCAGAGACTGTTGACCTACAGTTCCAGCTATTCGATTTTTGATAGCAACAGTTATAACTATAACTGGAGTTCAAATTACAAAATTAATAGCTATTATTGAATTGATTTTGCTTTAGTTAACTTTTGATTTTGATGGAGACAATTCATTAGCATGTGATCTCGTGCACTTAAAGGCGGCAGCCTTTATACTGATAGAGATGAATAACGATCCTTCTTTTGTGTCTGTGAAAAACTTGCGTGTGTCATATGAAGCACCGGCCAAGCCGTTTCTAAAATGGTTGGGACATGCGCCCAGCGCTTACAGCGTTCTGAAAAATGTCTCGTTTCGCCTTGCTCACGGTGACCATGTGACTTTATATGGAACTTCCGGAGCAGGTAAATCGACGCTATTGAGGGCTCTGACTGGTCTGATTAAACCATCTGAAGGATCAATTACTGTCAATAATCGAAAGCCGCAGCTGAACAAAGATGTCGCTGCTGGCTATATCTCAACAGAAGAATCAGAAAATAATCCCGACTCGGTCTACACAATCTTACACAGCTTAGGCTTAACTCATAATCTGCCGAATTTGCCAGCTTTGGTTCACCAAACCATTGAAAATGTTGGCCTTGAGATGGTGCAACACCGTCCGGCGTTTGCGCTCTCTACCACCGAACGATTGCGTTTGAATATTGCTCGGGCTGCTATGTCACACGCACCTTTAATACTTTTTGACGAAGCTGCTGATCAGTTTGGGGCGGACCAAATAACTAATCTACTTAAAACATCTTTATTGAACCGCACAGTTATTATTGCTACGAGACAAGCGGCCATTGCGGAAGCACTCGACCTACCCATTCTTCTATTACACGCTGGCACACTTGCTCAAAGTGGAACACGTGATGAAATTGCTATGGCGGTGGCAGCCCCTCGGACCTTGGACATTTGGGTAGAGGGATTACGTTATGATCTTTTTCGGAAGTTGAAACAAAAAACAGGTGTGACAGCGGTTCAACTTCTACCGAGCACACAATTTTCTGGGCAACGGCTTCGTATAACACTTGCCTCATCACGTCACCTGCCGTCATTATATGATGCGCTCACCGAGGCTCCTCTTATCGAAGTGCAAGAGTTACCGCCTTCCCTTCACGACATTATCGCTCGACTTTAATCATGCAGATATCGTCGAATGGCGAAATAGCTGCTAGGTATTGCCAAGCCAATTGCCACCAGCGCTTGTAAGCCGATGACAGTCGGCCAATTTTGTATGCCAAAATTATAGACATTGAAAGTGGTGCCTTGGGCATCGAAAAAGAAGCGCTGTAAATGAGGGGCAACCGCCTTTAATGTCGGGAAGACTATAATACTTGAGAGCGCGACTGCGAGTAGGCCAACAAAGATTGCCTCGATAATGAATGGTCCCTGGATAAACCAGCGTGAGGCTCCGACTAAACGCATGATATCTATCTCCTCCCGGAAGCTATAAATGGCTAAACGAACAGTATTGAACATAATTAACAGAACTAGAAAAGCGAAGATAAATGTAACAATAATGCCAATATTTTTTATTGCTGATATTAAGGATATTAGCCGATCGATCACTCCTCGGGCCGTCTCAAAGTTAATATCGGCCACAAACGGCTGATACTTTTCAGCCTCGAGCTGCTTGGCTATATTCTGATAAAAACGTGGTTCAGTCGCTAGGATAAAAATGCTGGCTGGTAAAGGATTATTCTCAAGTTCTTGCAGTGATTCTTCAATAAGCGGATCATTACTGTGCCGTTGCCTAAACTTTAACAGAGCTTCATCACTTGTCACCACAGTTACCTTCTCGACATCTTCACGACTTTCCAGCTCTTGCTTTAAGGCTTGAATGTAATCATTCTCTACGCCATCTCTGAATGTCACTGACAGATCAACTTTTTGCTCGATACCTCGCAGTACCTCGGAGCCAAAGATGTTAGCAAAGTACAAGAAACTGATCATGAGCAGGGTGATCGTCATAATAATTAGTGTCGCGATTGACAACCAGACATTTCTCCAAAAATTCCTGAAGGCTGATCGCAAGACCCGCCAAAATGAAATTCCAATCATAGTTTGTAAGTACCACCTTCTTGGTCTGAAATAACCTTGCCTTTACTTAAGGTCACCACTCGTTTTTTAAGAGCATTCACAATATCATCGTTATGAGTGGCGAGCAGCACAGTTGTGCCCAGTTTGTTGATTTTAATAAGTAGTTGGACAATATCCCATGAATGCAAGGCATCAAGATTTCCGGTAGGTTCATCGGCAATTAATATCTGCGGTTTATAAGCCAAGGCACGGGCAATAGCAGTTCTTTGTTTTTCTCCACCCGACATCTCGTTTGGATATGCGCCGGCCTTATCAAGCAAGTTCACCAGTTTTAATATTTGTGGCACCGAGGATCTTATTTCTCGTGTTGCCCCCCCGCCAACTTCCATGGCAAAAGCCACATTTTCATAAACCGTACGTTTGGGTAATAACTTATAATCTTGAAACACTACGCCGATTTGACGTCGCAAATGAGGCACCTGCCATTTTTTTATTCTAGTGACGTCCCAACCATCTATGACAATTCGACCGGCAGTTGGTCTTTCTTCTGCTGATAATAGCTTAAGTAAGGTTGATTTACCGGCGCCGCTCTGCCCCACAATTGAAACAAAATCACCTGTTGGAATATTAAGATTGACATCATGCAAGGCTGCCATCTCTAGGCTGTAATCTTTGGAAACCTTTTCAAAAACAATCATAGAAATTAATTAGCAGATTTCAATAGTTAAGCACGGTTTGTGTGATGCGGATCTAGTTATAATACTTATCTTTGGACTGTTGATTTTCTATTCATGTGATATTAAATTATACCATGTTTAAGAATGGATCCAGATTGCCGTCGAGTACTGACTCAACATCGCTAACTTCAATATTTGACCTATGGTCTTTGACCATTTTATATGGATGTAGCACGTATGATCGAATCTGATTACCCCAAGCTGCTTCTTTAATTGTTCCTTTGAGATCGCTGAGACGCTGGGCTTGTTGCTGTTCCAGTAAGGCCTGTAATTTTGCTTGCAGGATCGACATGGCTTGCGCCTTATTCTGACCTTGCGACCGTTCGTTCTGGCAGACCACAACGATGCCTGATGGAATATGCTTGATACGAACAGCTGAACTTGTCTTGTTGACGTGTTGTCCACCAGCGCCGCTAGCCCGGAATGTATCGATAGTTAAATCTTTCACATCAATTTCAG
The DNA here is from genome assembly GCA_964372635.1 of uncultured Candidatus Saccharibacteria bacterium. Classification (GTDB taxonomy): domain Bacteria; phylum Patescibacteriota; class Andersenbacteria; order UBA10190; family UBA10190; genus CAYJQW01. Next base: position 7,462 of record CAYJQW010000027.1, read on the forward strand.
GTAATTCGGCTTGCGGCAAGCTTGGCAGGACTTCTACTCGAGCAAAAGAAGTTTGGCGCAGGTGATCGGCATTAAAGGGTGATTGTCTAACTAGACGGTGAACGCCATGTTCATTACGCAAAGTTCCGAAGGCAAATGAACCAGTAACTAAAAATGTGCTGCTCTTTATCCCCGCCTCTTCACCATCTGAGCGGTGCAGAATTTTAGTCAGCCAATTCCTTTTTTCCGCGAAACGAAGATACATCCTCGCCAACATTTGCGCCCAATCCTGTGCATCTGTGCCGCCTGCTCCAGACTGGATAGTGATAATAGTGTCAGTCTTGTCGTGTAATCCGGAAAAACGCAATTCTCTCTCCTTAAGTATCAAGTTAGAAGTAATATTCTTGAGCTCCATCGAGATAGCCGCAATTGTATTTGAATCTTTCTCGGTCGAGGCCAAGTCAAATAACTCTTCTTGTTCCTGAAGATTTGTTTTTAATGTGTTGATAATAGAGACCTCCTCGCGAAGAGAAGATATTTCTCGAGAAATATCTTGTGCTCTCTTCTTGTCCTGCCAAAAATCAGGTGCTTGTTGATTGAGTTCGAGTTCTTTAAGACGCTCTTGAATTTTCTCAACGTCAAAGATGGTCGGCTACTTGTTGTAGCCGCCGTTTGAGGTCGGACAATGTATTGCTTACTTTTTCGTCATCCATACATTTGGTCTCTCTTTATTAAGCCCGATGATACTTCTTTTCTCAAACCCTTGAGCCGATGGTGGGAGTTGAACCCACGACCTGCGCGTTACGAATGCGCTGCTCTGCCACTGAGCTACATCGGCGAATTGTGGTCATAATACGAACTAATTTAATAACCTACCAGGATGTACGCCTATATAAAAATCACAATAAGAATTACTTGACATTAAGTCAATATTAGATTATAATGCCGTGTTCTCTAAATTTCGGGGTTTAGAGGTAAAAGATCATTTTAAAACCACCCTCCCGTGGGAACACTCATGAAAAAGGAGAATATCATGAGACGTAATGGAGCTCGACTGGTGTCGCGATTGTCTCAATATGCCGGCATAGTGGCTAGATCTGAGAAAGCCGGGATACCAATCCCGCGCGTCTCAGGACCTCCCCACATTGGTGGTCAAACTCGTTCCGGCAGAAGAACGATCACGATAGTTGCCCAGGCCACTTCGCCCATCATATCAATGTATCCTACCCATGGACGCATGCCTGGATCGGCACCTAGGAGGAGAGCTCGC
>CAYJQW010000028.1:0-8165 GCA_964372635.1 uncultured Candidatus Saccharibacteria bacterium
AATGTATCCTACCCATGGACGCATGCCTGGATCGGCACCTAGGAGGAGAGCTCGCTACCGTCGAGCTCTTTAGCGACATAAGTCCCGCGTTGTTTGCCATACAAACGACGCGGGACTAATCATTTACAGCAGAACCAATTACATTAATTTTATATAACAAAAAAATTACGCCATCGTTTTAAGGCGTAGTTTGCCACAACACATCACTAATTCAGCATCTTTACAAGAATATTCCTTCTTCTTGCAATATATTCTTCTTTTTCTTTATTCCTCGATTATATCCGCCGATCTTTCCGTTTGAAGATATAACACGATGACACGCAATAGCCGGATTATAGTTAGTATTTAAAATATTGCCGACAGCACGATAGGCTCGCGGGCTGCCTGCCCTCTTGGCGACCTGAGCGTAGGTTAGCACTTGGCCACGTGGAATAGATTTAACTACAAGTAATACTTTTTCTTTAAATGACGATTTCGGCATGAATATTTATTGAGGTAATTCTGCCAGGGTCAGCGAAACATTCTTTTCATTTCCTTGGTGCAGCAATTTTATGGTAATCGTGTCGCCAACTTTCTTACTTCTAATAATACTGGCTAAACTCTTGTCATCATTAATTTTAGTTCCATTAAATTCAAGTATAATATCACCTTCCACCAGACCGGCTTTATCGGCCGGTGACCCCGGCAGAACCGCCAGAGACTCAGGCGTATCGCCTCTTACAACCAAGGCGCCATAGTCTACCGGTAATTTATTCTGCTCAGCAATAGCCGGAGTTACGGCAACATATCTTACCCCAAGATAAGGCCGCACAATCTTACCGTCTTTCTTAACGGCGTCCACGGTAGTACTAACGACATTGGCCGGCAGAGCGAAGCCAATATTTTCACTACCTAATGCCACCGCTACGTTTACGCCAAGCACATCTCCCGACAAATTGAGTAGAGGTCCGCCTGAGTTACCTGGATTTATAGCGGCATCGGTTTGAATAACTTCATCTAAAGATTCTGATGAGCCACGGCCATCCCCCGCAATGATTGTGCGAGATAAACCCGATATAACACCGGTAGAGACGGTATTACGAAATTCACTTAAGGCATTGCCGATAGCTATAACTGTTTGTCCAACCTGTAGATTATCTGAGTCGGTGAAAGAAAGTGACGGCAAATTGACAGCGTCAATTTTCAAGACAGAAATATCATTGCTTGGATCGCGCGCTATAACCTTAGCATCATATTTCTTGCCATCATTGGTGAACACCGTATAATCTGCATCTTCATCGGCTACGACATGACGGTTGGTGACAATATAACCGTCGGCAGAAACGATAAATCCTGATCCCCCGCCAACCTCCCGTTTCTCTGTACCGCGCTGTCTTAATTGTGGTACACGTAGTTGCCATGGGCTGAAGAAATTGTTACCAAAGAAATCACCAAATGGATCATTAGGAGTGTTCGGGGTATTGTCAAAAAACCGCTCGATGATTGGCACATCCTTTGAAATCAAAACTGACACCACGGCTGGTGATGCTTTTTGAACGGCGGAAATTACCTGTTGTTCATGAGCACTAGCAGCTTTGAATACTGTTGGCTGATTAAGAGAGTCCTCACCCTGCTTAATGCCAAGACGATTAGCATTAAACAATCCGTTTTCGGGAATACTTGTTTGTCCGACAATAACTGCGCCAACCATTCCCGCGATAAGACCAGCAATAATATTTTGCAATAGATATTTCATAGTAGGAGTAATCATAACCAAGACAGCCTTGGTTTGCTAGTGAAATTTGGCTTCAGAGTAATAGATTCCTACAAGTAATTCAATATTGAGAAAGCTAAAACAGGGGGAAACCGGCACATATCACCAACTGGCAATTTTTCAGATCAATCATAAAGATTGCATAAAAAATGCCGCACGAACGAGGCGTGCGGCTTAAGAGGAGTTAGTGAAGCATCTAAACCTATTGCCAGGGACTCTTCATTTTTTCTTCTGTCCAATGTGCCGGTCGACGGTCACCACCTTGACCGCGCATATATATGGCCGGCTGAAATCGAAATCCCAGCAAAAAACCATTATAGACCTGTATCGCCCGACCATTTTTTTTAACGGTCTCGCTACTTGGCACCTCCCTGGTCATGCGCTGTAATCGGTTTTGCTTAACTCCCATCCTGATTCTCCTTAAAAAAATTGTATTAGCAACCTGACAGGGATTAGGCTACTACTGTGTACAATCCATTCATCCAGGCCCTGATCTGGATAAGACTGTTATACATCCATCATATTATTTGTCAAATGAGACTGACATTTACCCGTAACGTAGTTGCCAGCTGGATAATTATCAGAAGATACCTACACTGGTTATATGTCAGCAACGATAACCGTCAATAGTCTTAGTAAAGAGTTTCGAGTGCACACAAAAGAGCCGGGATTGCGCGGTTCAATTAGCAGTTTATTTAACCGTAAATATAAAACAGTTGAGGCAGTAAAAAATATTTCTTTGGAGATTAATGCCGGCGAGCTAGTAGGTTTTATCGGGCCGAATGGCGCCGGAAAAACCACCACTTTGAAAATGCTCTCCGGATTGTTATACCCAACGAGCGGTGATGCCCTCGTGATGGGTTATAAGCCATGGGAACGGAAGAAGGATTTTCTCAAGAATTTTTCATTAGTAATGGGGCAAAAAGCTCAGCTCTGGTGGGATCTACCGTTGTTTGATTCCCTATTACTTCAACGAGATGTATATGAAATGTCAAAACCCGATTTTACTGAAAGTCTACAAGAGCTTTCTGAACTGCTTGACCTTAAAACTTTTTTAAAAAAGCAAGTTCGTAAATTGAGCCTTGGCCAGCGAATGCGCGGTGAATTAGCGGCCGCATTTATCTATCGACCAAAAGTTCTTTTTTTAGATGAGCCAACAATCGGACTGGACATAGTAGTCCAGAAGAAAATCCGTGACTTCCTTAAGTATTATCAGGAACGTTACCAAGCGACTATCATTCTGACCAGTCATTATCTCGGCGATGTACGCGAATTATGCCAGCGATTGATTATTATTGATCATGGATCAGTGGCCTATGACGGACCGACGGAAGAATTAATCGAACAACACATCGATCATAAGCGTATTGTTCTAACTTTTTCTAAGGCGGTGACTCGAAGTGAGCTTGAGCCATTTGGAAGTTTAGTTTCATTTGAGCCAATTAAGGCTACCTTACACGTGCCAAGAGATAAAACAACGGCTCAGGCAGCGGTCATCCTCACAAAAATGCCCGTGCAAGATATATCTATTGAGGAGCCGTCATTAGAAGATGTCGTGCGTGAGCTCTTTTCTGGAGAAGACTATGCATAAGATACTGCGGATGTTTGCCATGACCATGAGTCAACTGATGGCATATCGAGCCGACGTGGTAATTTGGACACTCGTCGAAGCGATGGAACCACTTATTTCTTTTGCAGTATGGTTTGCCGTTGCCCGCACGGGCGGTATTGCAATGACGCCCCAAGAAACGATCATGTATTTCATGCTGATATTTTTTGTGAATTCAGCAACAAACTCCTGGGTCAGCTTTTTTCTCACTCAGGAAATCTTAAGCGGCCAGCTTGTAAAATATTTAACGAAACCGATTTCAGTTTTTTGGGAACACATCGCAGATAATCTGACCACAAAAATTTTAAGATTAGGTGTGCCGGCAGTCTTAATAATGATTACTGTCGGTATTAAACCTGATTTGTTCTCTTTTCAGATGTTAAGTCCGCTTCAAATCGTTTTGTTTTTAGGCAGCCTTTTATTGGCCATAGTACTTGCGTTTAGCTTTGACGCCCTGTTTGCCATGCTAGCATTTTGGATTGAGGATGCCTTTCAGGTCATTCAGTTTCAAATGATATTTCGCCAGCTCGCTTCCGGTGTTTTTATCCCATTTGCTGTTATGCCGCCGCTACTTTTTGACAGTCTGCGTTGGCTTCCTTGGCGCTATATGGTTTCGGCACCTGTGGAGATACTTCTGGGTCAGATAGAGGCATCTCGAATACCCGAGCTGTTTATTGTTCAATTGGTTTGGATAGTATTTTCTGTCGGACTTTTAAGCGTATTGTGGCGAGTCGGTTTGAGACACTATGCAATTCCTGGCCAATAGTCGGCACATCGCTCAAGTTTGGCTAGCCCTGGCGCGTGCCAGCCTAGTGCGCGAAATGGAGTTTCGTGTCAATTTTCTCCTTGGCCTAGTGCGCCAAGTGCTATGGCTTGGAGTATTTATTATATTCATCAAAGCATTATTCGCGCAGGCCGATTCGTTGGCTGGTTGGTCGGAAGAAGCTGTACTGATTATCCTAGCCTTGTCCCGCGTAACTGAAGGACTCATGAACATGTTCTTTATCCAAAATTTGATGACCTTTACGCGCACAGTCAATAAGGGTGAATTTGACTATTATTTACTGCGTCCAGTGCCGGTGCAGTTATTTACGGCTTTTCGCTACGTCAAGTTTGATAATATAGGAAATATCCTGGCCGGCATCAGCCTGCTTGGCTATGCGCTTTGGAAACAAAGTTTTGTCCCAAGTTTTCTAGATATTGCTTTTTTTACAGGTTTGGTCGTTACCGGCGTACTGATTTATTACTGCTTATTAGTGTTGGTAGCATCATTGGTTTTTACATTTGAGCGACTCGAATCGTTATGGGGTTTCAATCATTTGTTTTCTGAGCCCTTAACAGTCCCCTTTGATGTCTTTCCCGGCAGAATCAAAACGTTGCTAACATTTCTCGTGCCCATAGCCTTCGTGGTATATTTTCCGGCGCAAGCCCTTACTGGTCGTCTTAACTGGTGGCTTGTCCCGATTGGAACTGGCATGGCGGCTCTTTTTCTACTGCTAGCAAATATCGCTTGGCGTGCGGGGCTGCGTCGTTATAGCAGTGCTAGTAGTTAATTTTTATTAACACCGTCATATTATTTCGTCGGGTTCAGCAGCTTCTTTTTCCGAAATTACCAATTTTGAAGGTCGGCGCGCAATTCGTCTTTCGACAATTTGACTAACTGCAACTCCTATACCTAAAACTAAGAAATATAGGACCAGCATTGGCCACAGTGACAGTGGTGATTGATCTAAAAATCCAAGAATAAAGGCGGTATACCAGGAAGTAACAGAAATGGCTCCGCTGGCATAGGCAAGGCCTCTTTCATGATGCAATTCCCCGGCTTTGTGCGAATGATCTGCTCCAAAACTGATTTTGATTAAACGCGGCGTGATGTAAAGATTCAAGAAGGCACCATTTATAAGAATCACTGTCACGACAAACATTTTTGCCAGGAACTTTGCTGAAGTTAAATAGAATAATGGATCTGTTAAGACGATACTAACGCCGCTTACAATCAAAAGTCCTAAACCAAACCATATAACCTGAGAAATAGTACGGATAGTATCCCGTTCATGCTCCGATATTTTTAAATCGGCAAGAAACTTAAAGAAAAATATGTCGGCCATTGTGGCTCCACCCAGACCCAGTGCCAGGCCGAACAAATGCAATATGATAAAAATCGGTTGATACGCTTGGAAAATAGTAATGAGGTAATTGAAATCTGCTACAAATGTACTGGATAAAAATATCAATGTGCTCATAATGGCGCTGGTTAAACACCAGGAACACCAATCTTTTAGGGTAAAAGCTTGGATAAATGTTAAATACATTGAAAACAACAGTGCACCCAGCGTCACCGGAAAAAGAAGAGAATTTAAAGGTAGGCTTGGTCTTACTAAACTAAAACTATAGCCCAGGACAATTACCGCATAGTATAACAGCCCCAGTCGTTCCAACGGGATACCGAAAAAGCGAGAGTATTCACTGGCCACAACAGCATTACAGTTATATCCGATCGGACATACTAATAATTGATGCCTTCTTTTCTTTTGTTCTATATACAGTGATACGCCTATACCAACGAGAGCAGCGATAATTATCAGGATTGAAGGAAGTAATGACAACATAATGCTTAAGTGTAGCCGACATCTTCTCACCAGCGAAGACTCATCTTTTTAGTTCGGGTCAAGGTGTATCATGTTTCGTATTTAAAACGCGTCCTGCATAATTTTGAAGAATAATGGGGTCAGCCACCATAATTAGAATAGTCCATGCTTCGCTAAAGCTTCGCAGGGCACTTCTTCACATCTCACAGCAACGTTATTGTAAGTAATGGTTTGCGCTTCGAAGCTCTGAGCATCAGCGAAGAATGATAATGGGGTCAGCTACCGGTACTGCAATCATCGTTCGTCATTGAAAATGCCGCCGAATTTCCGGCTATCAGATTCTGGCCGAGAAGCCGACTCCTTCCAGCGAAGAACTCCAACTTGGTCAGCGCGTCCAGCCGCTCGGCAAGTAAGCCAACGACTGCGCACTCTCCACACCGGCCACCCCTGGTTCTACCTCGGGTGGTTTTTCTTTACATTAGTCTCTTACGTCGAAATGCTATGCCTGAGGCAGTTTTCAGATATTGCTCAAAGGCCGCAGCTTTTGCCTTGCTTGGATAAGCGCAGAACCAATTCAACTTCCATGGTCTGAATTTTGACGTGTGTTTACTAGCTCCTTCGTTGTGTTTTTTGAGTCGGTCTCGAATGTCGGTAGCAATACCAATATAGACTTGGTTTGGCCATTGGATGCTTTGAATTATATATACGAAATGCACAATCTCATTATACAGCCCATCCTTCGCTCTTCGAGCTTCGGAGGGCCCTTCTTCGCATCTAAAGTTTCAAGGTTTAACTAGACCAAAGAAGTGCTTGCCCTTCGAAGCCTGAAGCGGCAGCGAAGGGCGAAGAAGGGAGCGGGTAACGGGAATCGAACCCGTATCTCAGCCTTGGGAAGGCCGCATTCTACCACTGAACCATACCCGCCTGCTTAAGTAGGATGGCGCAGTGTTATGAGAACTGCAATGAATATAAAAAACCGGTGATGGTATAATCGCCGGTTCATTGAAATGATGAGATGGCTGCCTGACAATTTTAGCCTAAAGCCAAGGCAGGTTGTGGCAGACCACGAAGTGCATTTTGGGGAAAGTTGAGCACTAGAAACTTGATTGCTGGCCGTGATTGATCGGTGTGCACCGACAGTACAGTCCTGTCTTTGATCAAAACCTCAAGCTGAATAACTTGATTACTCTTTAGAGTAATCGTCCTCTGGTCGGAAATATAATTTTCGTGTGTGACTCTGAACACTAACTCACAGTCTTTGGTGCTACATATTCTCAAAAGCTGTGGGCCATGATTACACCGGCCGTTTCTTGCTCCAACAACATGCAACTTTACCATCTAGCATCTCCTTAAAAGTTCAACTGAGAAAAGAACCACTGCGACTGGATCTATTATAATTGAAGTTGCAGTTATTTGTCAAAATATGATGACATAGATATAAATACAATGTCATCATATAGATTAGCCAGTAAATAAGGCAACTATCTCGCTTATTTAGACCACTTATGAGATGTCAAAATTTCCAGAATAGTGTCAAGTATCAATGACTTTTAATTCAGACTGATTCCATTTCAATTTCAGCGGCAGGACGAATACTTTTCTTGCTTCAGTTAATTGCTTAAGCGTCTCTTCTACAGTTTCTGCATTAAATTGTTGTCGCAGACTTTCCAGTTCAAGAAATGGCATGATGATGTTTTGATCGTAGGTTTCGGTATTAATCCCAAACATCTCCTGAATCCGGCTATCGTCGACTAGGTTTAGTACCTCTCGCCGGTAGCGTTGAGCGTCTTCAATTGAAATGTTTGGTCTGACTTGGGCGTAGGACACAATATGGCGATAAATTAGCTGAGTTAGTGTTTCGGCTGGACTCACTTCTGGCAAGTTGGCTTTCTCAGAAAAACGTTTATTAATATCATTATAACTTTGCCATTGCCATGTTGTGACACATCCTCTGGTCGAGCAGGCAATGGGCCAGGGCAACCACTTGGAAGGAGTTGCTCGCAGCGGGTTTGGGCTTAATAGTACCCAAAAGTAACTTGTCAGTAATCCAAACAAAAATATAATTATAGTAAGACCGGTACCAATTAGTATAATATTTCTTGTCTTATGCTTTGTCATGTTGTTAATGCTCTCCAACTAAAAGATTATTTTCCTCTCATTAAACTTTATCCTAGAATAAGCGCCAAGTTCAGTGGATCAACAAAGAAACAGAGCC
>CAYJQW010000029.1:0-8068 GCA_964372635.1 uncultured Candidatus Saccharibacteria bacterium
TATACACATTCATCAAGGATAGAGAAAAGTGCCAAATGTGCTTGGACATTACCACAAATCATTGACAAGATGTTTAAGACCGCTAATACTGACGCGCATGCTCCGACTCCGTTTACAACGCCGCGGCAAACGCAACTATGCTACCTATCGCGTGATAGTGGCTGATCAGCGGGCGCCGGTTAAAGGAAAATTTGTGGCTGATATTGGTTTCTATAACCCACATACGGACATTTTCAAGGTTAACGCTGAGGCCGTATCAGAATGGATCGGTCAAGGTGCACAACCATCGGCCACCGTTAATAATTTACTGGTTACACACGGGGTCATTAAAGGGCCAAAAGTGAAGAGTTGGCAGCCACGTAAAAAAGTGGCAGCGGCTGATGCCAGCTCAGCTACCAATGTAAAACCCGCACCGGCAGCTAATGGTGCAGTGCCTACATCGGCTGATACGCAGACGAAGGTGATTGCCAAAGATAAAGAAACAGAGCAAAACCCGACAGAAAAGAAAAAATAGAGTTCAAGAATCTTGCTACGCTAGACCGCAGGCGTAACTCGCCATTCACAACTCGCGATTAGGACTTTCCCGAACGACGAATTACGCAGAGCGAATTACGTCACGTCTCAGCTTGATTTCTAGATAATAGTGCGCTACCATAAGATTATTCGCGTTGAAGGTCCTATTTTAAGGTTCCAAAAAACGTCGATCCGCTCAATAGCGATTTTCGCTGGTAGCGGTTGAACTAATTGTTAATCTGATATTCATTACCTATGGCAGATGAACGTGACTCTCACGATAAGGAATTCGTGGAATATGTTGTGAAATCAATCGTAGACCACCCCGACGATGTGGTCGTGGCTCGGACGATTGATGAGATGGGTGTTTTACTCACCTTAACTGTTAATGCTGAAGATATGGGCCAAGTCATTGGTCGTCAGGGAGCAACAGCTAAATCTGTGCGGACGCTCCTAAGAGTTATTGGTGCTAAAAATAACGCCCGTGTTAATTTGAAAATCAACGAACCAGAAGGTGGGACAGGTGGTAGAGCCCCGGTAAGTTCGGCACCAGCGCCACAAGCTGAAACAACTGCGCCAAGCGTAAGCGAGCCGACTGTTGAAACAAAACAAACAGTTGATGAGGCGATCGATGATTTGAAGCTCTAAGTAGATTTTAGGTTAGTGCCTTTATAAAACATGACCGCCATTTGGCGGTCATGTTTTTTGAATTGCAGTTATGCTACAATATATAATTATGAATGTGAGCATTCGCGCCTTCTTAGTCATTGGCTTAAGTCTAGTTGTATCCTTAAGCCCCCTGACTACTCTAGCTCAAGCAGATAGCGAATCTAATTCACCCGGCGAGAGTGAGTTAGAAGCTATTGCTGAATACTTATCAGGCCGTAGTGCCTGTCTTGATATCTATCGACTTGGCAGCGTTCATCTTAGTTTTGCTGAAGATACGATTTCCAAGAATTTTACACCGGGTGAAACCATTACTATTCATGGATCTCTAAAAAATACGAACTCTTTTGCACTAGCTGGTGGCCGCTTGTTAGCTAGAGTCCTGCGTCAAGATTCAAGTGTGGCAGCCAGTAATTGGCATCCGGTTATTGCCGAGATGGATGTGCCAGGAAATTTTTCGTTGGCAGCTCAGGGTTCGCGCGACTTTTCATTTAATTGGCCTGTACCGTCAGGCGCTTCTGATGGTACATACCGCGTTGAATTTAGTTATCTAGCAGGAGGCCGTTTTTCAATCTCTGGGCTTTCATTCGTTCCAAATTTTACTGGTGGTTCAGTATTGTTTTCCGTAGCTAACGCAAAATCTCCCGCCTACCTTAATTTTGATCGCGGCAGTGTTCAATTAAATGGCTCGCCGCTTGCTTTGCGTGCTGTTCCGCCAATTCTCGCACCGGAAAAACCGGTCCGAATTTCCGCGAATCTTACTTTGCCAAAAGGTATTGCGGGACCCGTGAATATAACAACGGCACTTTATAATTGGAGTGACAGCGACCAGAAACCACCGGTACTGGAAACAACTTCACAGGAAACAATATCACCTGGCGGATCATTGCCAATCATATTTGAATGGGCGTCAGCCACTCCTGGTGTTTATGAAGCAGTTTTTACGGCTAAATCAACTAATCCAAGTGTCGTGTCATCGATTCTTAAAGTTCGCTTTCCGGTAGCCGGGGATAGCCCTCGCATCATTTTTTCAGGAATTACCAGTGTAAAGAACGGTCAAGCTACGGTGACAGCGTGTGCACTTAATGCAACTTATTCACAAGCCAGCGATGCTTCATCAACGAGTACTACTCCTGGTCAAACAGGAAGTGATTCATCTCCAACCACTACGACATCGGGTCAGGATCAGGTAGGAAGCCTTTTGTTATCAGTTATTGGCAGTGACGGCAAAACAATAGCCTCGGCTGAAACATCTTACCAAGCAGGCCAGCTTAGTACGCTAACGAAAGAAATTCCGATTGACCAACTCTCTTCTGACATTGATCTTATTACTACAGCCAAGACTGCCTCAGGAACAGAAGCTGATTCAAGCATTATTCGATATGCGCTCCAAGACCTGCTACAACCGGTGACTGCCGTAGGTGCACAAACAATTATTTCTTCTCCCCGTGCGCTGGTTTCCTTAGCAGTTGTGGCTTTAATTTTAATATCACTTATATTTGGTGGCTTTGCCATTGCCCGACGACTAGCCCAATCAAAAAATATCAAACCACCCACGTCGCCACCTTCTATATCTAATCAAAATACGACTAATTAATTACATTCTTATGTTTAATTATAAACTCATCTCACTTCTGACCATTCTATTGGTCGTATTAATTGGTCTGAGTGCAGCATCTCTCGCTATTAATGCCAAGCAACAAAGGTTTTCTTCATTATATTCATCTAGTGATTGTTCAGGACCTCATTGCACAATGATTACAACATTCTTCGCCTGGCCTCCAATGCTACATGCCAGCTTGAGCACTTCAACACATATATTGCCCCAGGTAACTAATCAAACCGGACAATCCGGGCCTTTTGCTGCCAATGACACTGTCACACTACCTATTGACAGCAGCGGTGAAATTGTCGGCCACGCCGTCGCTTTTTATGATTCGCCGCCGGTCATTTTTGAGCCAAATGGGATATTGCGCGGTGTAACAGCTGGCTTACCGATTTGTAATTTGCGGAGAATATTCCTAGATGGTATCCCTATGGAGTGCACACCCGTCGGTATAATTGATCCCAGTACGCTTTCCAAAAGGACTTTGCCTGAAGTCGGTGACGTCATCGGTACATGGAGTGATTCATGGCGGGCATATTTGGACGATGGCTCCGGGAATTTTACTACTCCTACCAACACAGTGGCTTGCACTTCAAATGCCGCTGGGACGAGTGCTAACTGCGTCGCCCAAAATGTAATTGGTCCTGTCCGCATGGAGCTTACTCGCACCATTGACAATATTAAGTTGAATCCTCCTACTAATGGTTGGACACTTTTTAACCAAGGTAGGCGCAGGACAGTATGGTACGCAACGGGTCCATTGACTGATCCAATAAGCGCAAGACAATTGAAGTGGGTCGAGTTCACTAATGTATTTGATCCTATACCGCCTATTATGCCTGTTCCGCCAAGTTCAATGGTCTCAAGCCTGCTGGTTAATTTTGGCAATTTAACTTGTTCAGACTCTATCGATAATGATGGTGATGGTGCCATCGATTGCGCTGATCCTGGCTGCCACGATAATGACGACGCAACACTCTCATGTAATCCTAACGATCCGGATGAGAACCAGGCGCCGCGCGCTATTATCTCAGCTCAAGGTGTAAGACTAGGCAGTACCGTGTCAGCCGAAGGCTCTGGCTCATTTGATCCAGATGGTTCAATAGTCTCTTACAACTGGACAATTATTGCGCCGAGTGGCACCTCAACAACTCAATCGGGACAAAACATAACATTCACGGGAACAGAAATTGGCACATGGTATATAGCTCTGACCGTAACTGATAACCACGGCAGCCCAAACACACAAACGACAACTGTTGAAGTCTTTGAAATTCCAATCAAGGCTGCCATCACAGCAAACAGCAATATAGTTAATCAACCGATTACACTAAATGGCACTCAATCAACGCCAACGAGTGAAATTACCACATATAAATGGACTGTTACGAGTCCGACCGGTGCCGGTATACCAGTTATCAATGACCAGCAGGCAATAGCCACGTTCACACCACCGGTTACTGGACTGTATACGGTGATGTTGACAGTGACTGACGGTCAGGGACGAACCGATACGAGTACATTGGCTCTCTCCATTGTTGCGTCTGGAGTAGACCCAGGTAATGTTGAAGAGGGAGAATAATTGTAATTAGCAAATAGCGATTCGTTATTATCAATTCGTCACTAGCATCACTAGCGATCCGACGACCTAAAATCCAATCTGTATTTTCCTCAGACGTTGCCAAAACACAAAAGGCAAAGACCAAACAAACACACTATCCAAAAACGCAAAGCACGGTACACAGAAACCAAACAGATCACAAAAATTCAAAACCAAATACGTTGTTTGTGTTTTTGGTTAGCTTGGAGACTGTGCTTTGTTTGGACGTTCGTGTTTTGAGGTTTTGTGCCTTGGATAGTTTTGGAAGTTTGCTTGGTCTTTGTGTTTTGCAAAATTTGTGATGTTTTTTTCAACAAGCTACGACCTCATTTCATCTTAATTTGTCACAAGCTGTAGGTGAACGGTATTGTTGAAGTCATGCAGTTTAAAATTCTAACACTTTTTCCGGATGCGATCTCACCTTATTTGGGCAGCAGTATCCTGGGCCGAGCACAAGCAAAATCAATTATTTCTGTTGAGCTGATAAATATTCGAGATTTTACCACTGACAAACACAAGACAGTAGACGACACGCCATATGGTGGAGGGCCTGGTATGGTCATGAAAATTGAGCCAATCGACAAAGCCCTGGAAACCCTGAAAGCACAAAGACCAAAGACCAAAAGCCAAACAAAGCACCCCACTTCGCCAAGGCTTCGCGGGGCAGGCAAGGGCCAAACAAAAAGGACGGTGGTGCTGTCAGCGCGAGGAGAGCAGTTTTCTCAAGCTATGGCGATAGAGTATGCCAAACTTGACGAGCTTATTCTAATTGCCGGACGTTACGAAGGCATCGACCAGCGGGTGGCTGATCACCTGGCCGACGAGGAACTTTCGATCGGCCCGTACGTGCTCGCCGGCGGGGAACTGCCCGCCCTTGTCGTCGTTGAAGCCGTCGCCCGCCTCATTCCCGGCGTCCTTGGCAATCCGGCGTCGCTGATGGAGGAAAGTCATGTTCTGCCCCGCACCGCATTGGATGCGGGGCGATCCGCGTCGCGGATCGAATATCCTCAATATACGAAGCCCGAGGATTATCGTGGGTGGAAAGTGCCTGATGTTCTACTTTCAGGTAATCATAGTAAGATAAATAAGTGGCGAAATTTAAAGAGAAACGCCTAGCGATGTGAGCTGATTATTAATACAAGTTTAATAAAATAAGCTAAGAATCATTTACTTAAAATGTCTCTTTGTAATACTGCTTAGTGATTAAATGCTTTAATTTATACTTTATTTTACTTTGCAAAAATGCCGATTCCGATATTTCTTATTCCCGTAGTCTCCGGTTTAATAGCCCAAGCATTGAAGCCGCTATTTAATCATGAGTGGTACGCCACCATTGATGCTACTGGCCGGAAGATGCCACGCTATGGTGGTATGCCCAGTGCGCATACGTCTTTTGTTGTTTCATTGGTCACAGTGGTGGCTTTTCAAGATGGAATCATGAGCACTACTTTCGCCGTTTCTGCTTCGATGCTTCTTTTAATTCTTGACGATGCTCTGCGGATGCGTATCTTCCTTGGCCGCTATGGGCTGACGCTTTATAGATTAGTCAGTAAATTACCGCCGGCCGAACGCAATACCTTTCCCTATATTGAGCAACGTCTGGGCCATCGCCCACGTGAAGTAATAGCGGGTGCCCTAATTGGCTTCATTTTTACAACTGTAATAATGACACTTTTTTACCTGGTCTAATGTTTTTTATTGATCTTGTCTTAATAATTTCTTTATCACCAATCGTGAAATAAAAAACATTTTTTGATCTATTTAATAGCTCTATTTGGCTATTATTTCACAGTAGATATTGACAATTATCATATATCATGATAGTATATGTAGTTATTTTAACTATCATGATTCAATTTCTTAACCAGATTACAACTTTTTTAAGACTATACATAATGGCTTCGCTTGTCACTATCCTCCTATTCATTGCTACGCCTGTTAACGTTTGGGCGACAAAGGATACTGATTACGACGATTTCCCTATGACTGATCGTTGCAAAACCAATGATAAATGGAATCAAGATTGGAATGATGACAACTGGGATAAAGACTGGAACAACGAGAACAAAAAGAGTCGTCGAAAATGCTATGTGCCGCCCGAGCGAGCGAGATATATTCCGTCAAACAGGGTCCTCTATGTACCAACTGGTCGTGCGCATTATCAACCTGTCGCACGAACGAAATATAAACCGCCTCAATTAAAGACTGACTATCAGCCACCAGTTACGGCCCATGATTTTACACCACAAAACCGAATAGCTTACGTGCCTTCTTCCCGCACGATTTTCTATGAGCCAAATCAATTTGTGCCATTTACAGCCAGGGTCAGAACTATCTTTGGTTCTAATACTCCACGACAAACTATCGGTAACGCAACAAGTCTTGATGAATCCTCGAACCAAGGACAAGAGGCCACTCCTGATCAGAGTTTTACCAACACCAATAAGGCTCTTGTCGCCTCTGTTATTGATGTCCCTGTGACTGCAAAAACTGGTTTTGGTATTTTTAGTCTAACTATTATTCCGGCTGGTATTGGCGGCTTCCTTACCGCTCGTCAGGCTAAGAAAAGATTGTTTTTCCCGACCACCGCTGGGTTGTCCTAGGAAATATCAAGAGGCGTAAATTTACTGGCAAGCTAGATATAGAGACAAAAATTGCCTCTTTAATTGTTAAGCATGTTCCTGTTGGAATATAGTTTTGCATTTTCCTGTAATCTGTCTTGCTGATAGCTAAGCCGGTGTTTCTTGACACAATCTATAATTAAATTATAATTATAACTGTAATCCTTAAGGATTAAATCCACGACGAATACTAGTATATAAATTCCTGTCGCGACCATAAACGAGTGTGGGCAGGCCTACCCTCGTTTTTGATTGGAACGGGATGTGCATTTTCCAATTTAATATGATCGCGCAGATACCATAAATATTTCATGCTATTTAACTTCGGTAGTTATTTTAAAAAATTAGCAGCTGAACAAGAAACACTTGAAATATGACTTGTATTTTTCTGCGCGGTTGCAAAAAAACTATTCGCTTTAAGCGAATAAAAGAGTCCACCTAAAATGGAATCTTTGTCTATTTTCTAGGTCGAGGTTGTCTGCTTCGTATACGACAGACAACTTCTTATTGAGAGTTTGATCCTGGCTCAGGGTGAACGCTGGCAGCATGGATAAGGCATGCAAGTCGAACGTTCTTCGCTCTTTACTGCGTAAAGAGCTTCGAAGTATAAATGCGGGTCTAATTGGACCGCGCTTGCACTCCGTAGCTCATCACGTAGTGATGAGCGAAGGACGTGGCAAACGGGTTAGTAACACGTAGGGAATGTACCCGGATGTGGGGCATAACCAATCGAAAGATTGACTAATTCCCCATGGTCTCGTGCCTCGCTATCGCTCAGCACGCGTAACTCGCAACTAGTAAATCGTAATTCGGGAACGACCCAAGTTACGGATTACAAATTACGGATTACGTCGTGCCGAACGGCAGTGAGGTACGAGTAAAGATTTATCGCATCCGGAACATCCTGCGTCCTATCAGCTAGTTGGTGAGGTAATGGCTCACCAAGGCAACGACGGGTAGGGGGTGTGAGAGCATGACCCCCAACACGGGAACTGCGACACTGTCCTGACACCTACGGGTGGCTGCAGTCGAGAATCTTCGGCAATGGGCGAAAGCCTGACC
>CAYJQW010000030.1:0-6809 GCA_964372635.1 uncultured Candidatus Saccharibacteria bacterium
TGGCTTCCGCAAAATCGCTCCATATTCTTAATTCCGAACAAGTTACTTCTGGTGCGCCCGGAGGGATTCGAACCCACGACCGTTGGCTTAAGAGGCCACTGCTCTACCAACTGAGCTACGGGCGCGCTATTGAGCTTTTATACAGGCATTTTACAGTCGGGGCAAATGTGTTGATACTAAGTTACTAGGGACAGGTGGCTGAGTGGTCTAAAGCAGCACACTGCTAATGTGCTGACCCCTTACAGGGTCCGTGGGTTCGAATCCCACCCTGTCCGCGAATGATCCGTACCCCGTAAAGTGGACACGGGAAGTACGGTACCATTGTTTCTTTCGTTACGATTAAGCTTTAACGAAAGAACTATGAGAACAATATTTACTAGTGAGCAAATCGCTCATTTAAAAACGAATCCGTGCGTCTGGCGCGTCAGCGAACGGATGATTCATTAC
Organism: uncultured Candidatus Saccharibacteria bacterium; assembly: GCA_964372635.1. Classification (GTDB taxonomy): domain Bacteria; phylum Patescibacteriota; class Andersenbacteria; order UBA10190; family UBA10190; genus CAYJQW01. The sequence goes on from CAYJQW010000030.1 coordinate 448, forward strand.
ACCTACGAATTCAAAAGACGCGCCATTACTCTGTATGCTAAAGGTATTAAGGCCGATGACATCTGGCGACAAGCCGGCTTTGATCCCAGTATATGGAAAAAGGACTATTGCCGGCATACGATTAGAGATTGGAAGCGCCTGGTTTTGCGCGAAGGACTGGAAAGCCTCACTAAACCATCGGGTATACCAGCAGACGTCGGCTACAAAAGAAGCAGTTCACCAGAAGCTGACCGAGTGAGACGTCTTGCGCTGCAAGTTCAGTATCTTGAAGCCGAGAATGCTTTTTTAGCACAACTCCGGGCCAGGCGAGCGGAGTCAAACTCAGGCCTCAAGAAAAATACCGAATCATCAGAGAGTTAAAAGCTGATGTAATTATCCTCTGCGCACTGGCGAATGTTTCCAGGAGTGGCTATTACAAATGGCTGGTACAGGCAGATCAGCCCGACAAAGACTACGAGGATTACTGCAAAATCAAGGCAGTCTTCAACAAAGGCAAGGGCAAATACGGCTGGCGAAGCCTTAAAATGCGGCTGCCAGACATGAATCACAAGAAAGTCCAGCGCATCATGAAAAAGTATGGATTAGTGGCCAAGGTGCGGCGGAAGAATCCCTATCGAGCCGCTCACCAGAAGACTATGGAACATCGGATATTTCCTAACAAGCTGAAACGAGAGTTTCACCAGGTAGCTCCTTTCAAAGTTTTCTGCACTGACATAACGTACTTACCCATTCTTAATCGATTCGTCTATCTTTCTGTCGTCAAAGACGTTGCCAGCGGAGAAGTTGTAGCTTGGAAAGCTTCCTTGCGGATTGATATGGCGTTGGTGGTTGAGACTATACAGCAAATGTCAGTTAGTTTGTGTAAAGATGCGCTGATTCATTCTGACCAGGGATTCCACTACACCAATCCCTCGTTCATGGCAGCCGTGCAAGAGCTGAAAATGAACCAATCTATGTCTCAAAAAGGCAATTGCATTGATAACGCTCCGATCGAATCTTTCTTTGGCCATATGAAAGATGAGCTGGACTACCAGGCCTGTCAGTCTTTTTCAGAGCTGCGTTTGAGAATTGAGGAGTACATGAGATACTACAACTACGAAAGAAAACAGTGGACCAGAAAGAAGATGACGCCAGTTGACTACAGGAATCATCTTCTGGCCCAGGTCGAGGGTTTGGAGGTTTGAATGTGTCTACTAAATGGGGTACACATCACGAATGAACGAAGTGAATGAGTGGCAGGGAGCGAGTGAACTGCTTCACTCGCGTTGGGATGAGAAGGACGGAGCGATGTCTAAAGTTTGGCCGCAAAGCCAAGGCGAGGACCGCGAGTCCCGGCCCGAAGGCAGGTTCCGTCAGGCACCTGACCGAAGGGGAATCCCACCCTGTCCGCATCAGAAAAAATGGGCTTCAGGCCCTTTTTTTCTGATATGGAATTACTATGGGATTTGCCATAGTATAAATAAAGGTGATCTTAACCTCATATACTTACGCTATGACATCAATTGACTATAATTACCATTTACAGTATAGTGCTTCGTTGGTATGCTCAATTCAGTACAAAAGATGTTTCAATATTTTATAGGAAAAAAAATAGCTGAAAGGCTCATTGCTTCATTTCTAGTCTTAGCGATCCTTTTAGTAGCAGCTACACCCCAATCAGGGGTTATTTTTTTGTCAACGCGGACAGCTGATGCTTCGGAAAAATTCCTCCTAAACGACTTCACCGCCTTTTCCCGCTTAAGCGGGAACGCCGTCATTGCCGCGGATGCGATTACATTCACCGACCGCAGCTATGTGGTCTCACCACCCCTGCCAACCCGTGTGTCAGGCGAGACTTACGAGACTAAGCTTAGCCTGACGATGACTCCGTCCGATGATACTCATTTATACCTGTACAACGATACGGAATCGTACAACGCAGAAACCGGACATGGTGTGATTATTATGCCGGAACGTTCTGATACAAACATCGGAGTTGTCTTGATGGATAATGGCCAAGGAGTAACTGATAATCGTGATTCAGTCTCACTGCCTTATGGCCAGTACTTGATTACAATGACGGACACAGATGATCAACATACAACAGTAATTAGGCTGCCAAACGGCGCTGAGCGAACCTACCAGCAACCACAGATTACCCGGGTGCATGACGGACAGCTATTTATCAATGCCGGAGGCACAACGATCGATACCATTGAAGTGGCGCGCTTGAGTGATACCACGACTGAGGCAGAGACGGTGGATGAAGAAACGGGAAACGAAGAGAATGGTGATGAAACGAGTGAAAGTGAAGAGGCTGGAAACGAAGAAAGTACTGATCCTGATAGTGTTGAAAATACTGGAACGACAACTGACCAAGATTCATCTATAGCATACAGAGCTCCCCTCCAGTATCTGAACTCACTATTAAATGAGACTAGTTTGGATGAAACTGACCGTGACTTGGCTCTAGCAGCTCGAGCCTTCGTTGTCGGGGAAGAACGTCTCAATGCACTAGCGCTTGAACTCTCCAATGCCTCGTTAAGTCTTCGTCAAGTCTACGTAAACGATGTTCGTGATCAAATCTTAGCCTTTGCTGATCAGATCAAGGCGTACGAGGGGGTGGCTAACGACAACTCTCATAATGCTACACTGCTTGATGTATCCAAGCGGGCGTTACTAGCCGTTATCAGCCATTGGCAGGATATAGCTGAAATGTACCAGCTTGAACTAAGCCTGGATTTACCAAATTTACAAACGGAATTATTCAGTTCAGCAACCGCTTCATTCGAAGAGGATGGTACTGGAGTGGTTGCAAAATTATCTGCTAATGGACTCGGTGGTAAGTTAACACTGAAAAACTGGCGTGTTTCAGGCGGCGAAATTTTGACGGTTAAAAAAGTTGAATCAGAGACCCCGACTAATCAGCCATCAAGTGCAAGCTCCGGCGAGCAGCTCCTAAACGACTTCACCGCCTTTTCCCGCTTAAGCGGGAACGCCGTCATTGCCGCGGATGCGATTACATTCACCGACCGCAGCTATGTGGTCTCACCACCCCTGCCAACCCGTGTGTCAGGCGAGACTTACGAGACTAAGCTTAGCCTGACGATGACTCCGTCCGATGATACTCATTTATACCTGTACAACGATACGGAATCGTACAACGCAGAAACCGGACATGGTGTGATTATTATGCCGGAACGTTCTGATACAAACATCGGAGTTGTCTTGATGGATAATGGCCAAGGAGTAACTGATAATCGTGATTCAGTCTCACTGCCTTATGGCCAGTACTTGATTACAATGACGGACACAGATGATCAACATACAACAGTAATTAGGCTGCCAAACGGCGCTGAGCGAACCTACCAGCAACCACAGATTACCCGGGTGCATGACGGACAGCTATTTATCAATGCCGGAGGCACAACGATCGATACCATTGAAGTGGCGCGCTTGAGTGATACCACGACTGAGGCAGAGACGGTGGATGAAGAAACGGGAAACGAAGAGAGTGATAGCAGTACGGCAGCGTTAGAAGAAAGTGCATTCAGAGCTCTTGGCAAAGTTGTGACCCTTGATTTTTCAGAGATTAGGTCGAGAGTGGTTGGAGTACAGATGCAAATTGCGGCTCTGGATTCAGCCACGGCTTATGCTTTCAGCGGCGAGAATTTAGTGGAGCAACAGCCGGTTACCAATACACAGAAAATTATATTCAACCATGAAGATGGTCTAACTTCTATCGTCGTGCGATCAGATATCCACACACGGTTAGACTTTTCATCAATCAGTCTTACTGGTGATGTTCATGCAGATCAGTTGCGGATTGAACCTTTGAGTCCACAGACAAATAGGATGCTTAGTGTGGCGTTAGCGCAAGACTGGGGTTACCCAAATAAACTCTTGACTTACCCGGTATGGGAGCGTTTTCTGGCGGATAATCAAATTGTTCAGATGCGTGGTGGCCACCCAGGGTATTCGTCACCATACAAACTAATCTTTCTAGCGAATAATATAAACCCGCAGGAACAGTATTTCATTATAAAACCGGACAGCAACGACGGATCCGGGAGTTTTTCCGATGTTCTATACTACGTCAATGACGAAGGATTGGGCGAAGTACCGCGCCACTTCTACACTTATTATAATGGTGCAATTATTGTTCATCCCGGTGCCCCCAACACGTTAGTAGTTCAAATCTCTCGTGGCTCGGCGGTGAATGCTTACATAAGCAATAAGGCGGATACTTTCAGTGAAATCATTGAACGGGAAGTATTCCAGCCAACTCTTAGCATTCATCGGATTGCAAATGGGGCAGCCAGCCAAGAAGGATTTGGACCGGCATTTACAGAAATAGTTGATGCGCGCACTCCGGTTATCTTTCACAACGAGACGTTTAACGCTCTTGGTCTAGTGCGAAATAATTCTGGTGAGTCGGGAACTTTAACAATTGACGTATACGCTGGCCCGACCGAGGATCCGTATGCGCGTCACATGAGCACACACACAACGTCATTCGGGCCTTATGAGGGTAAGTCGTTTACAGCGAACGTTGCCTCACCTGGCGGTCAAGGTCCGCCGGGAGTGACTTTTAAGATGAATATTAATGGTAAAGAAATAGTTGCGGGCAAGAAGGCACGAGAATCGCAATCGAATGATATTGGTGTTGATAAAAATAACGATGGAGAAAAGGATTGGATTGATAGAGATAAGCTGCCGGAGAATACCAGGCGTTATCAAAGGGCGCTGGCGCTGGCCAAGTCGGCCGCCGAGACACGTCGCGAGGGAGGCAACAGCTACTACTTTGATAACATCTGGAATTTTGCCGAGGGCGCGAATGAAACAAAAGTCCAAATAATTGAGCACGGATCAATTGATATTGAAATTGAAGGCACAGTCGTAGCATTGGTCGAGAGTGATGTAGTGTTGCCAGAGGATGAACAACTATCTGATCAGGATAAAGAGAGTATGTTAAATAAAGCAATAGTCAGCCGAACCCTGGTTGCAAGCACAATAGATAGATTATCAATTACAATGCCAGATAATCCGTACCCGGTTGCGGCAATCGGTGACTTGCCAGCCGCACCGGAGGTTGATTTGAACCGATATAGAGAAATAAAGTTTCAGTTCGCGCTTTCCGAGAAATCAATGGTGAATATCTGGACGGATTTGCAAGGCCAGTATGTTTCTGGAACGTCGATGCCTATTCGACCATCAATTGAATTGCGATTAGTTGGTACAAAAGAACTGGGACGAGTCTACAGTGCTAAAAGTCTTGGCGGAGCAGGGCAGGCGATTAGCACTTCTCTTTCGGCAGATACCTATACGGTTACTATTTTAGATTGGACTTTGTACCCTGCGCCAGGTTTCGGTTATACCGCTGCCGATGTAAAAACGCCAGTATTTCCAGTTCATATTGAGGCGGTACCTTATAGAACTCAAGAGTTGGCCGGCATGCTTAGCATTGATAAGCGTCCCCAGCCGACAGCTATTGCGTTAAAGCGGCGCGATCGGGGAGAGGATCTTAATATTGATAAACCAGTTTGGGTAGTGATTCATGGTCGCAACGATAACTCCGAGAGTGATAAATTTAAGCACCTCACACAAGCATTGATCGATAAGGGGTACCAAGTTGCAACAGTGGATTGGCGCGAAGGGGCAAAAGATAATCCATTACCTCTAGACGGGAAAAAGTGGACGCCGGCGGCCGGTGCTTGGGTTATGAATCAATTAAACCAAGCTGGCTTCTCTGCAGGTAAAATTATCCTAGTTGGGCACAGTTGGGGTTCTTATGTATCTTACTATGCTGCCGATGAATATCTGCGGCAGACAGGCAATCGGGTGCAAGCGATCGTGGCACTTGATCCAGCGGCTGACGGACTCTGGGATGATTTTCCTATTTTGCCAGTACATAATACTTCCGAAGGTGTTGCTTTTAACGCCGTATCAAAAACCTCTTGGAGTTTTTGGAGCAGTTATGCTGGATCTCAAAGGCGAGCAAACACGGCAGCATATAACTTCAATATTTTGCCTCCCGGTGGTACTTCATATGCCAGTTTTATTCCGGATTGGCGACAAGTTGTTAATCAGCACGGTTTTCCGGTTTCTTATTTTGCAAACTTGTTGAATGGAGATGGAGATAACAGTCTAAGAATATTAGATTTACAGAAAATGATTGCCGGACAGGCGATAGATATTCCGGTCAGCTCGAATAATTGCGAAGGTAGCCTTTCTATTACCACACGTTCGGTAAATAGTTACAAACAAGCAGTGCCGAAAAAATTCTACTCTCAGTGCTTAGATCGTGATCCAGATTATGCGTCTCAACTATTTCCTGAAACTGGTGCTGGTTCAACTATCCAATAACAGATGTTTTACTTGAT
>CAYJQW010000031.1:0-5892 GCA_964372635.1 uncultured Candidatus Saccharibacteria bacterium
GATATGACTATTCCACCAGATGAAGCATTAGCAGGCTTAACCCAAGCCGAAAGAGTAATATTGGTAGGATTGAGCGATACACCATCATTAACACTGACATAATCATCTACTCCGTCGAAGGCAAGAGCGTTGCTAATCTTCCCAGTTGTCCAAGCGGGGCCATTGACAAGATTTCCATTGTTCCCATTGACTGATGAATCACTAGCAACGATTCCTGAACTTTCGTCAAACCTCCAGTGACCTACAGGATTAGTGCTTGGAGGTGGGGTGGCGTAGGGGGTGGCGTAGGGGGTGGCGTAGGGGGTGGCGTAGGGGGTGGCGTAGGGAGGAGTGACATAGGGTGTGCCAGCTGCTTTATTATAAATTGTGATTACACCGTAAGCAGGAATGGTTGTAGTTATTGATTGACCAGAAGAAATAGTTTGGTCAGTAAGATTAATTGCGTATTGGTCTGGAGTAGTTGGTGATGCTGCGCTACTTGTAGTGTAGTAAATTCCATAAGTACCTGCCGGTAAACCATTAATGGAAAAAGAACCACTATTGTTAGCTTTAATTACCACAGTATACTTACCATCTTGATTTCTAAAAGCAAGCGGGTCAAAACTAGAATTACTGCTAGTGGCCTCAACTCTTACCGCACCCATACGAACATATTTATAATATTGTTGATAGTATTTTGTTGGGTTTGTAAAAGTTGCAACCGTTGGGTTAGATGGATTAATGTAAGATATCGTCAAAGTTCCAGGATTATTACTGGTGTCTACCATCACTGACTGTTCCCAAGCACTATTTCTACCAACCTTCAAATCTTCGTGAAGAACATTAAATGTGTTCCCCGGATCCCACCATTCCAGCATTGCTGTAGATATGCCTGCCGCTTGAGCTTTATTTGCAATAGCTTGTAGAGTTGCGGTACTTACACCGGAATAACGGTGGTAAGATAATTCTTTAAGATAAGGACGAGCCGCTGTAACTGCCCACATATCGTCAAACCAAGTGCTAGCTGTTGTCATGTTTGTGGTAGCAGGCGCAATGAAGTCGGGAGTGAAACCATTGGCGGCCAAACGCGCTCCAGCAGCCGCAATGGTTTGACCGAGTAATGTGCCCCCCCAGTTAGTTGTATTATCAGGCTCCAGAACAACTTCAATTGCATTTGGTACCCAGCCATACTTAGATTGTAAATGTTGAAACGCTGCTAACATAAACTCGGCATATTCAGCTGGTGTTTGGTGAACATTAGAAGCGCCAGAAGTAACAGCGCCATAAAAAGCCACGTAGTTAAAATTAATATAGAGCGATTCTCCTTTTGCTGCCATCTTGGCCCTAAGAGGATTAATGATCGAATCTACAACAGAGTCGATTTCGGTCCAATAGAACTTGGAAGCGTCCATGCTAGTCGGACTGCTGTTGTCGTTTATTGTTTCGTAGCGTTTGGCGCGCCAAGTGGTGTATGCGGCTCCTGTATTTGGATACCCGGCATTCTTCCAATTAAGAAAAGAGTCGGTTATATTTTCAGAACCTGATCTTACTTCAAAACGTACCCGGTTTATGCCTGCCTCAACCACCTTATCTAATACTACATTTTGATAACTGCCAAAATCTGGTCTGTATTGATCTGCTTGCGCTACCACTTCCCAACCGCGCATGGTCTGTAAAGAAACACTAGGATTAACAGTGATAGTATTTCCGGAAGCAACATTTACTGTTACCGAATCAGTAGCCGTGCCACCAGTACAGGAAATTGTATATGTCACAGTTGCAAAAAGCGCGCCAGTTGATTGACCAGTAGTGTTTGAAGTGCCTGACCATCCACCTGGATTAATAGAACAAGATGTGACGTTTGCAGATGTCCAAGTTAGGGTTGAGGATGAACCTGGAGAGATGGAGGTTGGGGAGGCAGAAAGGGAGACGGTAGCGGTCGGGGTTGGTATCGCATTATTTACCTGAAAAACTTGAATGACAGGGCGCCTGTCATAGGCACCAGCACCCGGAAGCCACCCAGCAGCGTAGGTTTGCGAAACATATATTCGCTGGGTAGCTGGATCATAAGCCACACCCTGAATCTGTGCCCCCGGAACCTGAAAAGGCATAGTGAGTTCCCAAACAGCATACGGCCTTACATCCCATGGGTTTTTCTGGCTATTCTTAACTAACAATAATTCATCAGCATCATAAGCCCAGACCCAATACTTGTAAGGATAACCATGAGTGCCTGTAGTGGAGTCATAATCTGGGTCATAGCAGTAATGTTGTGTTGAACCAGGCACAGGTTGTAAATGCAAAGCCGGGTTGTTGGTACCTGGCCCGTAGCAAGGGACACCAGTGCCTTGCGTTCCGAAAAATAGAACACTTTTAGTGCCTACGGGAAAGACGATTCCTTTAATTTTTGTGGTCATATTGTAATATAAATTGACAGTTGTGTCGTTACCCCACTGGCCAAGATTTGGATTGGCTGAATCGTAATAGACTAGAGGTGTTGCTGGCACTGGATTTTTTACTCCTAAGTCATTAGGCTCAAAGACAAAAGCGGCTGGACCATAGGAAGTTCTGGAAATAATTGACAGGCAGCAGTTGCCAGTAAGCGCTGGGCCGCCGAAAGCCGACTGCCATGTGGCAGGTATGGTTGCCATATAGCCACCATAAAAACCGGGGTTTAAGTTGCCTACCTTATACATGCCTTGAAAGCTCCCGGTTTGAGATAAAGTGGTGCTGTGAGAGAAGTGTGATACTGTGGCACCAGCAGAAGCATCATAGTAAATATATGTTCCTCCGATCAGTTTGTTTGCGTAAACCAAAAGTCCGCCTATGAGCGAACCACCTAGACGTCCTTCTGTAATATCAGAAAAGGTCTGCAAAAAAGTTCCGGTCTGAAGCTGGCTCATATTTGTGCTTAGCGCCGGGATGCTGATTTCCGCAGTCTTCTGTTCATAAGTATGGCCGTTTATAAACAAGGAATTATTTGCCGGATTGTAAGTAATTCCCGTCTCTGCGTAGTCAAAGCCGTATGTTGATCCGCCTAGGCCAGAGGGCGACTTGAAAGCGCCTAAATATGTTAGGTTGTTAGATTGTAAAAGAGGATCTGCGGCGTATGCTTTTGGTGACTGCCAAGAAATTTCTTGATTATAAATCAAATCAATTTGATTTGGTAGAGAATAGCCTACCGCTATCGCTACGACTAACAGAGCTACCCAGTGGGTACTATGATGAGAAGGGTGATTATGCCAACTATTATAAAAACTAGATTTAGCGCACAACCACGAATGTAGTGTAGTCATATTGACCCAATTGTAATACTAATTGATAATAAAATCTAGCAAGCTGCAACTGTCAATTACTTTTTCCTAAAAAACCATATTTTCTAATCTCCTCACAAAGCTTGCGAGCTTCGGCTTTGGGGTCAGCGGCAAAAATAATGCCTCTAGAGGAATTAATAATCAGACCTAGGCCTTCGGTGTTTAATCCTGCTTTCATAACTTTTTTCACGCTTCCACCTTGAGTTCCAATACCGGGCACCAAGAAAGTCATATCGCCAACAAGCGCACGAATTTTTTTCATTTCTTCCGGATATGTTGCTCCTACCACTAACATGCAGTTATTATTTTTATTCCAATTTTTCGAGACCCGCTCTGCAACTACTTCCCAGAGCGGTCTCGCCCTGAGCGTAGTCGAAGAGTCAGCTACAAGTAAGTCTTGCAACTCACCCGCTCCCGGATTAGAAGTTCTGCATAAAATAATAGAAATTTTATCTTGCCGATCCAAAAATGGTTTGAGAGCTTCTTTTCCTAAATAAGGATGAAGTGTTATTGCATCAAAACCCAAAGTGTCAAAAATAGCTTTTGCGTAAAGTTCATTGGTATAACCGATATCTGCTCGTTTGGCATCACAAATAGTAAAGATGTCAGGATAATTATCGTGCAAATATTTCATTGTCATTTCAAGCTCTTGCCAACCTTTGGACCCTCTTGCTTCATAAGAACCCATATTCGGCTTATAAGCGGCTGCATATTCATGTGTTTCTTCAATAATCCATTTATTAAATTCAAACTGCGGAAATTTTAATTTCAAAAAGCGTTTTGGAATTTTCTCAAAATCCGGATCTAAGCCAACACAAAGTAGTGAGTTTATTTTTTTTGCTCTTTGGTTGTATTTATCAATTATCATTTTTTTTCTTCTAAATACTTTTTTCCATGGCCAAGCATTGTATTTATTGGCACGCCTTCTTTACATAAAGGACAATCTTTTTCGTCCCAGACATCCATACCCAAAACAGTTAAGTAATCAAAAGGAGCTCCGATAAAACTTGGATTTATATTTAGCGGATCTTTGTTAACTATGGCGCATGCGGCAACAACTTTCCCTCCTGCTCCCTTTACACTATTAATAACTTTTTTTACAGAACCTCCGGTTGTCACTATATCTTCCACAACTAAAACATTTTTCCCTTTTACAAATTTTCCATAGCCTCTGGTAAAAATTTGGTTTTTATCTGGTTGCTTTTCAGTATAAACACTAAGTATCTCCTTGTTTTTCAAAAGACCTAGATGGTACGCGGTCCATTGTGAAAGTATAATACCGCCCATGGACGGCCCCGCCACTATTTCCACCGGGCTATCTTTGTATTTTTCTGCAATTATTTCTGCAATTCGAGAAATGTAAGAAATATGGGGGAAAATATAATCCTTATTTATGTAAGTAGGGGCGTGTTTACCGGAGATATAAACAAAGTGACTATTTTCAACAATAGCACCGGTTTTTTCTAAAATATCTACAACTTCTGGATTAGATTTGTGCATTGTGTTTTACTTTATAACTTTACACTTTATAAACTTTCTAACTCATAATAACCTCTCCTTAATTTCCTTCGCAAGGTACGGATTCCACATCGCTCCGGTTGCTGACATGACAGCGTCAGCGCCTGCATCCATGTATTCAAAAAAATCATCCGCCGTAGTGCAACCCCCAACCCCGATAATTGTATAAGAAAGTCCTAATACATTACGTAATTTTTTTAATTTCTTGACCATATCGAGCCCTGCCCATTTGATGGGCGCGCCACAAGTGCCACTGGTAATTCTGCCACCGGTTAATGCGGGTTCGCCTTTGTCATCAACAATTTTTGAAGGGATAGTGTTGATTGCAGATATCGCTTGCACATAGGGCGCAATACTTTCTACTAATTTTTCTAAATGTTCAATATCCGAGAAATAAGAAATTTTTATAATAAGCGGAATATTTCCTATTTCTTTTTTAACTACTTCGACAACTTTTGCTGAACGTTCAACATCGAAACAAAGTAGATTATTTATACCTTCGTTCGGGCAACTTAAATTAAGTTCGATAACTTTTACTCCGGTTCCCTTTACTAGCCTCGCAGTTAAAATAAAATCTTTAAGATATGCATCAAAGCCACCTTCTTTTTGGAGCGTTCCTTGTATACCACCTATTACTATTTGTCCTTCTTTCGCATATTTTACCGCATCGCTCAAATCTTTCTGCCAAAAATTTGGATCCATAGAAGGGATACCGAAAGAATTAGTTATTGAAATTGGCGCTTGGTAAGACTTTGCAATTTTTACGCCCTTGGCTGCCATCTCGAGAGTCATGTCCCCTTTTACTTCTAGCGGCACGACATTTGGCATTGGGTTACAGGGGTGTTTATGACTGCGAGTATCTTTGTATTCTACTAAATCAAATCCTTTATCAAGTGCCGCTTTCACAAATTTGCCATTTATGAGCGGACCTGAAGGAATTCCGAAAGGTGAATTTACTTTAAACCCCAAAAATTCGTATTTTGTATTGAGGGTAGCCCTCAATATTTTTCCATCAGCAAAGGCGCCATAGGGCCCATGTTCAAAATTTTCTTCGTAGGTTTTATTTGGGTCGTAAAATGGT
>CAYJQW010000032.1:0-5878 GCA_964372635.1 uncultured Candidatus Saccharibacteria bacterium
CGACTGCTTTGAATGTTCATGGGGATACGACGTTGTTTGGGAAATTGACGGTTGAAGGCGATGCAAGAGTGGCCGGAGCCTTAACACGTGGGAATGAAAAGAGTGGCCCAGCGAGAATTCCACGCGGTGGAAAGAGCGTGAAAATTAAGTTCGCCGAACCATTTTCAAACATCGAGTCCACCCCGGCTAAGGAGGGTCAATCAAGCGTCGTTGCTAACGAAGATTCCATCCCTATAATTTACGTTTTGGCTCCACGCTCAAACCTCGAGTGGCGTGTAACGAATGTGTCGCGTGTTGGCTTTACGATTGAGTTGCCTAATCTTGCATCAGAGCCACTAACATTCTCTTGGACAGCCGTGCTGTTACCGACGGAATCTCTGGCTGAAGGTTTAGTCGTTGACGACAACAATAACGGGGTCCCAGATATTGATGAGAAACCCCAAGACATAAACATTGATTCTGCAGATAATCAGAACATAGACTCAGCCGCTGAAAGTATCAGCAACACTGGTATCCCTGTTAATGATCCGACACTCAAATTTGAACCATCAGCAACCGCTCCTGCTGACCTGCTTGATCAACCAGAGGCCACATCTAGTCTTGAGATTATTTCTCCCCGGTAATATGAATTGAGGGGATATGCCCATCAACATTCAAGTTTTGATTACAAGATTGGCCTGGATAGTAATTGGGCTGACATTTACTCTCGTCGCTCTTCTTGCCACTTTTCGTGTCAATGATCCGGATATTCCTCACTATTTAGCAAACGCGCGTTATATGGTCCAAAACGGCTTCGACCAAAAGTGCGTTTTTAACTACTCCCATCAAGATTGCCAGGCGGCCTCTACTGTTGAATGGCTGTCACACATCATTACGTATGGTGTTTTCCTGCTGGCCAGCTGGAATGGTCTTGTGGCTCTACAAATCTTCCTAGCCTTAGCACTATTCACTGTTTTCTGGCGAGTAAACCAACGTCTAAAAGTAAATCCAGTTGCTACTTTGATAGTTCTACTGCCAACAGCAGTCATCATGTCGGAGCGCTTCATGTTACGTGCTGATCAGTTTGCCCTAGTTGTCGGCATTTTGATGCTGGGACTATTGTATGTATCTCGTGAAAATAATTTCTTGGTCAGCCAAAAACGAAAAATGGTTTTATTGGTAGCGGCCATTTTAATACTCCAAGCCCTTTGGGCTAATCTACATGGCTCTTTTCCCCTGGGTTTTGTCATCATTGGCGCTTTTCTCGCCGGCGACGCGGTAGCAATATTCTGGCAATGGCTAACAAAAACCAAGTCTAGCAGGTTGCCGTCCGCCCGATTCGCCTTCTTGAGTATATTACTTGGGCTGGCGGTGCTTGTGAGTTTGCTTAATCCGTTCGGCCTCGAGGCTTTCTTCTATCCCTTCGAATTTTTCTTTGGTGAAAGTAGTTTTCGATTCCAGACGGAAAATGCGAGCGCATTCGCACCGCGTGACTTGGATCCGCTGGCGCTGCGAACCTTTAAAATATTTAGTGTCGCTGCTCTCACTCTTTTAGTCCTAAATTGGCGCCGCCTGAAAATAGTGGATGTAATCTTGTTGCTGACTGCGCTGTATCTATCAACCCATGCCGTCCGCCATATTGTCCTCTTCGCTTCCTTCAGCGCAATGATTCTACCTAGGCATCTTGAACATACCGGCCAACAAATTCTAGCCTGGCTTCAAGCAAGGTGGCCAAACGATCGCCTATTAGTACTCGGTAAAAGCATCTTGCTGGCGACGAGCGCCGGATTTACTCTATGGCTAATTTTTGGCGTGGTCACAAATCGGCTATATCCGGCCGATCACAGCTCCCGTCGTTTTGGTCTCGGTGTTAGTGAGTTGATGTATCCGACGGCGGCGGCTGCTTTTATTGAACAAAACAATCTTTCGGACGAAATGTTTAATGATTATAACATTGGCACTTACATAAACTGGCGGCTATTCCCGGCGCGTCAGTCTTTTGTTGACGGTCATACTTACACAAAAAGCTCAATTGAGGAATATCGAGGTATTATTAGCGGCACGAAAACCATCAGGCAAGCGGCCGAAGAGTATCAAATTAATTACTTTTTTTTAAGTCATATGAACCCCGAAGTTGCCGGATTGGTAAGACAACTCTATCAAGACAAGGCTTGGGTACCAGTCTTCTTTGACGAGTTATCAGTTATTTTTATCGCCAACCGGGATCAAAACCGGGCCATTATCGACCAATATGCTATTGATTTTGAGATCTTCGGCGATGACGGGGTGATTGATTTAATGAGCATTTCCCGGCCGGAGAATTATTCGATTGGCCGAACCTGGCGTGGAACTTTTTTTAACAATCTTGGCCTACTTGAGCAGGCCAAGCGAGAGTTTCACCTTGCTGTGCAAGCCGATGTCAAGAACTACCAAGCTTGGAGCAACCTAGGTGCCATCTACCATAAATTGGGACAACTCGACCAAGCGTTTGATGCTTATAAAGCATCATTATCAATCACATCTCGATATGCGCCAACGCATTTTAACCTGGGATTACTGCAGCAGAAGCGAGGCCTCTTTGATGCCGCAACTAAAGAATATAATCGGGCGCTGCGGATTAACCGGCGCTACCCTTTGGCTCATTACAATATTGGCACGATCTATGAGGCACAGGGCAATATTATTGCAGCTCGACGCGCTTATGCTAAAGAGCTTGAGGTAAATCCTTACTACGCACCGGCCCATAACTCCCTTAGTCGCTTAGCAGGAGGAGCAGAGCAGAGAGAGACAACTAACGATACCGCCGCTGATTTTTATCGGCAGGGCATTACTTATGGCCAGCGTGAAGATCATGATCAAGCAATCGCCGCTTTTCAAAAAGCTATCGCTCTAGATCCCACCATGGTTTTAGCGCATCTAAATTTGGGTAATGCCTACTCAGTCATCAAGAAGTATGCCGAGGCGAAGTCGGCTTACGATCAGGCCTTAGCCCTAGAGCCAGATCTTGCTCTAGCGCACTATAACCTTGGAATCATCTACCGCTATAATTTGCCAGATGTCAGTAAAGCGATTGAACATTGGCAACGCTACCTTGAGCTCGAACCTGGTGCATCTGATGCGAAGCAAATCCAAGCCGAAATCGGAAACCTAGTCCGTCAAGAAATAAAAAAATCCGCCCCGTAAAACCAGTTATTATTAGCACAGGCTTCCTTCAGCCAGCTCTGACGAAAACACGCTGACAAAGATGGCCAGGTATCGACTGATTTTTAGCAGTTAAAAAAATGCACGGCAGTAAAACTATTTTGCATTAATGGTAGTTAATGTAATGGGGGTTATTTTTGGTTAATTTGCAATTGTAAATAAGGTGACTACTCAAGGTCTACTCGACTTAACACTTTAAGAAGATAAGCCATAGTCGCAAATAAATAAGGTGGTCCAAGTGGTTATAAAACGATCATATTCATACATTAGCAAAGTATTATTTATGGCTTTATATAAAGTAGAGCTGCCATATTTACATCGTTCTATTTATATGATTAAAATTCCATGCTTGTGGATACAGCACTAAAATCAAAATGGTCCAATAATACTTAATAATCCCTTTCTGCAGGTCATATCTTGGCTAATACCCCTACTGTATACTATCCAATATTTCATCTACTGAAACTAATATCTTTTCTGTCTTTAAGACTGAACATCGTAAAAAACAATTAATGCAATCAAAAAAAGACTAACTTCCCCGATTGCTGTTTTTTGAGCTTTGCTCGAATGGTATGATTCAACTGTATGGCTAATGTGCATTGTCCAAGTATCCGGCAGATTATTTTCATCTGCCTTGCTGTATCTATATTTCCTCTAGATAGAGTTGATGCACACGCTTTATCAGGATTGATTTCACATGAAATTGAAAATAGTTCCAGTCTAATGGCGGCTGTGCAAACTGACCTAAAGCCTGGTCTTTATCGAATAGCTAATCCTCAGATAATTCAACAGGAACAACAGACGCCGCCGACACTTGAGAAGGTCATTAAAACCATTAAGACTGTAACTGCTATATCTCTACCCGCAGTGGCAACTATTGCTGTTGCCGCTAGCGCTGCTTCAACAGCAATTGTAATTGCCAGTTCTCCAACCAGTTTTTTAACTATTATTCAAGCACTACTTCCTTTCCTGGTGTTGCGTAAGCGAAGTCTACCTTGGGGTCGAGTTATCGAAGAGGAAACAAGTCAACCAGTTGCCGGTGCAGTCGTGACAATATTTGATAGTCACGGCCGTCCGCGTTCAACAATAAAAACTAGGTCTGATGGTACATTTGGCGCCTTACTACCAAAGGGAACATATCAAATGACAGTGGATCTTGAAGGATACGAATTAGCTGAGAAACCGCGCAATATATCGTTATTCCCGGGGGAAAATCTATATACTGGGGTTGCTTTTACGGTAAATACCGATGATGAAATGCTAGCACCCATGGTTATTCCTCTAAGACCGATCATTCAGGGCTGGATATGGACACCGTATGTGTTCACCTTGTGGAACAGACTTCGCGTTTGGCAGGCTAGATATTCAGTCTATATTTTAGTAACAGGTGCCTTCATAACTACCTTTATGTTGCTTCAAAATCAACAAAATGCACTTATCATTCTCGCTTTAATATATCTATCTTTTTTGATTCTTGAACTTTTGATGAGCCGAGTTATGAAAAGAGCGCTAGGTTTAGTACGTGATGCTAAAACTAGAATACCAATTCCTCTGGCGATGGCGCGGTTGCTCGATGCCAAAACTAATCGCCTGGTGGCTACAGAGGTTACCCTACCTGGCGGTCATTTCTTACTGCTCCCAAAACCTGGTTTGTATACTCTGCATGTTATACATCCGCAGTATGAACCATATATTAAGAAGCCAGTTGTAATCAACAGCTGGTCATTAGGATCAGTCTCTTTTTCTATAGATCTCAATAAGAAAAATAAGACGTAAGGTCGATCTGATACGGAGATAATAAAAATATAATTTGAGTCAATATTTATTCCTAGATACATACACGTGCCTCGACTCACATTTCATGCATGTTCAGTGCATCACTTTAAAATCCTTTAAGTAAGTAACTATTATTTAAGAAGCTGCATCTAATATAAGTCAAAGCAGCTCATTGATTGAATAAACTTTTATTTCAACAATTTTATTTTAAACCCCTGTTTGCCACGAATAATTCATCCCGACAAAAGGCTATACGCCTCTATATGTAGGCAATTAATACCAATTTAGTCACGCCAGCACAAGGCATAAGGACTAAGCATTGATCAGAAAAAGAAAAATATCTTCTTCTGGCATGAAGATGCGTCTAAAATGCAAAACTATTAACAAGGAAGAATATGATCCATTAACTTTCGGCATTTTCGAGCGGAGCAAATGGTTCAATGCCTTTCTAAGTAGTGTGTAAAAAATAATTATTTGTGCACATGTGCTTATGCATAAATTTGAATTTATGTGTTAAAATAAGTCCATTAGCATGATCTAGGCAATGCCTAGGTAATCCTTCAATAGTAACATGGTACTACATTCAGCCATTTATTTAATTTACATTTCAGGTTTTTTGATCTGAATTTGTTATAAGATTGGTGTAATTTTTTTCCTTCCATACTGTGCCTGATCAGAATTTAAACGGAAAATTCGACAAGCCTGATTTAATTCCGATCAGTGAGGCTGCCAAGTTTCTTGGCGTATCAATTGATACTATTAGGCGGTGGGATAGGTCCGGTAAGATCCATTCGATTCGCAGTGGTGAGGGTAAGAATCGTTATTTTGACAGATCGGAGTTGGAAAAGGTTAGAGAGGCCAGAAACTTAAACCCGAATGAGGCAGCTGGTCTTCTTGGCGTAACCATTGCTGAATTGCGACA
>CAYJQW010000033.1:0-5614 GCA_964372635.1 uncultured Candidatus Saccharibacteria bacterium
CAGCATCAGGATTAATTACCGACCTAGGCTGCTCGGTCTTGTGAGCTCGTACTAAATTTTATAAGGTGATTTACCAGACTTTAGAGTTGCGAAATGAGGAGCATAAATACGTACGCTCCTGGACTATGCTAAAAATGACTCAGATTAAGGTACTTTTACTCGGTCGATGTGTTTACACGAATTTCTGATGTCACATTAGAGGTACTGTTTACATCAGATTTATTTCGCACCTTTACCTTGACGTTATCTGTGTTTTTCTCGAACACAGTGTCACGGTTAGTCTGCTTCTGATCACGAAATTCCTGACGTATTTCTTGCTTCTGGTCGCCATGTAATTCAATGCGCTGCTTCTTAGCATCAGGATAAATATTTGATTGGTTTTCTCTATTATTTTGCCGCATCTGACGCCTGTGTTGACGAGACTCCTCACGCATTTCACGAAAATCTTCTCTCTTCTCTTTCATGTTATCTTTGTTCTGCTTTAGTTTAGCCTGAAGTTCTTCACGACGAGCTTCACGATTTTCTCGCCAATTTTTGAATCTTTCCAGAAGTTTTCCTTTCAACTCCTCACGTCGTGTAATAAATCGCTCAGCCCTTTCGGTCAAAGCAGTTCTGTGTTGTTCAATCTTGGCTAAGCATTCCTCATCACCAATAGCAGCGCAGGCTTCAGCTTTACGATCCAAGCGATGCAACTGTTCCTCATATAATTCAGCCTTGCGCTCAGCGTTTCTGGTGAAGGACTGAGTAATATTGGCACTTACGCGCTCCCACCAATAACGTAGGCGCTCAGTCGTTGGTAATGCCTCAGCTTCTAAGTCGACTGACAGATCATCATCAGATAATAAAGACTCATTAGTTGAGTCGGCTGAATCGATGGCCGCCGGCGTTTGCGCGAAAGTTGGTACAGCTAACAGTCCAAGTATGGTGATAAAAACCAAGTGCTTAGGTAATAAATTTGTCATAAGTGTCTCTTATTATACTGCCTTCATAACAATTACAACAGAACTCAATTTGGTCTGGTAAATACCCATATGACGGTTAATTAAGGCTCAATAGGGGGGTATATTGTACCTTTTACCCACTTTATGTTTGACAAATAAACTTATTTATGCTAAGGTATTAGGTTTTCAAGCCTGACAGTTCTAAATGCTGTCAGGCTTTTCTGTTGGTCGAATTTTCTAAAGCCAACCCACTCATCGTCAACTTGGAGTGGCTTGTCCTTAAAAGAGCTATATGCAACTACGTCTTCGCAACGCATATCAACTTCTTTATCAAATCAACACTATCTGCAGTATCTTAATTGCCGTTATTGCCGGTATATCTTTTGTGGCGCCAGTAAATGCCTTCACGCCAACGCTCCAGGTTCAGCGTGATATATACCTTGCCCAGGCGATAGATAATTTACCTATTTATCAGTTTTTTAAGACCGGTTTTGCAATTAACACGGCTAATCCTATAACTATTGAAACCGAGGTACCTAAGGAAATAGAATCCCCGGTGCCTACTCCGATAACACAAGCTGTAATTGCCGAACAGCGACTAAACCCATCCGCTGATAATAAGATCATTCTAGAGGGCGAAGCTAGCTTTTATAGCCGCGCTGGCTGTTTAGGTTGCAATGAATTGCGAGTTATGGCTAATGGTAAGCCGCTCGACGATAATGCCCTCACCATGGCGATCGGTGCTAATTTGAAGCACTTGGTTGGCTACCATGCCAAGGTAACAAATAAAGCAACCGGTTCATCTGTTATTGTCAAAATAACTGATACTGGTGGTTTTTATCAGGCCCGTTATGGTAACCGAGTCGCAGATCTTACTTTGGCCACAAAACAAGCTATTGGCATGCGCGGCGGTGTTGGCCAAGTCCGGGTCGAAGTTTTTTAGTTTTGAATCGGATTAGGTCAAGATAAGGTCCGGACTAGAATACTTGCTTAGTGACACAATTTCGCTATACTGGCGAATACCTCTTCAGGTCTCAACAAAACTGGTTAAAATACGCCTAAAGTAAGGAGAGGCTTACTAATAGATAAAAGCTTTTATGGATCTCTTGCGCTACTTCGAAAAGATGCAAATTGACACTATTGATCGGCCGAAACTTGCTCCCGGCGATCTTGTTCGTGTTGATATGAAAGTTAAAGAAGGCGATAAAGAACGAGTCCAAACGTTTGAAGGCACAATCTTGGGAATCCGTGGCTCGGGACCATCGATATCTTTCACCGTACGGCGAGAAGTTGGTCGCTTTGCCGTCGAACGTATTTTTCCTCTTTATAGCCCACTAATCACTAATATTGAGATCGTTCAACGACAAAAAGTTCGCCGGGCGAAGCTATCCTACTTGCGTGAGGCCGGACAGAGACGAGTTAAGGAGGATGAGCGCGCCATGCAACGTCATGTCGATGCCGAAGCTGAGAAAAAACGCTTAGCGGAAATTCAGGTTAAAAAGGCAGAAGAATTAAAGGCCGCTGAAGCTAAATTAGTTGCTGATGCCAAAAAACCAAGCCTTGAAATTAAGTCTCAAGATTCTAACCATGAATCTGCTGCCGATAAAGCAGAGTTTAAAGATCCAAAGAACTCAGTCGAAGAAATTGAGAAGAAAAAGTGAAGCTCCCCGACCTTACTATCGGAGAATCATTGGTTTCTATGAGGGAGCGAAACCCCGCACCGTACGCCCAAGGCGTACTGCCACTCATTCCCAAGCTGACATTTGGGGCGTTCTGGTGCGGGGTAATATAGAAGCCTACTGCAACAACCTGGGTGCGTTGTGATCGTGCCTCTTTTCTGGTACCAAAAGAAATACGGCGCAGTGGCGAAGTAGAAACGCGGCGGTCTGCAAAACCGCTATGCATGGGTGCAATCCCCATCTGCGCCTCGAGCTAGTTCTTTACTTCGCCCGGGTGGCGTAACGGTAGCCGCTGCGGCCTTAAAAGCCGTTGTCAGAAATGACGTGCGAGTTCGATTCTCGCCCCGGGCACTCTTCGACTCATCGTACTACTTTGTTGCTCAAAGTAAGTACGCAATAAATCAAAGTCTCGTCAGTAAAATTGGCCAGTGGTTAATTCTTTTTGGACCGAGGCGGCGGGGGAAGATTATTAAGGCTATATTTTGGTTTCTTTGCTTCCTTCTGCTGTTCTGCCAAATTTTTTATATTTGCTTCCTTAAAAGCTTCTAAAAATTGGTTTGTTTCTTTGTCATCTAACGCCCGAAGTGAATACTTAGACTCTCCGTAATAATCTTTCATGCCCGATTGCTTTTCTTCCAAGAACTGTTCTGAGGGTGAGAACTCTGTTTTTATAGATTGCTCGTTCATTTTACCTATTGTTCCACTGCGACGAGTCATGAATTGATGAGATAATTGATTCGCCGAGGCTTTAATGGTATCGCTTTCATCTGACAAAATAATGAAGCCATCTTTATACTTTGGATTTTTTTCAACCTCCTCATGTGTTAATGCCGGAAAATTTCCCTCCCACAGGTAACCAGCATACTTTATTGGTTCTGCTAGTTTTTCAGTTGTCCAAGTACTACCAATCTCATGATTTCTTTCTGTTTGCGTTCTGGTAAATGCATAAATCGTAACTTCTGGAGGTAGGTGCTCCTGACTTTCCTGATTTTCGGTAGATTGGTTACGTGGCGGTTTCTCAGACATATCTAATTACTACTACATATTTATAAAGCTAACACGTTTATTTTAGAGTGATCCTTAAAGATATTTAAGACAAGTTGTTTACTTAGATCCATCATTTAATGGCAGACGCCTTTAGACGGCCTAGCTAAAGCATTTCAGCTGCCTTCAGGCCACTTCCCACCAATTCAAAGTCATCAAGGCTAGCTTTACGATTGTTTAGCAATAAACTCTCGAGTTGCCCACGAGCAATATGAAATAAGTTTAAGTTGACTTGTTCGTAAGGCAGCCGCACACGCAGAATTCTTACGATTTCTTGGCTACCTTCTTGGTCTTGAAACCTTGGCCATTTCTCCCACAACTCAATACCTTTTTCACGAATGGAAGCCGGAAAAACATCTAGCAGACGGTCGTCCCGTTCAACGCGACTATATCCTGCGTGATATAAAGCTCGAAGTAGTTCAGAGTAGACCACACTTTGTATTGATAATCTAATGATTACTTATCAGTTATCATAGCTAAGACATTTTTAAAATCATCCGGCAGTGGCGAGTGAAAAATTTTTCGCTGGCCGGCGGGCAGAGTGATCGAAATCTTAGCTGCATGCAAAAGCTGACGAACAGCCTGTGGTGGCCTTTGGCGCTTAAAAGTGTAAAGCGAGTCGCCGACAATTGGAAAGCCGAGCCAATGCAAGTGAGCTCTAATTTGGTGAGTTCGCCCTGTTAACGGAAAAACGCGCAATAAAGAATAGCGTTTTTTAAAGCTTTGCTCACGACGCCACTCGGTTATTGCTTCCTTGCCTGCCGTATCAATAGTTCGCCGCAATGGATTGTGCTTGCTTCGACTCAATGGTTGTTTAATCCGGCCCTCAGATTCACCTGGCACACCGAATACAAGTGCTAAGTACTCCTTATTCACAAATCGTCGCTTAAATAATTTTTTAAGATGCTGGTAGGACGATTCTTGCTTGGCCAATATTAAAACCCCGCTCGTATCCTTATCTAAACGATGGACTACACCTGGTCGTGTCGGATCCCCACCAATTGCTGCAGCTCCCGGATATCTTTTCAAAAACCAGGAAGCGATGGTCACGTTTTCATGCCCACGTCCCGGATGAACACTAATGCCAGCCGGTTTATCGATAACTACAACCTCTTCATCTTCATAAAGAATCGGTATAGACGGCATTACTATTTGGGAACTAGGAACTTCAGTTTTACTAGAAGTTTTACTAGATATGTCAAATGAAACAACATCACCAACTCGAATAGAATACTTTGGCTTTTGCTGCTCACCGTTAACCAGTATTTGGCCATCTTTGATAGCTCGTTGAATACTACTTCTCGATAAACTAGGCATTTTAGAAACACTGAAGATATCAAGTCTTTGGCCCGCTTCAGATGGCTGGATTGTAATTTTCTCTTCGATCATGTCTATCAGCAATAGCATTTGTTCAAAAACCTAGCAAGGTTGCTCCTTGTTTGACGCCAAGTTGCCGAAGTCCTAACATACTCTCGATGTAATGGTTTGTTTTTTAACAATCTGCCTCAATTAATAGGAGAAGTTTATAAGTCGCTACGATATTAAGTTCAAGATTCTTACTATTGAGAATTAAGTAAAGATTTACGGGCACGACTCGACGATATTCGAGAAACGGCCCTTTTATTATATGGTAGGCCAGGCTGGGATCGAACCAGCGACGTACACTGTATAAGAGTGCCGCTCTACCACTGAGCTACTGGCCTGTATTATAGATTGTACGGCAATGTGTACCTCGAAATTATTTGTCAGTCAATTGCACCAGGAAATTAAATTAGCTATAGTTTTCCAACAAGCGTGTAGCTCCCCACTTCGCTCTAATCACAGATTGAGCTTCGTGGGGCAAGTATCTGTTAGAGTAACTGTTTCTTATCCGGCGTAGCTCTGACTGGATAGAGCAGAGCATAGTAGAGCGCGTGTAGCTCCCCACTTCGCTCATTTGCAGATTGAGCT
>CAYJQW010000034.1:0-4999 GCA_964372635.1 uncultured Candidatus Saccharibacteria bacterium
AGAGCGGCGGTTTTCTAATCCGCAGGTCGGGGGTTCGAATCCTCCCGGGTGCACCTCGATTCAATCTTCACTGATGTGAAGGCCTCACTCGGTGTAAACACTTCGTTTATACATAGACCTTTTATTCCAGGTAAGAATCGAGGTGCCCTGAGCTTGTCGAAGGGCAAATTCTTCAGGGTGCTCTCAAGCCTGTATGAAGAGCGAAGGGCATTTTATAAGCCTAGCTCTCGGGTCAACATCTACTTCGCGAGCGGCAGGACAACTTCAAATTGCGTGCCGGATTTTTTAGCTTGGCGCTGATATATTAGCTGTCCACCAAATTCTCGAACAATTAATCTTGAAAGGGTTAAGCCGACACCAATGCCGTCTGGATCAAATTCTGACGCTCTGTTTCCACGGGCAAATGGACGGAATATGGCCTCGGCGTCGGTATCGTTAATGCCAATACCACGATCTTGCACAATAATTCGAATCTGTTTTTGATTACGAGTTACGGCGATATTGACCAACCCTGGTTTATTCGTATAGGTAATTGCATTTTCAATCAGATGATTTAACACAATGCGCATCAGGCCCTTATCAATTTTCACAGGGGCGGTTTCGCAATGGAATCGATGGATTAACTCAACATTGTGTGCCTTAGCCGATGCCATATGGCTCTCAGTGGCATCTTGCAGGAGCCGACAAATATCATAGGTGCGCACTTCACCAGCGATAGGATGTTCCTGAGCTTGAAGCATCAGAAAAAGATCACGAATATTTTCAATTAGGACATTTGTTTTAGTTTCCATCTTCTTTATTTTTGTTCGTGCCTCACCAGGTAATTTGTCCGCATTCGTCGTGAGATACTTTAAATCTGAGTCTAAAGATGAGAGTGGCATTTCCAATTGATGAGCAACTCGAGAAATACGACGATGATCACGTTTTTCCTCAAGACGTGCTTGATGCTCAGCATAAACAATGGCAAGTAATCCGCCTGCTGTTAGAATACCAGCAATAATCGGCACAATAGGCACATAATCGCCGGTAATTAGTGCTTTGACCAAAAAGAACAGGTCGAAAGCTAGAAGCATTGACGCCCCACCATACAGAAATGCACGCCAAGCAGTTTCAGGTGTGGTCTGTTGCATAAATAAAATCTGTAATTTAACAGTTAATTAAGTAATTTAAATGCGAAATATAAAAGTTCGTATAAAAAATTGTATAGCCTGCTCATGGGCAGTGTAGCACAAAATATAGTGTTGCTTAACGAGAAATTTTGATTCCTTGGTTCGGCTAAAAATAAAGCTGCACCATTTAAGGTGCAGCATGGCAGTTCATTGAATTTTGGTCGATGTATCAGCAGTAACTTGAAGTGAACCGCATCTATAACAACCGTCTGGTGTTTGCAGTTCACGACCGCAGTCCGCACAGTGGAAAGTACTATTGCACGGGTTTTTCCTGACGTGTTTTCCTAGCGATATTAGCCAGCCCAGTTCTGGATCATAGAGTCCGCGCTTTATTAAGATGCTTCGCAAGCCCTCAATAATTACAAAGGCAACAAGAGAGGCCACCCAAATTAAATACACGGCAATACAACCTTCTCGAGTTAAAAAATCCATGAACCACCTCCAGTATTCTGATCAGAGTCTGTAAATGAACAAAGGTACACTTGCCACGATCATAAGATAGGGACTTGTAAAAAACAACTGCTGAGACTAATAAAATTAAAATAAGTTGTCATAATTTAATATAATATGGCTAATTTTAGCCATTATTATACAGTGATAGCTTTCCCTCAAAGACCACTATTGACATAAATGATCGTCTGTAGTATGATGATCGGTTAACTTTATTAATCAATTGATCATGAATCAATTTCTTAGCCAGATGCGTTCACTATCGTCTAAACCGACAATTATGTTGGGTGCTTTAGTAGCTGCTGGTTTTCTATTCTTACCTGCCGTGACCTTGGCTTGCGGTGCCGTTGATTTGGAAATAATTAAAACCGGGCCAGCAAGCTCCACTCCGGGTAGTACTATCACCTACACGGTGACCTTGAAGCAATTAGCTTCTGGTACTCCAACTCAGATTGTTTTGATAGATAATTTCCCAGTTGGACTGAGTTTTTTACCGGCCTTAAGCAGCCCGGAATGTACACTGACCAATAATAAGGTTACCTGTAGTATGTCTAATCTTGGTCTCGGGGCTAAGCAAAAAACGCTTACACTATCATTTAGTGTTCCAAGCGATAGTTCAATCTGCGGTCCCATCGTTAATTTTGCGACTGTGACTGCGAAGGAAAATGATCTTAATAATTCTAACAATTTTAGTTCTTCAACCACCACGATTCTATGTGTAACCCCCACACCGACGCCAACACCTACTGTGACGCCAACCCCATCACCGACCCCGTCTGTGTCGCCAACACCGACGCCAACTCCCTCTCCAACCCCAACTCCCACGCCTTCAGTGACACCGTCTCCAACTCCTACGCCTACACCGACTCCTTCTTTGAGTAAGAGTCTTCGTATTAGAAAGAGTGATGGTGGACGTGACATTACGAGACCAGGGCACACGTTTGCCTATCGTTTAGAAGTGACCAATACGGGCGAGCAGACTTTAGGAGATGTAACTGTGCGTGATCCAATTCCGGGAGCACTAGCCATATCAAGCGTTAGCGGCGGTGGCTCCATTTCAGGCCAAACGGTTACCTGGAAAGACTTGAACCTTGGTTCAGGGGAAACAAGGTCATTCGTTATCAATGTTCGAGTGCGAGATGCCGCGTCCAATGGACGAATCTGTAACAATGCTGAAGCAAGAAGCGATGACCATGGCTTAAGGGACACTTCAGAAGACTGCATTACGATTCAACGACCAGGCGTGGTGGTTGCGGCTGTGCCGATTCCTGTGGCTGTGTCTGCTAGGACCGGACCTGGTGCCATGGCGATGGCAATTACTTTATTTGGTGCCATTGGCTTTGGATTGGTGCGCAGGGGGCTATAAGGAAAAGTGCATATCAATAAAAAAACCACGCTGTTAAAGGCGTGGTTTTTTTTAATCAGTGACGTCAACTATGAAACTTCCTGTAACCGGTTCTGTTTTTTGCTTACCTGTTGCTAAATTAATACCAGCGTCTGTTAATGCTGTCATCACAACACCATATCGGCCTGCTTTTGGAAATGAAATTAGCTGAGATGTTGCCTTATTCGCCTCAGTTTTTGCCTGATCAACATGGCGCATCATATAGAAAGGAGGATTAGCAGAAACTAAGACATAATAGTGATCCACATTCTTTATAAGCGGAACACTGTTGCCTGTATTGTCGGCCACTTCCCAGCTCAAACGAGCTGGCTTCCCGGCTAGAATTTGGCCTGCTAATAAATTCATTTGAAAGCCAGAGGCTGTCAAACTAGTTTGCACGGGCGATGCCATATCGGCAGGTACAGCCGAATCATCTAATAAAGCGATGCTCCCCAGGTATTCAACCTTGTCGTCACCATGGTGGTCACCTGTGGCCAAGTTATTTACTTCTATCCAAACTGTGTATGGCTGCTGGTTAAATTGATGCGTAAATTCAAATGTGCCAGGCCGAATTTGTACCAAATCGTTAAAAATATCAAACAAGGCTGTGTCGCTTAGATCTCGACTAACAAGTGTTAAATGCAGTGATTGTGAATTTTGCAGTAAATCGAGCGGTGCACCATCTCTCGTTACTTTTAAGGTGGCCTTTTCCGGAAGGTTATCTTCTATATTGCCCTTCAATTTAAATTGAATGGCATAGGGCACATGTTCAATCAGAGTCGTTGGCTTATTTTTTGCGTTGAGGTTAGATAACTGCCATAACCCAAGTCCACTAAGTCCCAGAACCACTGCTATAAATATAACGACATGTTTCATATTCATCCTGTTAAAATTATATCAAGTTACAGTTATTCGCGAATTTAATCTGAGAACAAATCATCTTTGAGTCAGATCATATATATTATTGGCGCCACAAGATGATCGAATTATCTCGAAAACCGGTTGATCTGACCCCATAAAACTTACATTAAAAAACGCCCTATTCATGATGAAGAGAGCGTTTGATGATTTTAGCCGTAGGAGAGCTTAATAAGCGCATGACAAATTTCCATCTCACTTAAGGTTGAGTTTCTCCCGTGAGACCAATGCTGCATGTTGGCAAAAAGAGATAAAAGTTGCTGGCGAGTAAATTGAACTTCTTGGTGTTTTGTTGTTCCAAAAAGATCGTCCAATTCTGGCCGATATTGTCCGCTATCCGCGTAAACAATTTTTCCTTTGGTAGACTTTAGTCGTTGCTTTTTAAGCCACCATACTTCTTTCTGGACGGCTTTTTGCCAGCTAGATCCTCCCCAGGCAACTAAGACATCCAGAATAAAGAGCCATGTATTGGTCTCATGGAAGTCCTCTTTATCGAGCGGAGACAGATTTGCCAACTTCAGACCAAGTCGATGCCGAGCGTGACGTCCTTCGTGAAGAAGTGATAATGCCAACTCAGGCAATGACCAGTGATCAACGTTATACAGAACTATTACCTGATCGGAGTACATAAAGCTGGCAGGATTCACAGATTTACTCTGATCCGGCAATTCAGCTGGCGGAATGTCATCACTAAAGCAAGGTACGATTGTGATGGCATCGCTTTGTCTTAAAGGAGTGCCTGATTGATCAAACTTCGGGCCAATTTTAAATGTGGCAACTTGATCAGAGGGGTGCCCTTCACAACCATAATCGTGGAGAAAGTTAATAACCTCATAACCGTCAATAACGCGACTACTCGACAGACAGTCCACCATTTTCTTTGCCTGGACGATTATGTTCTGGAGTAAATCGTGATATTCGTTGATAGGATGCATGTATATTACCTCCATTAAATTGGTAACGAGCTAGTAAAAACTGAATAAATCAATATAACCTGTTTTTAGTTAGAGGTCAAGTTTTGTTAGTAATGTCCAAGCACATTTGGCACTTTTCTCTATCCTTGATGAATGTGTATATC
>CAYJQW010000035.1:0-4064 GCA_964372635.1 uncultured Candidatus Saccharibacteria bacterium
AGCAGCATCAGGATTAATTACCGACCTAGGCTGCTCGGTCTTGTGAGCTCGTACCTAGTAAGTAATGCCGCTACGGTAAAAAGTGCGCCACCGGTATCTTGCCCGGATTCATCAACATATATTTCACTGTCAGCCATAGCTACCGTACCACCTTGATTTTCTCCTGCTGCCAACGATTGTCCCCTTCCGGACTATACTGACCATTCGGAAAGACAATGGCGTGCCAATAGCCAATCTTGCTAAGCATGTCGGCTTTATTCGTAATACTCCCCTGCTCATACCGCTTCTTAAAATACAGCTCCTCTCCGGGAGCCGGTGGGCGAGCCCAGACCTGGTAAAATAATTCAAAGATGCTGATCGGGTCTTGGCGACCAAAATATTTCTCGGGATCAACTAGTACCCAGCCAGTGCCTTTTTTCATATACATTTGCACATGACAGTGTGGCCAGGTGCTGGCACCAGTGTTACCACTCCACGCAAAGACCTCTCGCTTTTTCCATTGATATCCAACCTTGGTGACTTCCACCGCGCTTAAGTGGGCATAGATAATTCGGAACTTGCCATCGAGAGTAGTCAGCTCGACAAATTTTCCCCAATCGCCACCATCGGCATCAAGGCGAATTCTTGTTTGCGTACAATCAGCCGGGGCAATAATGGGTGTGCCAATCGGTAACGCCTGCCACAGGCTCTTGGTATAGTCAGCACCGAGGTGCGGCTTTCCGCGCAGTGATCGAATGGGAAATCTTAACGAATATTTTTGACCGAAGGCAAAAATGACGGAAGTGTTCGGTAGAGAGTGGACCAACATACGCTACTCATGCTCTTCCAGCTCAATCACTTTATCCTCCACCTTTTGTACTGCCCATCGGCCGCTCATACTAGCCGCACCGACGAGAATCGTTTCAATGGTTGCAAAGGTTTTCTCATCCAGAAGACCAAAGTGGAAGAGCACGCCTGCAGCAATAATGAGGGCGGCGATGATATATGTTTGGTAGCCGTTGGAAGGACAAAAAGGGGTCAAGTACAATTAATCTCTTCCTTACTTCTACTGACTAACCAACTAGCTTATATAGGCGCCTCAGGACTTTTCATCAGATCTCTGTTCACGCTTCATTAGCATGTTCCGTAGCTCAGCATGCACGTAAACAGGTGCTCGCTGAATTTTAAATGTCGTCTTTTCTAGAATTCCCATTTCAACCAAACGCACCACATTAACACGCGCGGTTTGGTACGTATCTTCAAGCGGAAGACGTAGTCGGTCAAGATATTCTTTAACTTGAGGGATAGTAATAAAAAGATTATTAAGAGCATATCTCAACACATGCGACGCAGTTGACCCACCTTTAAAGGTTTCTCTAAGCTGTGCTTCGTTTCCATTCTTAATGCCTCGCATTCGCTCTATTATCTCCAGATTGTGTTTCGATTGCTCTGCAATTCCAGTCAGAAAGAAATCAACCCAATCTTTATATGACTTCTGATCACTGACCGAACGCAACATCTCCACATAGTCTGAACGATGACTTTCAAAGTACTGGCTTAAATTTAAAACTGGCTCGTTAATAACTTCATCGAGAATAAGCTTGGCTGTAATAAGTAAGCGACCTGCTCTGCCATTGCCATCTTCGAATGGATGGATAGCCTCAAATTGATAATGTATCAGGGCAACCTCCACAAGCTTAGGAAGACTACCACTTCCCCCCGCAGCAACAAACTCGTCCATAAGCTCAGGAATTTTCACATGCGTAGCAGGATAAAAATCTCCAAGTTGGGTGTTATGTATTTTGACCTCCTTCTCTCTAAATTTACCTGGAGTCCCGGTCGTTGCCGGATCATTCTCGGTAAGGATTTTATGTAGGTGACGTATAAGTTTAACATCCAGCTTCTTATAATCAGAGATGATTTTCTCAAGTTCATTAATAGTCACACGATAGTTAATTGCGCTAAACAACTTCAATCGTTTCTTGGCCTCATAATCAAGAGCTTCTTTAAGATACAAGTCTCGCAAATTACCAGTGGTTCCCTCAATACGAGCGCTATTCAGCGCCTCGATATTCTTTAAAGCCTCTATGATGAAATCAAACTCAAACAAATTAGACCTAGATGTAATTTGGTTAAATTCACCAAGATATCTTGAAGCGACCTCAAGCCGCTGAAGCGTGTCAACACCTAATGCTGTCTGGTGATCTATATCAAAAATTATTTCTCGTGTAGCAGGTTGCATAAAAGAAGATATGAAGTATTATTGTCATTATAATGGAAACTATAATAAAAGCAAGTTTCATTATAGTTTGCTTAGGAAACTACTAAAACGTTATAGTCATATGTTTATGACTCAATTAACTTATTATTAAGTTACGATATCGTGCTAAAAGTAGGAACGCTCAAATTACTACCCCTCCTTTAGTACTGATGTTTAGCTTCCCGACCCCTAAACCGAGGAAAAGACGCATAATTGTTAAAAGAGACGAGCAGGGTCGCATTGTCCAATCTAAGTCCCCTGCACTTAAAGTCTAAAATATTGGAACAATGACACCTGCCGTCCCCGATACAGGAGAAGAAACACTCGAAGAGATTATATGTTGCTCTCAAGCACCTCTT
This sequence comes from uncultured Candidatus Saccharibacteria bacterium, assembly GCA_964372635.1. Taxonomy (GTDB): domain Bacteria; phylum Patescibacteriota; class Andersenbacteria; order UBA10190; family UBA10190; genus CAYJQW01. The sequence continues at coordinate 2,599 of CAYJQW010000035.1, forward strand.
TAAGTTTCCAGAAAGTGCTGCCACCAGTCTCAATCAAATCTTTAATCAATTGATACGTCGCCGACTTAGTGTCAGCGTTGCCATATAAAATCTTGGTCAGATTAAAAGGGTCAGATCAGATTAAAAGGGTCAGAAAGGATTAAAAGGGTCAGAAAGGATTAAAAGGGTCAGGTCCCTTTTTTGAAATATAGCATCACTAATTTTTACTTAGTGTTTGACTCATCCCCTTTTCCACTTACAGTTCTAATATGAGTCTTTCTGTCGGGATCGACTGCTTACCACCCCAACTCTTGCCCCGCGTAGCTTTCTTGACCGCCATAGCTTGAGCGAAGGAGGTAGCGAAGTGGGGTTTCAATTGCTCCCCTTCACCCTTATAGCGCCCATTCCCAAGCCCCGCCGAGAGCGGATAATAGTGCAACGCGACAAACTAGGCCGGATTGTTCACTCGAAACCGCCCACCATGCAAATGTCACGGTATTAGGATTTGCTCACGACCATTCTCACTAGTGGCTCCTCCCAGCCAAAACATGTCTCTCTCCCCTGCAAAGCCTGAAAGGCTGCGATGCACTCTGAATTGATTTTTGCGTACTCTTGTAGCACAGCTACTGTATCTTGCATAAATCCGCCTACGGTGCCGTCAGAATCATCAACACCACCACGACACAGTTTATTATCCAATCGCAATAAGAGATCAACAAGTAGTTTGGTTGTTTGTACACTGACTGGCAGCTCCGACACAATCGCTGATAAACGGCGGCAACCTTCGCTTAACGAATCCTGATACTTAAACCACGTGCGCGAGGGGCCGTCGTATGGCTTGATGTGTCGCAAGGCTTGGGTGATTTCTTTTTTTACGCCTCGTAATTCATCTCTGCCCAATTCTCCTGGACGATTACTATTCATTGGACTCTCAAAAAATTCCTTATCTATGGCTGCCAGCGGTTTACCTTGCTGAACCGCCATAATTGCCAGCGCAACCAAGTGCTTGCAGAGTGTATTGTTCTTGCCTAAGTAACATTCACAGTGGCCCAAATCATACTGTCGGGCTTCGACTGATACGCGATATGGTTTAGTCCCTTGAATAACTGCAGAATAGGCACGAATTCCTTCTTTAAACTTGGTTACCTTGCCAGACTCGTAGAGTCCGACAGCTTTCTCAAATGTGGGGCCGTCGGTACCAAATCGTATTTTCTCTAGGGTATACTTAGGAAACATGACTAATATTGTACAATCAAAAACATGACCAACAATACTACTACATCGATGAGGCAAGTCGAACGACCAAAAACAGATGATTTATCCAGTCAATTGGTGGCTTTGTATAAAACACTGCGCGGTTTAGACCCAACCCAGCCGACTACCTTTGATTTTTCCCTCATCACTTGGATCAATCCTCTGTTAATACTGCCTATTGGTTCACTGATTCAAACGATGGGAAGTACCTTTAATCCATCATCCGCCATTAG
>CAYJQW010000036.1:0-3531 GCA_964372635.1 uncultured Candidatus Saccharibacteria bacterium
TTGGTTCACTGATTCAAACGATGGGAAGTACCTTTAATCCATCATCCGCCATTAGCACCTATCTCAATGCTATTCATTTCCCGAATGGGGTCAGCACCGTTCATGCTCTACAACAATCAAAAACGTATATCCCCATTGGCGTACTGCAGCGCCACGCCGACGTAGATCGAGAACGTCTTGAATCAGCTTTCTTGAAATTGCTCAGCGATGTTATTGGCGATAGTCCCGGCTCTCGTAACGCTATTTACTATCCTATCTCCGAACTAACCACCAACATTTTTGATCACAGCCACAGCGATACCGGCTGGATTCTAGCTCAGTGGTATCCGAATAAGAAATTTCTGGATCTGTGTATTGTTGATCGCGGTCGGGGACTGGCTACTACCTACCAACAAGAGCTCGGCCTGACGTTAACGGATGAAGAGGCGATTCGTAAAGCCTTGCAGGGAGTATCAACCAAGAAAGAAAAGGAGCGCGGCTATGGTGTTCGTACTTCAAAAAATGTGGTCTGTAAGGCATTGGGTGGCAGTTTTACCCTGATCTCCGGCAATGCGGCCTTTTTAGTAGAGCAACGGAGTGAGAAAATAGTCCGTTTACCCCAATTTAACTGGCAGGGCGTTATTATCAGTTACCGCATCCCTCAACCGAGTGGTCCCATTGACATAACGTCTTACCTGGAATAAACAAGAGAATCTTGGTATGAATATGTATAAGAGCTATGAACAATAACACCATCATTAATGTAGCCGCTGTCGTGGCACCCGTTTTAGCGTCCCGCGATGTGATTAGCACACTCAAGAGAGAAATTGAGAAGTCTGTTGCCGTGCAGGTAGCCTTAGATTTTGCCACGGTGCAGTTTGTCTCTCGTTCAGCTGCCCATGAGTTACTACGCCTCAAAGAATCACTAGCTGCTCAAGATAATCAAAAGACAGTTGAATTTATGAACGCTAACGATGAAGTAGTCCAAATGCTGCGAACAGTGGCCTCAAATCGAGCAGTGCCAAAACATAAAGACGACACAGCGGCTATTCAGACTATTTCCATTGAGGACCTAGAAACACCATCTTCACCACTCCGTTTTTTGAAACGCCTGTTTGCAAATTAGGAATTGCTTTCGTCATCTACTATAATAAAGGAACCCACTCCACGGAACGAGGAAAGTTTGAACCAAAATAGTCCTACACAAAAGACTAATTTTCAACCCAATAAAGCAAAACTTCCTCAAGGGGATAATTTGATTAGGGGTTAAAGGGGGTCAGGTTCAGGTTAAAGGGGTTAAAGGGGGTCAGGTCCCTTTTTTGAAATATAGCATCACTAATTTTTACTTAGTGTTTGACTCATCCCCTTTTCCACTTACAGTTCTAATATGAGTCTTTCTGTCGGGATCGACTGCTTACCACCCCAACTCTTGCCCCGCGTAGCTTTCTTGACCGCCATAGCTTGAGCGAAGGAGGTAGCGAAGTGGGGTTTCAATTGCTCCCCTTCACCCTTATAGCGCCCATTCCCAAGCCCCGCCGAGAGCGGATAATAGTGCAACGCGACAAACTAGGCCGGATTGTTCGGGCCAAGGCTCTTGCTTCACACGACAGCCAACGCGTCGCCCACAATCACCTGCGCTTTGTAGTTCCCCCACAAGTACGAGGCCACTGACTGTTGCTCGTCGGTTGCTGCACTAGACAACATAAATAAAATGTTTTTGAGCATGGCTGCCTTAGACCGTTTGTCTGCCTCCTCCACTGAGTTTCCCTTCAGCAATGTTGTCGGCGCCAGATTAGAAGGCTCAATAAACAAAGCCGAGAGTTTGTCACCTCGTGGATTCGATACTCGCTTGTCAGATGAAGCAACGACGAATGGTCGCTTATACCCCAGAAAAGCCCGGGAGCCCTTCTTGACTGCAGCCGGACCCAGGCCTTGAGCTGCATCACAACTGCGCGCATAGACAATCGTACCAGCTAACAATTCATCACCATCGCCAACCTGTATGAGTATCTCGTCGTTATGGCCAGCGATAGCTTCCTTAGAGCCATGGCCATTAAAACAAACCAGCGCTGGGTTATTCTTGATCACATAACTTTTCAAGTCAGCCTTGTTGGCTTTTCTGTCTTTGAGATCGAGAACTTGGTAGCCTTGCTTGCTAGCCTCACCTATTATGACGTCACTCCAGTGAAAGAGTAGATTGGTGAGAAACTCGTACTTGGGACGAGTGATTAGAAAACTTTTACCTCTCGCCATAAATCCGACCACTGGCTAAATCTCGCAAGTATTCCATCTGAATCTCCTCAATGTCGTGACCCACTTCGCTGCCCCGCTCAATATTCTCAATCAGCTCATCTCGTGTGTACTCGCTGGAGCCAACAGAAATACGAACATCGCGAGGCGTTGCCTTAACGCGAGCCAGGACTAGCTCACGAATAGCATCTTGAAACTTAGAGTCACCCTTAGATTGTGGCGCCTTCTTGCTCATCTTTTAATATATCCAGCTCAATTAGCTGCTTAAGAATCTGCTGACTTTTACGGGTGTCGTTGTCAATTTCTACTTTGGCTGATCGCCACGTCATTGGTTCATCATCAACTACCACAATAATCTCATTCCGGGCATTGAGTGGCAGGTTAGCGTATGTGCGCAAAAAGAGCGCCGTAGTGTCTTCGTGTGTCATATATACCTAGTAACAACATACCATACCAGCACACGATCAACCTGTCGACATCGCTTGTAAAATCGATTTACAAAAGGTAGCTGTTTCTGGTAAACCACGCCTTACAAGAGAGTATCATGAGGAAAATGGAGACTTAGTTAAGCTACGTTTTTAACATTCCTCTTGTCGCAAAAACCTCAGCTATTCCCTTGCGGGACCATTTTCTGCCATACGGCGAGCCTTCGCTGAGGTTTACACTGACACTATAGCAAAAATCGTAATTGCGAGTACTCTGTAAATCGTAACGAGGCCCGAGGACACCTCCCGTTAGGAGGGCCCCCGCAAGGGACTTACTCGTCAGCCTGACCGCCCATCATTTGGGCGGTGTTTGTTTCTCGAAAATGAAAGAGACCGATATAATAGAGAAGATGGCTGTTGATTTCCTTCTAAAAATGCTCGGCGGTTGGCGCAAACAAGCCGAAAGAGTTCTGCAGCCTAAACAAAACTCTCCCCACCAAAAGTGGAGAGAAAAATGAAGCGAGTTGCGGGCACGGAAGACGAACTGGTTGTCAGCGTTCCAGAAGTTGTCAGGGTTGCCATAGTTGCTGTTGAGCCAGCGACCGTTGTCATCGTGCTCCACGTTGAAGACGTTGAGGTTGCCGTCCGAATCGCGGAACGTATAGAGTGCCGTCTAAACCACTGCCCCTTGAATACTCTTAGGGCTGTATAGTCTTTGGCACCTTTAATAGACCAGTTGCAAGATAAGACTTTAGAGTAAACTAAAGAGGTAACAATTAACCAAACACAAACATGGTAAACATCAATCAACTGGCCAAGAAGAGTAATAAGGGGTCAAGTACAATTACAGGCTAATTAATGTATGTTGACGAAAGAT
>CAYJQW010000037.1:0-3227 GCA_964372635.1 uncultured Candidatus Saccharibacteria bacterium
CACAATTCGCTTTTTCTTCGATTTTTCCTTCTTCATTACCATATCATATCATAATGTCATGGGTTATAATATCCAAGTCGCAATGGAAAAAAATACTAATACGGAAAGTACATCTTGAATAATGGTAGCAACAGGGCCTGATGCATTTGCAGGATCCAATTTAAGCTTACTGAATATATACGGAAATGTAAGGCCGATAAATAGCGAAGAAAGAATTGCTACAAAGAGCGCAACTCCCAAAACCAAACTCACCAGTGGATTACGATACAGTATCAAACTTAGGGCGTAAAGAATAGCGCTCACCGCAACGCCAATCAGCAAAATAATCATGGCTTGCCTTGCGAAATATTTCATAAAACGTAGTTTCTGGTTTACTGCCAAATCACGAATCATATACGCTTCCATTTGAGTGCCTACGGCATCTGCCATATACACGATAAGCGGAATGAACGCGGCAAGGATTACATTTTGCGAAATTACCTTCTCAAAGAGTCCTACCACACCTGCAGCAATTATTCCTCCAAAAAGCCCAAGCATAAGCCATGGCAAACGATGCTTCAGAGAGGTAAGAATTGAGAGTTTCAAAACGTCGTCATGCGGCCCACTATGAAGAACACCGCCAAAACGCAAAATATCTTCCATTGCCTCTGAATGGAGAATGCGTAAAATAGCATCGTTTACTACCACCCCCAACAGCACATTTCCTTTATCAACTACGGGAATTGCCTCAACCTTGTGCTCCAAAGCCAATAATGCCACCCTCTCTTGGTGAGTGTGGGGCCGAAGCGTAATGAGATTTTCTTGCATAATATCATTCACGCATTCTCCCTTTTTCGAATGTGAGAAAAGTTCCTTCAATGAAAAGACACCACGCAGATGCCTACTTCGATCTATAACGTATATGTAATCAATAGATTCGTACGCATGACTCTGCTTTTCGAGAAGTTGGCGCGCGTCATTAAGCGTTGTATCAAGAAGCACAGTAGGTATCCTGTTTCTCTCTACCATTACTCTTCCTGCTGTCTCTGGTTGATAGGCATGACTATGCTGTTTTGCCATAATCTTTTGTGTCTTCCTCTTGTTCTTTTACCTCGCGGTGCGTGCCGTCTTGGCAATGACATTCTTTCAGAGACTGTCCGTGATCGGAACAGCCCGCTGCTTGGCAAACCCCGGGAGTCTCGGCTACTCCCCCGCACCCGCCGGTGCATATATAATGTGTTCCCATAAATTTGTTACGCCCTATTTTTCTTGGACCTTTTCGTCTTACTTATTTTACCATACCTAGAAACTTGTGAAGCGATATCGCCTTTTCAAGCGACATCAACAAAAACCCTTAGCTACTATTGTTGGGTGGCTTGCCACGAGTGAGCCCGAGCGAATGAAATGAGTCGAGGGCGAATCGAGTGGACCGTGGGAGATTCGAACTCCCGACCTCCTCATTGCAAATGAGGCGCGCTACCAACTGCGCCAACGGCCCAGCCACATCTCGCTATGCTCGGACAACGAACACGGCGGGGTACGACATGTGCGCGAGGGAGGGATCGAACCTCCGACCTCGTCATTATCAGTGACGCGTTCTACCACTGAACTACTCGCGCAATGGGCGGAAACATTTCTTCATCTCCGCCCTTTCTCATTGTAAAAAAGTACCATTTCGAATTTTATAACAAAACATTCCCTTCGTAAAGGGAATGTTTTGTTTCTCTGTTCCAACGTTCTATTCCTTTGAGTTGCTTCGACTTAGTCGCCATTTGAAGGTTGAGCGACCAACGCCCCAGATTCAGTTAGAGATATCTCACTAACCGATTCCGATCGACACTCCCAGGTCGAATGACCTGGTAGAATGTAGTGATCCACCGACAGGTTCCCCTACCGGTGCCTTGTTACGACTTCGTTCCTCTCACTGAGCCCAGCTTGATCCGCCAGTTGGCGGACTTCGGCTGTTCCCAGCTCGCTTAACGTGACGGGCGGATTGCGATAGTTAGGGTTTCTTCGCGTTCCCACGTAGCGTGCGGTTTTCCCGCACTACGCGAGTCCGATGATTCATCTGCGATTTTAGCTCTTTGATCTGTTCAATTCCGTGTTTTGTGTGATGCCGTCCATTTTCTACCATCTCAGCAATCCTACAGAACAGCTCAAAGTTTTTTCGCTTCGAATTACTCTGCAAGGGATGCTTTCTAAAGAATGGAATTACTCTCTCAAGAATATCTCGATGCGATGCAACAGTATATCTATAGCATTGAACATGATTTGCTCGTGTCTCGTGCTGAAAATATACTGCTCCACAATCGAGAGTATTCCTCACTTTTTCAAGCATTTCTTTATCTTCTTCCTGAACTTTAATGAAGAAGTTTAACTGTACCATCGCGCCACCATTTTGATTATACGGTGGCCGAACCAGCACATAAAAGCATCCTTCTCCGTCAGTAAGCCCAACAATGTAATCTGCAGAAACTATCGGTTTTGTCCTTCCCCCGTTTAGTGGGGTACTATGACTCAGCTGACTTCTCGCGGCAATTTCCATACCCTTATTATACCACGAGATCTCCCTGGGTCACCATTGAAACCCTTCCAGACATCCTCACAGAGGTTTTTATGCTTACTTCCCTATGACTCACCCAATAGGTCGTAAGCTCTCTTACCACGTTGCCGTGGGTGGGCTGTCTTTTACTACTAAGACCCTCCAGTCTGTGTCTCGCGACATCAGACCTGTCCGTTCGCTACGTCCGCCAAAGGCGGAGGATTGATTTGAACAATCTAGCTTCAATAGCTGCCAGGCGCACTTAATTGTGAGTACAAGGCCCAGGAACATATTCATCGCGCCATGGCTGATACGCGATTACTAGCGATTCCGGCTTCATGAGGTCGAGTTGCAGACCTCAATCCGAACTGAGAGGCAGTTTAAGGGATTAGCTCGGCGTTGCCGCTTTGCGACCCGCTGTCTGCCCCATTGTATCATGCGTGCGGCCCAGGACATCGAAGGGCCACGCTGACTTGGCGTCATCCTCACCTTCCTCGAGATTGTCTCTCGCAGTTTCCTGTGACACTTAAAACACAGAATAAGGGTTGCGCATGTTACCCGATTGAACGGAGCGTCTCAAGATACATGCTGACGACAGCCGTGCAGCACCTGAACTCGTGTCCTTGTGGGTAGCCCGCCATTTCTGGCGAGGTTCACGAGTGTTTCCAGCCCTGGTAAGGTTCCTCGTTTGTTGACGAATTAAGCC
>CAYJQW010000038.1:0-3034 GCA_964372635.1 uncultured Candidatus Saccharibacteria bacterium
AAAAGAAAATGAAAGACGGTGGAATGGGTAAAACGATGGCGATCAATTTTTTCGCGACCGTCGTTACCTCATTTGTCCTGACTAATGTCATTGCTGGCCTAGCGACCGGAAATGGCATTGGCGCCGCGATAGTTGTTAGCTTCTGGGTTTGGCTAGGATTTATTCTACCCCTTCTCATCGGAAGCATGCTTTGGGAAGGCAAATCACAAAAGCTGTTGACCATTAATGCTGGGTACTGGCTGGTTAATCTGGCAGTTATGGCTACTGTCTTATCTTTGTTATCTTATTAAATTAAATAAAGATACGGCAGCTACAAAACACCTTTCTTTAAAAAGAAAGGTGTTTTTGTAAAAAAGCCGCGCACAATCACTCTAAGAGACCGATGGGAGTTAACACCGGGAAATCCAAAGAGGTTAAAGCAAGGAATTACCCCTGATTTTTGTGCGCGGCTATATTTTTTTACCTGCCAAAGAACAGTTTAATTAAGCTGCTTGCGGGTAAAACTTTATATCGCGATATCCCGCAAGCAGCAAGATTGAGTTTGAACAGTGCTCCGCACAGCTCATCCTCATGCCAAGCTGAACGATATTACCAAGATCAACCGCAGTCAAGGCTGTTCAGTTATAATCGGCAAATTATCACTTATGATCCCCAAGTAGGGTCGTGCAAGACAATATCCATTACCGTTCGGTAGTCGTGAATTTCATCTTTGTTAAACCACAGCGCAATCTCCCGCTTTGCTTCATGCAGTTCACTAGAAGCATGCATCATGTTTCTGACGGCGCGCCTCTCGATATCTGCCTGAGCAAAATCATCAATCGTTAAGTCACCACGGATAGTACCAATATCAGCTGTTAATGGGTTCGTGCCACCTATGATATTCCTAACATTCTGAATAGCTGCATTACCTTCAAGAACAAGGGCCATGACCGGCCCACAAGACAAATATCTTATATTAGTGTCGCGAATCTTTAAACCGATCTCGAGTGCCTTGCCTTTAAGTTTATTGCCATGTTTTAGGGAATGAGCAAGAGCTTTTTCGCCTACCTCGGTATTATACTCAACCGAATCAGTATAATGTTTTCCGACCAATTTTTTGTCCGGCCATACCATCTTCATGGCTACAATTTTAAGACCTGATTTCTCAAAGCGACCAATAATTTCACCAATCAGGCCACGTTGAACTCCGTCAGGTTTAATTAATGCCAGTGTATGTTCAATAGCCATGTTAATAATGTAATAGTTAAAGCCAAAAAACCAAAATACATTATTGATCACGAAAAGACAAGAGCCAGTTATTATCTATGTACTTAAATCGAATTGATCCATTTTCATCCGTCCGCCAGACCTGGTAAGACTCTAAACGTTTCATGACATCGGGATGCGGATGCCCATAGCGATTATTTTCTCCCACCGATATGATCACCGCACTCGGCGTAGCAGCGTTTAACAATTCTTGGGTAGTCGAAGTTTTACTGCCATGATGTCCGGCCTTAAGCACATCAACTTCAAGAAGTTTGTTTTCCTTAGTAACTAGTTTGTGCTCGATGGCGTTTTCCGCATCGCTGGTTAATAAGAATGCTAAGTTGTTAAAATCGACCCGAGTCAAGATCGCAGCATTGTTTGTCTTCTGACCTGGCACATAAATTTGCCCGTTGTCAGCAAATGGACCAAGGATCTTTAGCTGTAACTGATCGCCAAAACTCAATTTCTGTCCCGCCCAGGCAAAGCGGTAAACTATTTTCTTGTGCTTTGCTAATTCCTGTAATTTATCAAGCCAAGCACTCTGTAACTGTGATGAATGGGGCATCTGTGGCAATAGCACTAAACCAACTTCGTACCTCTCTAGGACATGTAAGAGTCCTTCCAAGTGATCTCGATCAGGATGGGTGGCAATTATTACTTCAATTTTACGATCAAACCACGGCATCTCCTCAGCTAAGCGTTGCATGACCGTCATCCCTTGTCCGCCATCGATTAAAACTTGCCTTGTTCCGTTCTGTATTAGAATCGCGTCGCCCTGACCTACATCAAGAAAGGCAACTTCATCGCTCGGTGGCGACATAAAGAAAGTTCCAATGAAAACAGCTATTAATGTGCAAAAAAACAGGAGTCGCATTACAGAATATTACGGTGACTTAAAATTATTTAAAGTATTGAGATAGTCAGTTATTTCTAGAATGCTTATTCCCAGACTTCACGCCAGGTCCTCTTCTGATAACGCAACAGAATGATGCTGGCAAGACAAACTAAACTGTAATATAGCAGTATCGTCCAAGACGGTAATGATATGTCTGTTTGCCAAGCACCTGGAATTGTCGCAAAAAACTTTGTCACAATATCAAGCCATAATACTAGAATATGGACAGGGTAGGTGAGAAAAATGGCCAAGGGCAACATCAGAAATGAAGTTAGTAAAGCTGCAATTGTCAGTCCTATAATTACACTAACAGTTGGCACCACTAGAATATTCGCCAGGACGCTAATAATTGAAATCGTATTAAAGTGGTAAGCGACAATCGGCCAGGTAGCAAGTGTGGCCCCACTTGAAACTAGCAACATATTAAGTAACCAAAGCAGGAAAACTTGCCATCTGCTCAAGGTAGAGACGAGTCGTTCTCGATAAGGTTTTATAAGAAAAAGAATTAACCATATACCTGTAACGGCACTAACAGACAATTGAAAACCAACGTCAAATAAAAAAATTGGATTTAGGGTAACGAGACTTACTGCCGCCAACAGAATAACTGTGGGTAAGCTAACAAGAAGTCCAAAACGAAAAGATAATAAGGCAAGTGTCCAAAAAGAAGCAGCGCGCACAGCAGAAATTGGCTGATTAATGAATATTATATATAGCCAGAGCATCCCAATGAGAACAACTGTTCGCAGCCACGGTTGCAGCGGCAACCACGACAGAATAACGAGAAACATCGCCGCTAATAAAGAGACGTGCAGCCCCGAGACAGACAGAATGTGGCTCGTACCTGTTCTTTGAAAGATCGGAAGAGCGTTCGTGTAGGGAAAGAGTGTGTAT
>CAYJQW010000039.1:0-2921 GCA_964372635.1 uncultured Candidatus Saccharibacteria bacterium
TGAGAAACGTTAACTTTAATTCGTCACGTTCGGTCAAATTATCTTTTTCGACCGGCTTTTGAAGCAGAGTTTTGGACTTTTGAACGATGTCTTTATAATACTGCTCCCAATCCAAATTCTTCGTCGGGTCATTCTTAAGTATTCCCTCGCTATACAAATAACGGAACAACCGAACCACACAACGTAACCGATCAACCTGACTGCGGACGACCAAAGCACTGTCACGCCCATCAACAAATTCTCTCCACAGAAACTCCCGATATTCAATAAGAGTATTTTCTCTTACCGGATAAAAACTCTTAATGTGGTGATCCTTGAGATATTTGACGAAACCTTTAAGGTGCTTTCCAACAGCCGTTAAATAGCCATAGGAAATTTGTTTCTTCTGGCCTATAAAATAGCGCCGGAGCGCATCCTCATACGTGTAATGATGGTTCAACAATTGCCTGCGGGGCAATTCGCAGCGGGGAAAAACTTCGAGCGTTGGGTCGGTGGTTTCTCTCAAGGATTCAACTAGATGGTTGAAAAATATTTAAACTTCTCTTTTGTATGATTGTGTTTCAATTCACTTTTTCGCGCATGGTAGGATGTACGCGCTCATTTAAAATTTCAACAATTTCCTTGGCATCTAAATCTCGCCCAACAAGCTTGCTTCGTATGGGCAAAAAAACGCTCAACATCCGATGATAAACGCCAAGAGTAGGATAATGAGAATTGAGATCGCCCCGATTTTTAAATTCACTGAAACGCCCCAATTTCTCAATTAGAAAACGGGCAATACTTAGGTATTCCGTTTCATTGTTTCCATCAAAGCCATCGAATTTAATATCCTTTCCGCTTTTTGCATTAACTTTGACGGAATCCTTATCTTTTTTTGATAAACTAGCATATGCCCTTTCAAGAAAATACCACATATCCAAGATGTCAACTGTTTCAGACAATACTTTTTCATCATCGTGATGGCCATGAAAAAGGCCTGGATATTGCCACTTAAGTCCCCAATAATGGCCTCCGTACATTGCATCCTGAATAAAATTCGGATCAAGTTCACCCTTTACACTTAGACCTTTATGCAGATCACATAAAAGGCTTACGATTAACTTTTCGCTTTCTTTTAAATTTAAAGTAGTGTCGCCCGTTGAAGCGAGCCCAACTTCGATCAAACGCCTAACTGCTTCAGCACGAGAAGGATAATCGTCTTGCTTACCTCGCCATGAGTCTATTTTATCCAAAATGCTTTGATCAAGACGCATCTCGAAACGTTCGGTTTTTAAATTCATTTTACACCCTCCATATTGTACGGTTATAATACGTTAGTTACGTATATAGTACCGTACAACATGGACATTTGTCAAGTTAAATTTTCAAAGAACAATTTTTGGTTTACCGCCTAAAATCGCAACCCTTGGGGTTTCGAGAGGGGCTCAAGAGCAACAACGCCTGTTTTCTTGTCCACCTTCATTTTCTCAACAGTACCCGCAAATTTGCAAACCATTTCCCAAGTGTTTCCGCCATCTTGAGTATTAATTTGCCAACCCAGCCACTGTGGATAAACATCCAACAAATACTTCTCGGCTAACGCTCGAGCTTCTGTCTCATTGACTCCATCAGAATACTCTACGTGCGCAGCACGCTGCCGTATCTCGTTGATTTCACTTGCAACAAGCCTTCCTTCCTCTTCAAAATTTTTAGCCATAACCGTCGTTTGCCCTGCATCTTTATAAAAATTACATGCAGAGATACACGTGCTAAGGATAATTACTAAGGTCTTAAAACAAAATCTTATTATTTTCACTGTACACCTCCAAAATGCTAACGACCTAATCGTACAGGAATTGCAGTCATATCACGGAAACTGCCTTCCTGTGCTGAAGCAGGTTGAACCAACCAAGCAGCAACTTTAGCTGGATTCGTAATACCAAATGTGGTTAGGTTACTTGGAACATTCATCCCTATAAACCGGGAAGTATCTAAAGCAAACTGAGCACAATTAGGAGCCAAGGCAAAAGTCCCTGGATTGTTGGCTTGCATAATAATTCTGTTCATCTGAAAAGTATTAACTTTCGTGCTTGCACTCATGGCGCCAGATACAAAAAAGCCATCTTCACCTTTTATGGCCCCAGGCCTTGATTTTCCTAATATCCAACTTGCCCTACTATTATCTCCAATATCAGGATATTTCCCGAAAGATTGTCCATCGAGAGTCATTCCTGTGTGTCCTTCACCTGATATTAAGTCAAACCCGGCTGTTTCGCCACTGAGTCTTGAAGATCGACCAGCAATGCTGTCATAGAGATCACTCACTCTTCTGTTTGTTTCTGAAAAGGTTTTGTTACTTACGAATTCGCCATGATTCTTCCAATTTGCAACCTGCTGAGAAGTCACAAAACCTGTGGCTGCTCCAAAGCCTGCTCCCCAAGCAGCACCCTCTCCGATACTCGTGCCCATTATGGCTGAACTAGCAGCGCCCATCGTTGCGCCTTGTACTGCAAAAGCGCCCATTCGTAGGCCGAGGTTTCCTATGTCACCTATCCCTAATCCAGCGCCTCCTAATCCAATTGCTATCCCTGCTGCCAATGAACCAAATACCCTGCCTGGACTAGCTCCATTAGCCAACGCTTGCCCGGTTCCAATAAGAGTATTGGTTAAACTATACGCCTGAAAGCCTAAGACAAAATTTCCACCAGTAGCGATAGTTGTGACAATACCAACCACTGCTGAAACAACGTGTCCCCAAAACTTCTTAAACCAGCCGTGTCCAGAAGGATCGACGAGGTTTACGGGGTTGTTGTTCGCATAAGTATACCGGTTAAAAGTTTGAGGATTCCCCGGCGCCTGAACCAGTAAATCAGGCGTGATGAATCGCCCTAACGACGGATCATAGTATCTGGCGCCGAAATAATACAGCCCCGTTGAGTCCA
>CAYJQW010000040.1:0-2895 GCA_964372635.1 uncultured Candidatus Saccharibacteria bacterium
GGTGCACCCGGGAGGATTCGAACCCCCGACCTGCGGATTAGAAAACCGCCGCTCTATCCAACTGAGCTACGGGTGCTTGCCCCGTGGCGAAGCTTTACGGGTGCTTATGCCAAATGTCGGCTGCAAATCGTGTATTGTCAATTCTTGAAACAACTACAATTGACTTAAGGTAGTGTCTCATGGATAAATTATGCCAGGGCTGGTCAGAATATGGTAAAGTGCTACCACTTAGCTGGTTTTATTTAAGGATAATTTAAGACATGGCGGCTATAGCTCAATGGTAGAGCAACGGTCTGTGGCACCGTTAACGAGGGTTCGATTCCCTCTAGTCGCCCCGTGAAAATTGTGAAGATAGAACGAAACAGTCTTTGAACCATGATACACATCGCTTGACAAGGACGATCTAGGGGCATAACAATTGCTCGCTGTACTTACCCAACTGCATAACAACCTACTATCCAAGAAAGTGGAGGTGCGAGAATGCCTACAGATACCGACCAGGTCGGCTACGTGTTTCAGCCGCGTGATCCTAGCGTCTATTGCGAGATTTACTTTCCTCACAAAGCCGCCTATCAAGGCGAGATCTATGACGCTTTATTAGGAGGAAGTGATCCAGACACTGTGAGGGGCTACCTAAAAGAAAGTGTTAACAAGGGACTAGTCGAAGAACTGGCTGTCTATCCACCTTTGTTGAATCCCGATTTGTATAGCGGCCGAAAGAAGAAGTGTGCTGGCGATGCCAAAGTTCGCGCTAAAGTACGCATTGATCAGTACCGCTCCTCGTTTGCTGGCTGGTCGATGCATACGGTGGCCGGCGTGTTCTTCGGCGAAAACAAGCAGCTACCTCCGACACTGCGTCCCACTCAGCGTCTGGAAGCGGCGGAGGAAATGGTGCAAGTGTTGCGCCTTATCTTCCGCTTCAACCGACGTGATCTTGATGCAGCAAGTGATGAGCTGCTAACAGCGGCCCTAGCTGCCAGATGCGACTAAGTGTACCGCACCATTGTCTTTCGAACGATTAACCGTATGGAGCGAGTACTTGGTCTTCACCCCTGGTCTACCAGCGAACGAGACCGCTTCTTAGCCCATCATCGCCATTGGAAAACGCCGCAACTGCAGCATAAATATGACTTTGCGCGGCAGTACTTTTCTGAAATCGCTCGCGAAGCCGAGTATTGGCTCGATGACTGTTCTTTGTTTGTCTTTGGCTACCTTGTGAGAAAATTTGGGCAGAAGGTGCTACAGCAACGAGAAGAAAAGCAAGAAGCAGAAATCTGGGTGACTCACTTTCTAGACTTGTCGGTCAATGTAACGCTTCGGCCGCCGACTACGGCCTAGTCACCATTGCTCAGTAGCTGCGTGCTTGGCACAGTGGTATTGGTTCCTTTCTCCGTTCAATAACAGTCCTTACATACTTACATAGGAGGTTATCAATGGCTCTGTCAACTCTAGCCCTGGACTTACTAAGGCAGATTTACGCTCGTGAACGCGCCGAAGAGCTGGTAAGCGAAGATTCTGATGAGGCACTGGAATACATGCTGCAAAAGATTGTGAAGACTTTGTCAGATCGCCAGCGTAACGCCGCCCCTCTTTACGTGATAATGGAAGAAGCGGTGGGCGGTCTCCGTCTTGATCGAGAAGAACGCCAAAAGGCCGAATCATCGTGATGTCTGCCTATGACATTCGTACCTTGTACCCCTGCGGAACGTTATCCGCAGGGATTTTTTTTACGCATAATGATATAGGGTATAGTACTCATACTACCGAAATCTTGAGGTCAGGAATGTAAATAGTCGCATCATTTAATCGTTCAAAAACAGTTCTAACATCCTCTACTACGGCGCCCATACTAGATTAGTGATGTTAATCGATTTATTATTACAAGAGAATGACAAGTCAAGTAATTAAATATATTTGTGTTAGTATTATTGGCACATCCATAAATTACTTTGGAGGAGTTTTATTGAGCGATGTAATGGGGCTAAAATATTATATTGCTGGAATAATAGTTTTACCGTTGTCTTTTTGTATTGGATTTTTTCTTAATAAATATTGGGTATTTGTACATGAAAAAACTTAATCTTGGTTCCGGACAATTTAAGAAAGCTGGATACGTTAATGTAGATTGGGATGAAAAGGCAGCCCCAGATATACAATGGGATTTAAGTAAAAGTCCCTACCCATTCGCAGATAATGAATTTCAAGAAATTATTTCCGAGCATTGCCTGGAACATTTAGAAGATGTATTTGGGGTAATGAAAGAATTACAGAGAATTTTAGCTTTTAACGGGAAATTAATCATTAAAGTCCCTCACTTTTCTAGAGGTTTTAGCCACCCTGAGCATAAAAGCGGTTTTGATGTCACATTTCCTTTGTACTTCAATCCTGCATTTAAAGGCGGTTATACGGGAACAATGCTCACGTCGGTTAAAATACAACTGTATTGGCTTGGGCAGCGAGAGTTTAAAAAGGAATTCTTTGGAGTAGCGTATTATCCTTTGAGATGTCTGGATATTATTTATAGCTTTTTAGCCAATCTATCTCCGGGGCTTTGTTCAAGATTTTGGTGTTATTGGGTAGGAGGATTTGAAGAGATAGAATACATTTTCATCAAGAAAGATCGTTTAGAGAAATAGTTTTGTAAGTTTATAGTGAACTTTACGAAATAGTGAGGTCAGGAATGTAAATAGTCGCATCATTTAATCGTTCAAAAACAGTTCTAACATCCTTTACGATGGCGCCCCGACTACGCCAAGGCTTCGTCGGGGCTTTGCCCCACTGATAAAAAAGTAGCAACTATGCCTGTAGGCCTGTCACTGCCCTACATATAGTAAAAGGTTGCCGGTCCAGATTCGATCTGTCGAGCGATGTTAAGTACCTGACACCTTCAATCTT
>CAYJQW010000041.1:0-2746 GCA_964372635.1 uncultured Candidatus Saccharibacteria bacterium
GGCATCGGGACGACGGGGCCACAACAAAAGCTTCAGGTTAGCGGTAGCGATTCTTCTTATGGGCTCATTCGTGTAACGAGTAGCGGAGCGGAAGCGAGTATGGGATTCTTTGGGAGCGATGCGGCAGGGACAGATACAAATGATGCTTGGGTTATTGGGGCTGGAGGTTGGGCTAACACAGGCGATTTTGTTATCGGCAACGAAAATAATGGGGCTGGTGGCAATGTCAGAATGTTGATAGAAAAGAGCGGCAACGTCGGCATCGGGACGACGGGGCCAGCAGATCCGTTGCATATTAAAAGTTCCACCAACACAGGATACCTTAGTCTTGATACTACTACTCTAGGTTGGTCCCAAATAAATTTTCGAGATCAAGGAACAATAAAATGGCGATTAAGAAAAGATAATAGTAATGAGTTTGATTTATATAGTGATACGCTTGGAGCAAGCGTGTTACATGCCAAAGAAAACGGCAACGTCGGCATCGGGACGACGACGCCCAGCTACAAACTTGATGTTGCGACCGCCGGCTCAACCACGGCTCGGTTTGGAACGCTTTCGGGCGACACGGTAATTATTGGCGGCGGCGCCGGAAAATTAGACGTCGGAACCGTTGACCCGGTGTATACGATCAGCGGCAAGAAATATGCGACTTACATGGCGGGTATGACGGGAGTGAAGGAAGAAACAACGGGCGTGGTTCGTTTGACAATAACCAATGACAATAAAAATGACGGACAGTCATCGTCGAATGTCTGGTCGTACGCGATTGATTTTGATGAGGTTGAACGAGGCGGTGACTTGTGGTTGTTTTACCAAACAACTGGTTTCGGCATGGACTGGGAGAATTTAGTCGCGCTTCTGACGCCGAACTTTGACGGCAAGATTTGGTACGAAAAAGATCCAACCAAAAATCGCTTAACGATTTTCGGCATAATGACCAATGACAATAGAAATGACAGCCAGTCATCGTTGGAGGCTAGCTACCGCTTGACCGCCCCTCGTTTTGACGCGAATTCGTATTCGAATTATTATCACGGGGAGGCGGATGGATTTATTATTAGCGAAAAAAGTTACAAATAGGGTGTACGTAATCGTTATGTCATGTACGTCATGAAGTGACGTACAGTGATGACGTTCATTGAGAAGTGGAAAAGTTTCAAAAAATAATCAGGTTCTAGCAAAATCTCGACAACAACAAGAAATTCGTGCGGGCTGTAAAATATCTTTTGAGGTTAATGTACTGCAGCATTACTATCGTTGCTATCCTGTACTTTTGGCAGTACTGTTGCACTTGGCGCAACTCCTCCAGCAGGAGTGCTGGCCTGCGCAACAAATACATAGTACCCGTCAAGATCGCTATCCACCGCCCAAAGATTTGTTTGTTTCAACTGTGTGCCAGTGGTGCTATTGATTACAATGGAAGCTCCAGCCGGAATTATTATCTTACCTCCCGATGGCCATGCAATGGTTTGCCCTGCATTGACAGTAAGGGTTACCCCCGTAGAAAGGACAAGGTCGCCAAGACCTGAAATACCATTGACAGTTCCTTTAAAAGCACAGCTTGCTGTAATCGTAAATGTTCCGGTTGACGCTGGTATACATGCAGTACTGTCAATATACGTATAAAACGGTCCTGTCTGGGTTGACGTGGCGCTATTAGAATCTGTAGCCCGTACATACCAGGTAATCCCACTTGCTCGATTGCCCACACTCACACATCCTTGCGTACCACTGGGCACAGAGCTTGTCAAGTGACCCCACACCCCATCATAGTAAAAATCATAGGTGATAGCGTTTGCGTCAGGATCTGTAGTGGTTGCACATATTGTTTGCGTCGCTGTCCATGTATAGTCAGCCGCCGAACTTCTGGACGGCGCATTCGGGGCGCTGTTACATGCTTGGGTATTACAGGCTTGAGTACCACAGCTAGAAGTAGCTCCACAGGGTGAGGTGCGAGTACAAGACTGCGTACCCCCGCCACAAGGTACAGAACAAGCGCTCCAACTATCAGTATCAGCCGGGTGACCGCAGTTTGCGACATCTTGGCCGGCACAAACACCCCACTGACTTCCATCGTCAAAACACTTTTCACAGGCATTATTGCTAGCATAGCAGCAGTGCCTCCAGCTTCCTCCGGCACAAACTTGGGCATATACTATATCTGGTGATTCCAGGCCTTTGCCGATGAAAAGGATAACAACCGTAATTGTAATCAAAAATATTCTATATAATATTTGGTTCTTTATCATTTTATTCCCATTTCTTATCGTGGATGATATTATGTGTTTTATCACCATCACTCTCCGGGTGAAATACGTTCGCACCTATTCTTTCCTATTATTTCTAACATATGCTTAATTATAATAATAATACTACAATCTATATTAAACTAAGTAATACCTAATCACCAGACACATAATTTTAGGTCATTTGGCCAAATAGGACGGTTTAATTTCAATGCCAAAGCAAATTATCTATATGAATTTTCGACTGCTTGGCACGATTTCTGTTTGCTTTGCTCATTCCAATCGCTTTCGCATTCAGCTTTACTGGATTTTTCAATTCAATATTGAAAGAGTTAAAACAAAGAAAACTTTAAATGTAGATCACCCCTTCTTTACTTAGGTAGGTATGATGGATAAACGTTTGCTTGAAATCAAAAGGAAGATATTGCCGATACTTAGGCGGAATGATGTAGTGAAAGCAGGAATATTTGGTTCTTATGTTAGAGGTGAGACCAAAA
>CAYJQW010000042.1:0-2625 GCA_964372635.1 uncultured Candidatus Saccharibacteria bacterium
GATATACACATTCATCAAGGATAGAGAAAAGTGCCAAATGTGCTTGGACATTACCCTGCGATATTGACTTTATTGTCAATCGCACTGGCGAACTATACGCTGTGGAAACGAACCCGCGGCGTACTGGGGGTACGCATGTCTACGATCTGGCCAAGCACCTGTTCGGCGACATCTGGGAAGACCAAGTGTATCTAATCTCGCACGACTCGTTCCGCTATGGGAATCACGTTCTCAAAGCAAAGACCATACTGGAACGAGCGCAGTCGGTCCTCTATCCCATTGCCGGAAAAAGGCGCGGGATCATCATCACTTCTCTGAATGTCTGGGAGCCAGTGATGGGCTATGTGGTTATTGCTGCAAATCCCAAAGAGGGACGAAAACTGCAGCAAGAGCTCCTTAGCCTATTTGATCACTAGAGAGGTTCTTATCCAAGCAAGACAAGTAGCCATTCCTGATTTATATCTCGGGGATGGCTTTTTTAATTGCTTTCAATTGACCTTCGGCCAGGTGTACGGGACAATCTGTTTATGCCTGATTTGCTGCCAGTTAAACCATTTCAAGAAACACTTCATGCGAGTATGTGCGGTCCAGCCAGCCTCAAGATGGTGCTGGCGTATTATGGCGTTGAACACACAGAAGAAGAATTAGCAAAACTGTGTGGCACTGATCCGGACTTAGGGACGAGTGACGAAGACATTAAGAAAGCCGCAGAGAGTCTTGATTTTACTGTAGAAATTAAAAATAACAGCACGTTTGAAGATATTCAGGCTTGGCTTGATAAAAAAATGCCTGTTATCGTTAACTGGTTTACGCGTGGTAGAACAGATTACTCAGAAGAGGAAGTGCCGGACGGACATCTATCCGTTGTTGTTGGGTTAGATGATGAATACATTTACCTGCAGGATCCGGAGATAGGAAAACTGCGGAAGATTGCCCGTGATGATTTTATGAAAGTGTGGTTCGACTTCACCGGAGAATATATTAATTCCTGGGATGAGATGATTATTCGGCAACTGATTGCTATCCACAAAGACGGTGAAGAGCGATAAATATCGTAAAGCGCGCGGAGGATATTCAAGAATACTGCAATTATCGTGTGCTAATTGCGGACAGAGTTTATACCCATAACATAAAGAGGGCCCTGGTATTCTTAAGCGACTCTACTTGGACAGAATACTGGATTACTCACCAACTGCATCAAAGTTGTCTTGTCCAAAGTGTAAGGAAGCGCTTGGTGTGAAGATCATCTACAAGAAGGAGAAACGACCAGCCTATCGTCTATTTACTAGCGCTGTTTCTAAGAAAATAGTGAAGCAATGAAAGTTGTTTGCACAACACTGCATGGCGAGACTAAAGAAGTCGATGCCAAGGACATAGCCATGCGGCCAGCGGCGTATGGAATTGTCGAGCACGATGATAAGATTTTGCTGGTTAACACAAAAAGCACCGGCAAGTGGTTTTTCCCCGGTGGTGCGATTGAGCAGGGCGAGCTATCGAAAGCTGCTCTCCAGCGAGAGATTTATGAAGAAACTGGTATCGAGATAGAAGTTGGTGAGCTATTCAAGGTTCACGAAAGTTTCTTCTATTACGACCCATGGGAGAAAGGCTTTCAGAATATTTCTCTTATTTACGTTTGTCAGCCAAAAACATTTGAAGTATCCGATGCCTACAACGAGGAGCGGGATGAAGCAGAGAATGCCCAGTGGATTAAGGTTGGAGATTTAAAGCCAGAGCAATTTCAGGATTTTGCTGGTGATATTTTTGGAGAGTATATGCAGCGCTATGGAAAGTAAGCAATACGACAACATCTCAGTGTCTGCTTTCATATCTCTGGACGGAAAGGCACTTATAGCAAAGCGTGCGGATAATGACAGCTTTTTGCCTGGTTATTGGGAACAAGTAGGAGGAAAAGCTGACCCAGGAGAGACTCAAGAACAGGCGTTGGTACGCGAAGTGAAAGAAGAAGCTGGTTTAGCTATTGAGCCAATTCGTTCATATAACGAGTATGAATTTACGCATCGAGAAAAGGGGCTCATGTGCGAATATGCGTATATATGTAAGGTAGTAGGAAACTCTACTGTCTCATTAAGTGAAGAACATACAGACTACAAATGGATAGCTCTAGAAGATCTTGAGCAAATACAGCCAATGTCAGACTATATGCGTGGAGTTATTCAAAAAGGATTTTCTGAGCTAACTCAATAAGCATCTTTCTGACAATTTTCATCTTTTTGTCATTTACAAGGATTTTTTGATACTTACCATGTTGAATGCGAGCAGTAAGCTTGGCTCTTTCTAGTATTGTGATCTGATTCGAGACGGCAGTGTTCGAAATCGCAAACTTCCGGGCAAGTTCAGAAATTGATCGGGCTGGTTTTTCAGAAAGCCGCTGAAGTATTCGCCGCCTAGTTTTGTTACCCAGTGCGGTGAATAGCAGATCAGCCTCAGGACTATCGAGCTTCATAGGAAGCACAGTGTGCCGTACTAATTTTTAAAGTCCAGCGAAAATTCAGGTTTTTGCATTCCGAAAATGAGACAGTCGGTTCAAGGACTGTCTCATTTCATATAACAGCACGAATGGGTGGTTTTGGGAGGATACAAGAGCAGTTTAATTCTCAGAAAAAG
>CAYJQW010000043.1:0-2252 GCA_964372635.1 uncultured Candidatus Saccharibacteria bacterium
GTTGCGAAATATAAAATTACCAAGGTACCAACAATTCTTTTATCCGCCGAGGCGGATCAATATATTCAGTTAAAGAATGTCTGGAAAAGCGTGGGCACAGTTGAATCTGATGGTTGGTATGTCTTCCGTGAGATGAAGCAGTTGGGTAGCATCATTTACAAAGATTTATCAACGAATCAAGTTATTCGTCCGGCCACTCAACCAAGCGGACAAACACAACAATGATGAAACAAATTCTAAACGGTATCAAAATAGTTTTTCAGGATAAAAGATCTTTTCAGATAGCAATGGGGGCATCCCTTCTCATTGGCTACCTCTATTATTGGCTTCTGACTCGTGTCACCACTATTCCCACTTTTTTTCAAATGGTGAGAGATGGTGAGTTTGGTCAGTATAGTGTTCTCTATGCGATTATCTACTGGATTACTACCTTTGCTACTGTTGGTATATTTGGAATCTCGGTAAGTATTTTAGTGTGGTTATGGCGTCACTCTCTTCTTGGTAAAGCTGTCGGCGGCGGCAACGCTGCGGGAGCGTTTATTGGCGCGTTGGGATCTGCCTGTCCGGTCTGCGGAGCGTTTTTATTGCAGGCGTTGGGAATTGGGACAGGCATGGCGGCCTTTCCGCTGCAGGGGCTGGAGTTTAAATTTGCCAGTCTTGGTCTTATCGCCGGCTCTACTGCGATTGCTGCCAGAAGAGTAAACAAGGCTATCGATTGCAACGAATGCGGCGATATTACAAAACATCAAGTCAAACCGGTAAAAAGCAAATTAGTAGTGCTGCCTTTAGAGAAATTGTTACTTGCTTGTTTGACCGGTTTGTTTTTGATTAATCAATTACTGATAGCTCAAGTTGCAGGAATTTCCGGGCTTCCCACAGGCAATGTAGCCAGATTATTTGGTATTAAAACTTCCTCGACTGCAGTCATCATTGCCCCAAAGCTCAATCCTGATGGTAAAACTACTTCTCTGGTTGAACAGCCAACCATTAGCGAAGTTTCTGCAAACCCAAATACCGGTGACGCGCTATCAGATGCCAAGGTCGTAATGATTGCAACCGGTAAACCATTTTACGCTCCTGACGATGTCTCTTTTGACGATCCGATCAACGCCCAGAAAAAATGGGGAGCTTACGAAAGGTCTATTTCATTAAGTGGCGATCTGGAAGCTCGTTATCAAAAACTGATTGGTACTATGGTTTGCAGTTACTGCTGCGGCGGACCGACAAATGTTACTACGATTAATCAATGCGGGTGCGCCCATGCTAAAGCGGCTCGGGGCTTCTTTAAATTTATGCTCCAAAATTATGGAGATAAATATTCCGATGATCAATTATTAGGCGAGGGTCATAGGTGGTATGCAATTTGGTATCCTCGCGGGATGCTTGAAGACTATCTTCTTGCAACTGGAAAATCAGAAGCCTTGCCGCACAAAACTCACGGCGGGGCAGGAACTGACGGGAGGCATGGACTCTAGGAGGTGAAATATGGAAGATAAACAACAAGAAGCAGGCTGGGAGATTACTCTCCCAAAGTTTCTTTTCAATCCCTTCGTTTGGATAGTGGCTATTGGAGCACTTGTTTTTGGTGGTTACCTATTAATTAGTAGGGTACCTGCCGATAAAGGAGATCCGGTTTTTCAGGCAATGTGTGAAAAAGATTACGGCAAAAGTGGCTGGATGAAGATGGTGCCAACAAAAGATGGCAAAAAGATATCAAATAATCCTTGTTGGGGATGCATGGTTGATGACAATAATATGATCTGTGGTAGAGAGCAATACGAGGCTTTCAAAAAAGATGCTGTAGCTATACAAACTGCTTTATGAAGACAAAAATATTAGCTCTAAAAAGTCGTTTGTTTGGAAGCGGTGGTACGGCCTGTGGTGCGCTTGGGGGTATTGGCAGCATTCACAATGTGTGTCATTCGCTTTGTGTTTCTGCTGTTTCAATACTTGCCGTCTTTGGTATCACCACCCAGATTTTGCCGCTGATGTTTTTAATGACATATCAACTATACTTTTGGTTAGCAGCGCTGGTATTTACCGCTCTATCATTTTATTTTTTTCTAAAACAAAAACCTCCTGTTGTCAGAGATAGGAATTTACTATTTATTAATGCCGGATTACTGCTTTTTGGCTTGCCATTTGCCCAAGTAGCAGAGTTTATGGACTTTTTTCGTTTTAGTGGCGGGGCATTAGCAATTACTGGAGTATTTTTGCTTATCTTTGGCAAAAAGTTTCAATTAATGGATCGC
>CAYJQW010000044.1:0-2063 GCA_964372635.1 uncultured Candidatus Saccharibacteria bacterium
TTGGAGTATGAGGTGTTTGAATATAGCCCATGAAGCAATAAATAGGGTCCAGACCTCTTTTACTTTCGAAATTTAACATTTTTGCAAGATGAACATTTACCTAGACATTGATGGCGTAATTATAGGCAATGAAAACCAACCCGCTTACTATGCCGAAGATTTCATTGACTACCTTGTGAACACACATGACGTGTACTGGCTAACCACCCATTGTCGAAATATTGGTGATGACCCTGTGCCAATGCTAGAAAAATACTTTGATAATAAAACAGTTGAGCGACTCAAGAAGATAAAACCGACGCAATGGGATCAATTCAAAACTGATGCCATCGACTTCAGTCAGCCATTTCAGTGGTATGACGACCAAATGTTTGATTGGGAAAAACAGATTCTTATAGATAAAAACGTCTATACTTCCTGGATTGAAATTGATTTGGCGGCCAATCCCGAAGCGCTGCTTGATTATATTCCATTAGACTACGGCAAGCCGTGATCCATTGAGTTCCTGCTCAATACTGTGCCAATTTACGGATCTGAACATGCCCAGTAGGGGGAGCAAGACGGGACTTTTGTCCCAAACTTTTTCTAGATCAGCCATCTCATACTCTTGTATGCCGCTTTTGGCTGGTTCGAACATTGGTGAAATAGAGGGTTCTTTTTCGCGTGCATCTTTGGGGATCAAAAACAGTGATGGGTCTTGTACCCACACTCTTTTGCCTTTTAAGACCCGGTTCAAACTTAGGGCGTTAAATATGGCTCGTCGCCCTTATTATTCGAGCCTATAAAAAGAAGAAGTAGCTTCACGATGAAATGTAGAGGATATTTAGGTCATAACCGTGAAAATCTCTGTTTTTAGGTAGTTTTTCATGATATTGAGACATAGGTATAGCTCTATAATTAGTAGATTAATATATTTATGGGTAGTTTTAGTGTCTACTTGTGTAGATTTATGTGGTATGGTATCATCTGTTTATGAAAGAAGAACTACTCACAATCAGCCAAGCCGCCGAATACCTCGGTGTTTCTTTGAATACGCTGCGCCGTTGGGATGAAAACGGGAAATTAGTCGCGATCAATAAAGATGGCGGCACTCATCGATATTACCGTGAACGAGATTTGGAAATATTTGCCAGTGATCTAATGAAATTTGCATCTGAATGGATCCAGGAAGGTGTTGAGTTTCCGGGCACGTTTTACTGTTCAACAAGTTCGATTTTTAACGCTCGATTGACAAAGATGGAGTACATATTGATGCGTGAGCCTGGGTTTGAAAAACTATACTCTTTGATTGTTTTAATTACCGGAGAGATTGGCGATAATTCCTTTGCGCATAATTTGGGCAAATGGCCGGACACAGCAGGAATATTTTTCGGTTACGATCTGACTAAGCATATTATTGTTCTGGCCGATCGCGGATTAGGTATTTTAGAAACATTACGTCAGGTTCGTCCGCAGCTCCCGAGTCACGTAGCGGCCGTAGAGGTCGCCTTTACCGAGTTTATTTCTGGGCGGGCTCCGGAGAAACGTGGCAATGGTCTGAAGCTCGTTCGTGAGGTCGTCACTGACCAGCCAATTGATTTATTCTATACCAGCGGCGATGCCGAGGTGCGCATGCAAGGACCAGATAAAGTATTTCGTGTTACGCGTGGTCAGCGTATCGTGAGAGGATGTTTAGCAAAAATAGAGTTCTAATATATTTTAAGAAGAAACTATACATGAAATTACAACTAGAAAAGTTTGGTAAAACATTAATATCGCGGGAATTGGGTAGCGAAGCTTTTAAAGCTTTCCAACCTACCTTGCGTGAACTTCTTGACGACGAAGATCTTGAGATAGATTTTTCCGGCGTATTAACATTATCACCGTCATGGGCTGATGAATTTTTAAGTCCATTACTTACTCAATTGGATGACAAGTTGCTGCTTTTACCGAGTGACAATCTTTCAGTGCATGCGACGATTAGAATTCTTCAAGAGGCTAACAAGCGATCATTTAAGATTAAATAGTAATAAGACCAGTTGCAAGATAACAAAATTTTACGCCATCTCACCCTTACCCCTTAC
>CAYJQW010000045.1:0-1995 GCA_964372635.1 uncultured Candidatus Saccharibacteria bacterium
GCTTTTAGGGGCTTGAAAGTTTTTAGCGTTACCACTAGGCATTTACTTATGCATGTTCTCGCCGCCCTTCTTGCAATATTCTTAGGATTCTATTTTCGAATTTCTAGTTTAGAGTGGATCGCCATAATTTTTTCAATTGGTTTAGTAATGATTTCTGAAGTATTCAATACCGCTATTGAGATAGATATAGATTTAACTTCGCCAGATTATCATCCCTATGCTAAAGATACCAAAGATGTCGCCGCCGCGGCAGTTTTATTGTCCGTAATTTTATCAATTATCGTCGGCGGTATAATTTTTTTGCCTAAGATTTTTTATGTCTAAAATAAATAAAGAATTTGTGCTCAGTCTCAGTCTAGCTTTTGTAGTCTTTTGGTTTGGCTATCAAGAAGTTGTTAACCCAGAAGCGTGGGTGAAACTTGTTCCCGCTTTTTTGGCTAGTATGGGAGAGAAGTTAGTGTTTATGCATGGGGCGCTCTTGATACTCTGCGGATTTGGTTTGATTTTTAATTTTCATCGCAGACTAGCGGCTTTCATTGTTGCGTTGATGCTCCTCGATATTATAGTGATACTATTTAGTTTAGGCGGACTCAATGATGTAGTGGTGCGGGACGTCAGCCTCTTGGGCATGGCGCTTGCTCTAGCAATGAAAAATTAATATAATTTTCTTATGAATAAATACATTAGTGTTGTGATAGTAGTTGTTCTAATTGTTTTAGGTGTTTGGTTTTTTTTAAATAATAAAAGTAATGAAGAAAAAATTATGAGCGCTATATTACACACAAGTAAAGGCGATATAACTATAGAGTTTTTTGAAAAAGATGTGCCCAATACGGTGGCAAATTTCTTAAAACTAGCTGAGTCTGGTTTCTATGATGGCGTAAAGTTCCACCGGGTGATTAAAGGTTTCATGATTCAAGGTGGAGACCCGTTAACCAAGGACGACACCAAGATGGCTATGTGGGGCACTGGCGGCCCGGGTTATAAATTTGCGGATGAGTTAGGCGAGGGGAATAAGAGTAATAAAAATGACATAGGCACGATAGCTATGGCGAATTCCGGTCCGAATACAAACGGCAGCCAGTTTTTTATAAATGTTGCTAACAATAATTTTCTTGACCCCAAACACACGGTTTTTGGCAAGGTTGTTTCTGGTATGGAAGTGGTAAAGGCAATTGAAGCTGTAGAAACTGGTCCAAATGATCGTCCCGAAACTCCTGTAGTTATTAACAGTATTTCTTTGGAGTAGATGGTATAATACGTTTGATGATGAGTTTTTATACCGACTGGCACAATCATCCTAAACACACTCATGTACACTGGAGTCTTTTCTTAGCCGTGGCACTTTCCGTCAGCTCATTTCTCTTAAGTCAAATAAATTTTACTTACAATACAGCAGAAGCTCAAACCACTTCTTCCAACACCACCTTAGTGTCTGGTAAATTCGTGACTCCCTTTGACAAAATTCCTGACTTTGCGGAGTTTCCAACTATCACCACAGTCAAGAGCGGTAACTGGACAGATCCTACTGTCTGGAGCACTGGAGTGCTCCCCGGAGCAAATGATATAGTCCTGGTCAAGCACGATGTCCTCTACAACAGCACTACTGCTTCTGTCAAAACACTGGGCATTGATACGGGAGCCAAGTGGTCATGCTCTCTCACTCAATCTACCAAACTTCTGGTTGCAACCATGCAGGCCAGACCTGGGGGCACCATAGAATGTGGCACAGTTTCTTCTCCACTGCCCGCCAACCTTACGGCTGAAATTGTTATTCGGGATATGCCACTGCAAACCTCCACCATTGACCCCAGTCAGTATGGCAATGGGCTGTTGGCCATTGATGCAATCGTAAAAATGCATGGCGCTACAATTAATACTACTTTTACTCGTCTTACCAATGAACCACTAGCCGGAACACGCACACTCACTCTTTCTCAAGCACCAAGTAACTGGCAAGTGGGGGATGAACTTGTTGTTCCAGATACGAGACAA
>CAYJQW010000046.1:0-1986 GCA_964372635.1 uncultured Candidatus Saccharibacteria bacterium
CGGATCCGGATAATCAGGAGCAGGTTAAACTTGATATTCAAAAACACAGGAACGGCCCCACCGGCGAAGTTGACTTAATCTTTAGAGCCGACCGAGTCAAATTCTATGGAGTTGAAAAGCAGCGAGTTAGAGCCAAAGTTGAGTCCCAGCCAGTAGTTGAAGCCTAATTCAGTGCGGAAGACGGTTCTTATTTTGAACCGCTTCTGCCTGAGATAATAGCTCATTTTACCAAGTTGAGGGAAGCTTATCAAGCTGCAGAGGAGGCCGATAATGCTGTCAAAACAGGCTAATCGCTTTCTACCTACTAATACCTTCCGTTGCTTTGATCTCGATCCACTTTTTTCTTTGAGTCCCACAAGGCATTTAAGAAATAGATGCAACTAATGAGCCGGCTTATGTTTTATAATAAGTTTATGAGTGAAATAGGAGAAATAAGCGAATTAACATCGGAAAAAAGTAAACAAAAACCTGTCGTTGTGCAACCTAATGCTGAATCTCCCACTGCCGAGCGTAAGGTTGAAAATGGAAATGAACCAATACGGCCAGAAACAATAGATGAAATATGTAATCTGATGCAGAGACTTCCAAGAATGGGTGAGGCGTTTGCTTTTGAGATCCCTTATCGTACAGAACTACAAGCCCTGACTCAAGGAGTATTGGATGAGGAGACTGGACTTTATGTTGAAGCAGCTTACAATCCTGGCCCTAACAAAATTTCCGCGTTTAGACCCGTCCAAGGACTGACGATAGTTTTATCTACCCCATCCCTTCATGAAGACGAGGATGTCTCAGCTAATTTGGACAAAATGGCATATGCATTAAGAACAATCTACGGCGAGTCACCAAATTTGGAGGAGGAAATTGAAACTGTTAGCTCTATTGCCATCTCGAACAATCAATACGATCGGGTAAAGTTTGAACTTTTAACTAACCAGTCCGAAGCTGTATTAAATGGCTTCCAGGCAACAAGTGGTAAAGAACGGCCAGCTGTCGGTTGGTGGGAGAAAGCACCGCGTAGACCAGTTTCAGAATCAGGCGGTCTTTTTTTGAAAGATATTTTGGAGCGCGCGACACAAAAACAAATAGAAGAAGCAGAAAAGAACAAACTTTTGACTAAGTTGGCTGTAGAAAAAGTTAAGGACGAAGCTGTCCCCAATGACGATTCAAGGGTTCATGAGTATGCTTACCATGCAACTCGACACAGCAATATACCGAGTATTTCAGAGTTGGGCTTACGACCGAGCGGATCCGAATCAAAGGAACCTGGAACCATTTTCTTCACAGAATGGGATTTTGCAACTACTTATCAACCTGAAGGTGCAGGAGGGGAAGGTGTTATATATAGATTTCGTGTTGAGGACATACCAGAAATTGCAAAAGCATGGCATTACGATAGCAAAGAAGGCACACGTGGGTTTACTAGTTACGCAACTGATCAACCTATACCACCGGAGCGTCTCGATTTCAGTTTAGATAGTGGAAAAACTTGGATGCCTGTTGTCTCTCATATAAAACAGGCCGCATAGTTATTTAGAAGGTTCAAGTCCTGTCCTCTTGATCAAAAATTACGCACGAAAATTTTTAACAAAGTGAAAGCAATTGAACCGTAAATACGAGGCTGAATAGCCATGAATTACCAGACTGTCTCTTCTAGTGCCAAGGGTGGGAGTTGAACCCACACGGTGGTTTCCACCACAGGTTTTTGAGACCTGCGCGTCTGCCAGTTCCGCCACCTTGGCTCGTTTGCTAAATTAGCTTCATTATTATATCATTTCAGCAGTTAATATCAGCAGGTCGCCTTGGCACCCTTCGGTCATGTCTTCGACCGTGAGTCCTTCGATACTGATGTTCTCAGGACAGAAGTGCTCAGAGCGAATCGGCCAACGGTGCTCTTCTGATATAATTAATTTTCAGTAAAAATTATGACAATTGGCGAAATTTACAATTTGGCAATTAAACTGGGGAGTGAAGCTGATCCCCGCGGCA